>CAIVKO010000042.1 GCA_903906515.1 Akkermansiaceae bacterium
AAGATTATTACCCCACATCACGAATTCCCGTGAAAACACAGTTTTTCATTGAGGAAATCATAGGGGAAATGAAAGGAGGTGGCGAATGATCGCGACCGCGTCACCCATGCGTGAAAAGTTCGCCGGAATCACCGACACCGAGAGCTTCGGATACTGTCTCCGCGACTTCCTCGACCGTTTCCGCGAAAATCCTTCTTACGATCTAATCGCAGAGGAACCCGAAATGCTTGATCCGCAACTCAAGGACAACGGACGCGCTGACGCCTTTCTCGCGTCCACCGCAGCATACCTTGCTCTCAAGCACCAGTTCCCGGTTCCAAGATGGGCAAGTGGAAATTCCCGTGCTCTGGAAAAGCCGTGGTTTGCCGCAAAAACTCATAATCTCAGAATGATCCTCCTCCAAGAATCCCCCGCCGCCTTCCGCGTCCGCAACCTCTTCGTCTCCGCCAACGCGCTGTCGAGGGCGTGACTCAGTCACCTATCAATTTCCCATGTCCACCGACTCCATCAAACCAATCAACGTCGCCGAGGAACTATCCAATTCGTTCCTGGAATACTCGATGTCTGTCATCATTTCCCGGGCGCTGCCGGATGTGCGCGACGGCCTGAAGCCATCGCAAAGGCGCGTCCTTTACGCCATGCGCCAACTCGGCGTCACTCCGGGCAAGGCTCACGTGAAATGCGCGAAAATCGTCGGTGAAACGATGGGTAACTTCCACCCGCACGGCGACCAATCGATTTACTCGACCCTCGTCAACATGGGGCAGCCGTGGTCGATGCGCGAAATGCTCGTCGATGGCCAGGGTAACTTCGGATCGGTGGAAGGCGATGCTGCCGCGTCCATGCGTTACACCGAGGCCCGCCTCCATCATCTCGGTATGGCAATGATGGATGACCTCGACAAGAATACCGTCGATTTCCAACCGAACTATGACGGCTCGCAGGAGGAACCCACTGTTCTGCCATCCGCGTTTCCCAACTTCCTCGTCAATGGCGGCACCGGCATTGCCGTGGGCATGGCCACCAACCTCGCCCCGCACAACCTCGGCGAGGTGATCGACGGCATCTGCGCCCAAATCGACAAGCCGGACATCACGCTCCCCGAATTGATGCATTATATCAAAGGCCCGGATTTTCCGGTGCCTTGCGAAATCCGCGGTATCCGCGGCATCGAGAGTTACTTCGCCACCGGTCGTGGATCGATGCGCCTGCGCGGCAGAATGGAAATCGAGGAAAACGAGGGTGGAAAATCCATCATCGTCATCCGCGAAGTCCCATACGGTGTGAACCGCGCGGTGCTTCAAGAACGCATCGCCGACCTCGTCAATGAAAAGACCCTCACCGGCATTTCAGGCATGCGCGACCTCTCGGATGAGGAAACCCGCATCGAGATCGAACTCAAGCGCGACGCCCGCCCGCAGGTGGTCGTGAACCAGCTGTTCAAACTCACTGCGATGGAAACCTCGTTCAGCGTGAACATGCTGGCGATCCATCAGAACCGACCAAAACAACTCTCGCTCAAGGAGGCTATCGACGCCTATATCGAGCACCGTCGCGAGGTCATTATCCGCCGCACGCGATATCTGCTAGGCAAGGCAGAGGAACGCGCGGAGTTGCTGGAGGCATTCTTGTTAGCACTCGGCCACCTTGACGACTTCATCAAGATCATTCGCGAGTCGAAAAACCGCGACGAAGCCCGCGAGCGCCTGGCCGCCTATAACTTCCCGGTCGCCACCGCCGAATCGCTCGGGATTTTGATCCGTTCCCAGGCCGCCATCCAGGGCGACCGCTATATCTTCTCCGAGCGCCAGGTGAATGCCATCCTCGAACTGCGCCTCTATCAACTCACCGGCATGGAGCGCGATAAGGTGAAGGCGGAATACGACGGCGTGCTCGTCGATATCATCGACTTGCTGGACATCCTGGCCCGTGAATCACGCGTGCTCACCATCATCAAGGACGAGTTGCACGTGATCAAAGCCAAGCACGCCACTCCGCGCAAGTGCCCGATCCTTGCCGAGGCCGGTGAAGTCGCCATGGAGGATCTCATCGCCAATGACGCGATGATCGTGACGCTTTCCCATCGTGGTTACGTGAAACGTACGCCCGCCACCGAATACCGCCTGCAAGGGCGCGGCGGCAAGGGACTCAAGGGCATGGAAACGAAGGCCACCGGCAAGAATGAGGCGGACGATTTCGTCGAGCATTTGTTCTCTGTCCAAGCGCATGATTACCTCATGTTTTTCACCAACACCGGCCGCGTTTATGTCGAGCGGGTGTATGAACTCCCGGAGGGTTCCCGCACCTCCACCGGACGCAGCATCAAGAATGTGCTCAACTTGCAACCGGAGGAAAAAATCGCGGCTTTGCTTCGTCTTGAACGTATCACCGACGACAATGGCAACGACATCACCTTCAGCGAGGAGGCCGGTTTTGTCTTCTTCGCCACCCGCACCGGCAAGATCAAGAAGACCGCGCTCAATGATTTCCGCAACTACCGCCAGGCTGGCATCATCGCCATTATCCTGGAGGAAAACAACGAACTCATCGGCGTGCGCCGCACCTCCGGATCCGATGAAATCATCCTCGTCACTCACGAGGGCCTGAGCCTGCGCTTCCACGAGGATGATTCCCGTCCGCTCGGACGCTCGTCGATGGGCGTCATGGGCATCCGCCCGGTCGAGGGCGATTTCGTGGTCGGCCTCGCTCTTGTGACGGAAGGCAGCACGTTGTTAGTCGCCTCGGAAAATGGTCTCGGCAAGCGCACGCCCTTCGATGACTACCGCAGACAATCGCGCGGCGGCAAGGGCATCATCACCATGAAAGTCACCGAAAAAACCGGTCCGGTCGTCGGTGCCGTAACGGTGACTGATGAGGATGAACTCATGCTCATGACCTCCACCGGCCAGAGCATTCGTATCCGCGTCAACGAGATCCGCGAAACCGGTCGCAATGCCCAAGGCGTCAAGCTCCTCACACTCAAGGATAAGGAAAAACTCCAGGATATCTCGCTGGTCATACCGGATGGCGAGGATTCGTCGGATGGCACGACTGGGGACGAGCCCATCGCGCCTGTCGGAGAACCGGATGCTATCGAATGATGACCAAGGCAGGGACCGACCTCCGGGCGGTCCGCGTGCACGCAAAGTGAATGAAAAGAGAATACAGGGTTCTAAAGATCATTCATCCACATGATCATTCGCTTTCCATGTAATGGACCGCCCGGAGGTCGGATCCCTGCCATCATTACCAGTGGCAACTCAAGGAACTCAAACCGAACAAGACGACTTCGCGCATCCGCCGCACTCGACCTTGTTCCATGGCATCTTGGACAGCACGAGCGCCAAACCGCACCATCCGGTGGCTCCTGCTAGAGTGAGTCCTGCTCCGAAAATCGCGGGGACGATTGCATAATTCTTATCTCCGGTCAGCGCGAGGATGGATCCGGTGAGCACGCACAGGCCGATGGTGAGATGCACTTGCCGCATGAGTGGCAGGCGATTTTTTTGTGAACGATTGAGCGGCAATCCCGCCGCGTCCCAGGCAGTCACTCCACCTTCAAGGATGGCGATATTTCCGCAACCTGCGGCCTGCAGTTGCTTGAACGCCTGTTCCGCGCGCTTGCCGCTGTGACAAATGACGACGCAACACCCACCCTCTCCGATGGCGGCCTTCACGGCGTCCACGTCCAGACGATCAAGTGGCATGAGACGGGAACCTTCGATGTGCATTTCGTCATGTTCCACGGGCGTCCTCACGTCGATGAGGGTCACGCTCTTTCCGGATTGGAGGTCTTGCTCGAGTTGTTTTGCTTGGATCTTCATAGGGGTGATTGCGAAGTTGGTGAATCAACTATATAGCCACATGATTATATTAGCAAGGGAAATTCGGAGGATTTTTCCGCTTGTAGCGTCGCTCTATGAGCGTCGTTGCCGAAGAAATGCGCGAAGCTCTTCTTTGGCTTTTTTTAAAAACGCCACTCCCGCGGGGGTAATCAGCGACGGTCATAGACCGCCGCTACAGTTGCGGCGAGCGTCGGATAGTCGAGATACCCCTCTGGGCCTTCTCCGTAGAAGGATTCAGGGTGGGGAGGATTCCAGGGCGCATCCGAGCGGAGTCGCTCGACTAGATCCGGGTTGGCGATGGCGGGTTTGCCGAAGGCCACAGCATCGGCCCTGCCCGAGGTGATGGCATCCCGTGCGCTGGCTGCGGTGAATCCCTCGTTGGCGATGAACACCCCGCCAAACGATTCCTTGAGGGATGGGCCGAGCGCGGGTTTTTCGTGGGACTCGCGGGCACAGAGAAAAGCGATTTTGCGTTTGCCAAGTTCGCGGGCGACATGAGTGAAAAGCGCTGCTAAATCCGAATCTCCCATGCCGTGGGTGTCACCGCGCGGTGCGATGTGCATGCCCACGCGGTCCGCGCCCCAGACGGAGATGACGGCATCGGTGATTTCCATCATGAATCGTGAGCGGTTCTCGATGGAGCCGCCGTAGGTATCGGTGCGCTGATTGGTGGAATCCTGGAGGAACTGGTCGATGAGATATCCGTTGGCGCCATGGATTTCCACACCGTCGAAACCTGCGGTCTTGGCGTTTTCCGCGCCCTGGCGGAAGGCCTCGATGATGGCGGGGATTTCCTCGATCTCAAGTGCCCGCGGGGTGGCGAAGGATTTGAGCGGACGGATGAGGTTCACGTGTCCCGGTGCTTGCACGGCGCTGGCGGAAACCGGCAATTCGCCATTCAGATAAATCGGATCGGAAATCCGGCCCACATGCCAGAGCTGCATGAGGATTTTCCCGCCCGCATCATGCACGGCGCGGGTGACCAGCTTCCAGCCGGCGGTTTGTTCTTCGGACCAGATGCCCGGAGTATTGGGATAACCGACGCCCATCGGTGTGACGGAAGTGGCTTCCGTCAAAATCAGGCCGAAGGACGCACGTTGGGCGTAATATTCCGCCATCATCGGGTTGGGCACCCGGCCGGCCGAAGCGCGGCAGCGGGTGAGCGGTGCCATGATCACACGGTTTGGAAGAAGTAAGGCACCGGCTTTGAGGGGTTGGAACAATGGATCGGACATGGTCGTGCAAACAAAGCAGCTATTCTCCGGGAAGCAAGAAAAGCCTCGGATGATGTGAAATCAAAGAAAGACTTGCCGGACGCGCATTGTGGGTGCGGTTTTTTTTAAAAAAACCCAAAATGTTTTTCTTGACCTGGTTGAGATTGAGGATTACTGGAAAAATACATGCGCGAATTTTATCAATAAGTCCGCATATCCTCTTCTTTTCGACTCCGCCCCCCGCCTCACCCGGCTCCCCACAACTATTGATATATCATCCTCTCTATGGTGCCGATGCCAACAAAAGCTATGGTTTGTTGGGTTCAGGGGAGATTTCTCCTGACGGCGTTCACGCATATTCTGGCGTTGGGGACGTATGTGGGTGTCTTCAGCCTCGCTTTGGCGCTTTCCGCTCGTGCTGCCAATCCTGCTCCTTCGCAGGTCTATTACGTCCCGTTTCCAGAAAGCGACCAGTTGGCGGCATTTGTTGGAATTAGCACGGCGGCGGTTGATCCCTTGAATGTGTTCGTGACGTTTGCTGCAGCGAATGACAATACCGTCATTTATTACGATCATTGGGAAGACGGATACGAGGCAAACATTACCAATCCGACCCAATCCACGACGGAAGTGTGGGGAGACGGTAATCCTGCCAATGGCAGTCCGCCGGGAAACCCAGGCGACTTGATCTCGGCAGGATCGGTTTTCAGTCTGCGAAATTACGTCACCTCGACCGTCGGCGCATCGGTGCTCAAATATGATGCCAGGGATAAAGTTGCCTCGTTCAAGCCGATCACATTGACCAAAACGTGCTATCCTGGCTCAACGGCCACCCTTCTGGCGGGCTGCGTCGAGGTCTTCGAGCAAGGTCTCTGGGGCACGGAATACCGCGTGCCGGTAGGGTCCAACATGCCGACAGCCACGGCCACGGCCACCCTGACCTGGGACGCGGACATGTTTGCCTACACCGCCTTGTCGATTATGGCCGGTGCGGGTGGCGCCACTGTCCAGATCGATGCCGATAACAATGGCACCTATGAAACCACCGCGACGCTTGCCGAAGGCGAAACCCGATATGTGACCAACGTCAGTGTCGGCGGTCGTGTGTTGGCCGATAAACCGGTGCAGGTGGTGATGTTCACCGGTCGGCCGACTTCCAATTACATGAGTCGCGACACCTCGTTGCTGCCTACCTACCGCTGGAGTTCGAGTTATTATGCCCCGGTTTCCACCATCGCGACCTATGGGACTTCGGTTTTTCTCTATAATCCCGGAGCTTCGGCCATCACCGTCAGTTACGACTATCGTAGTAGTGCCACGGCCTATACCACGGCTACCATTAGCGTGCCTGCTGGCGGAAATGCACGGGTCACATTGACTCCCAGCAATGGCACCACCAATTTCGGAGCTTATCATTTTTATACCACCGGCACCGTCCCGGCGACTTTTTACGCATTCTGCGCGGTCGATGGTGCCAGTGCCACCACCACTAACAATCAGGCCTACGACGGCGGATTCACTTTGGTGGGGCAGCCCTCGCTGACCACGCAGGTGCAGTTGAGTCTAGGGATTGGGCGCGACCCGTATTCCGCTACCAATCCGGCTGAAAACGGCAATCCGGTTTGGATCACCACCGTCGGCAATGGGCACACTCTGGAAACCGTCTATGTGGATTACAACGGCGACAACGCCGGAGCGCTCACCGACGCTAACGGCAATAAATACGATGTTGCCTACAGCCTTCGCGAACTGCAGCAACAGCAATTGATAGATCCCGATGGAGACCAGAGCGGGATGGTCGTTTATGTGCTCAATCCCAACGTCAAGATCGCGGCGGCCTGGGCGCAGAATCCTTCCTTGGCCACGGCCGGTGCTCCGGGGTTTGACGTGTCCACCCTGATTCCGCCGTTGCGTGAGGGAGCTGCCTCAAAGGGGTCCTCGGTGGTGGTCGATGCCGACGGAGATGGTCGCTGCAGCGCGGGCGACACCATCGAATACGACATCCGCATGATCAATACCGCCCACAGCGGGCTCAACGGACCGTTCACCGTGACGGATAATTTTCCCGCCAATATGACCTACAAGGCCGGCACTACCCAATACCGATACAGTGTCAATGACGCGTGGCAGGCTTGGGTCAGCGTGCCTGACAACGCCAGTGGCACGGCATTCCCGCTGGATGGCGCGGGCTTCGCGGTGCCCGGAACGATCAACTACGGGCAACAGATCCAAGTGGTATTCCAAGCCGAAATCGCCACCTATGCGAGCCTGGTCCCGGCTGGCACCGCGGCCATCACCAACACCGGGAGTGTCGAGTTTACACCGCTGGGTCTGAATCTCGCACTCACTTGGTCGGATTCGCTTTATGGCAGCATCGGTGACAGGGTCTGGATCGATACCAATGCCAATGGCGTGCAGGATAGCGGTGAAGGTGGCCTTAATGGCGTGGTGGTCTATGCGGACATCAACAACAACGGCGTCAAGGATGCCAGTGAACCATCGTCCACCACCGCTGGCGATGGAGCTTATGTCATCAATGGTTTGTTAGGTGGGACCTACACCGTGCGGGTGGATCCGGCATCGGTGGCTGCTCTCGACCCGAAATACGGGCCGACTTATGATCTTGATGGTATTGCGACCTCTTATGTTGCCACCGTGGTGTTAGCCGCCGCCCAGGATCGCACCGATGTGGATTTCGGTTTCCGCGCGGTGTGCAGTGTGGGTGACCGAGTGTGGGTGGATCGCAATGGCAATGGGGTGCAGGAGTCCGGCGAACCCGGCATCAATAATGTGCGGGTCTATATCGATTCCAACAGCAATGGCAGCTACGATGTCGGCGAACCCAATTCGCTCACCTTCGGCGATGGTAATTACTACATCGGCAACCTCGATACGGGAACCTACAAGGTCCGCATTGATGCCACCACGCTGCCTGTCGGCACCACTCAAACCTTCGATCTGGATGGTACCGGCACCGCCAATCAGGCCAGCGTCACGCTCACGACCGCCCAGCACAATCCGAATCTGGATTTCGGATACCGAGGGGCCTTGAGCATCAGCGACCTGGTGTGGGAGGACTTCAATGCCAACGCCATCAAGGATACCGCCGAGGTGGGCCTGGCCAATGTGAGGGTTTATATCGATGCCAATGGCAATGGCACTTGGGACAGCACCGAGGCCTTTGCTCTAACCAATTCATCCGGAATCTATTCCATCGGCAATTTGTTCAACGGGACTTATGCGGTGAGGGTGGACACTACGACGCTGCCGGCCAGCATGTTCCAAACCTACGATTTAACCAGTCCGCTGACAGATAACCAGGCGAGTGTGACTTTGAGCGGAGCCAGTCTCACCACCGTCGATTTTGGCTATCGTTATGATGCGACGATGGGCGACCGGGTTTGGAATGATTTGAATAACAATGGTGCGCAGGATGCCGGCGAGCCGGGTATAGCGAACGTTATGGTGTATATCGATGCCAATGCCAACAGCCTCTTTGATCCGGCCACTGAGCGCTACGCGATCACCGATGTGAATGGAAATTATGTGATCCGCAATTTGTCTGCCGGCACTTATGCCGTGCGGGTGGATATCGGCACTCTGCCGCCGGGGGTGACCCAGACGTATGATCTCGATGGCACGGGCACCGCCAATGCAGCGAGTCGGACCCTGACGGCCAACGAGGATGCAACCAATGTGGACTTCGGATACCGCAGCACTGCCAGCGTCGGCAATTATGTGTGGACCGATACCAACGCGGATGGCGTGCAGGATGTCGCGGAAAGCGGTATCAACGGGGTGCGAGTCTATTTGGATATCAACGGCAACGGTGTTTTTGACAGTGCGACCGAACCCTCGGCCATCACTGCGGGTAATGGAGCCTACACCATCACCGGTCTGGTCGCCGGCACCTACACCGCCCGCGTGGACACCAGCACGCTGGCCTCCGGCCTGTTGCCAACCTACGACTTGACCGGCGGTATTGACGGCGCCGCTACTTTCGCCCTGAGCTCCGCGCAGGCGCGCACCGACCTGGACTTCGGCTATGTCCAGCCAGTGGCAATAGGCAACCGAGTGTGGTTAGACGCTAATGAAAACGGCCTGCAGGACGCTGGAGAAACCGGTCTCGGTGGAGTTCTCGTGACGCTCTACAAGACTGGCGATAATACCGTGGCCGGCACCGCCACCTCGGATGTCAGCGGTAATTACGGTTTCACCAATCTGTTGCCCGGAAGCTATTACGTCGCATTTGGAAGTCTGTCAGGATACGGCCTGACCTATGCCAACCGTGGGGCGGATGACTTGATTGACAGCGATGCAACGCCCGCTACGGGGGTGACTGGCAACTATCTGCTGAGCGCAGGTGATACTAACAACACTGTTGATGCAGGCTATTTCCAAACGGTGACCCTCGGGGATCGGGTATGGAATGATGTCAATACCAATGGTGTGCAGGACATCGGTGAAAGCGGCTTGGCAGGCGTGACGGTCAGTCTTTACCGCCCGGGATTCGGTGCGGACGGCATCGTCGGCAATGCGGATGACGCCTTGGTCGTTGCCAGTCAGGTGACAGCCGCCAGCGGTGCTTATAGCTTCACCGGACTGCCCCAGGGGATCTATCAGGTAGGTTTCTCCACGCTGGCCGGATACGGGCGGACCTTGATCGATCAGGGAGCGGACGACACAAAAGACAGTGATGCGAACGCAAGCACCGGCTTGACGGGGAATGTCACCTTGGTCGCCGGTGCGCCGGACAGTTCGGTGGATGCCGGCTATTTTCAATCCGTCACAATTGGCGACTTTGTCTTTAACGATGTGAATGCCAATGGCGTGCAGGACGTAGCGGAAACGGGGCTTGCTGGTGTGTTGGTCAGCGTCTATCGCCCGGGTTACGGGCCCGACGGCATCGCTGGAAATGCCGACGATGCGGCCGCCGTGGGAACCCAGACGACCGCGGCGGGCGGTGCTTACAGTTTCACCGGCCTGCGGCCAGGGACTTATCAGGTTGGTTTTGGCGCACTGGCTGGCTACACCCGGACGCTGGCTGATCAAGGGGTGGACACAGCCGACAGTGATGCCGATGCGGCCACCGGACTAACAGTAAATTATGTGTTGGCTGCCGGTGCGACTAACCATACGATCGATGCCGGTTACTTCGCACCGGTCAGCGTCGGTAACTTTGTTTTCAGCGATGTCAACGCAAACGGCTTGCAAGACGGCGGGGAGACGGGGTTGGCCGGGGTGCTGGTGAGCGTCTATCGATCGGGCTATGGCGCGGATGGCATCGCCGGCACTGCGGATGACGCGCTGGCCGTGGCAACTTATACCACTCTGGCAGACGGCGGTTATACCTTTGCCGGTTTGCGCCCGGGGACTTATCAAGTTGGATTCGGCTCGCTGGCTGGCTACGGCCAAACGTTTGCCAATCAGGGGGCGGACGACACCAAGGACAGCGACGTGATCGTCGGCACCGGACTTACCGGAAATTATGTGTTATCCGCCGGGGCAAGCGACATCACGGTTGACGCCGGGTATTTCCAGACAGTCGCCATCGGTGATCTGGTGTTCAATGATTTGAATGCCGATGGCATTCAGGACGCGGGTGAAACGGGGCTAGCTGGTGTTTTGGTGAGTGTGTATCGTCCTGGATTTGGTGCGGACGGGATCGCGGGCAATGCCGATGATGCGTTGGCGGTGGCGACCCAGACCACACCGGCCAGCGGTGCATACAGTTTTGCGGGGTTGACGCCCGGGACCTATCAGATTGGCTTCGGTGCTCTGGCGGGCTACAATCGGACTTTGGCCGATCAGGGAGTGGACGATACCAAAGACAGCGATGCGAATGTGAGCAGCGGTCTGACTGGGAGCTATGTGCTCGCCGCAGGTAATACCAATACCACCGTGGACGCTGGGTATTACGCGCCAGCTTCAATCGGTAACTTGGTGTTCAATGACCTTAATTCCAATGGGGTGCAGGATGGCGGGGAAACAGGCTTGGCCGGTGTGCTGGTGAGCGTCTATCGGCCTGGATTCGGGGCCGATGGCATTGCGGGCAATGCCGATGACGCCGCTGCCGTGGCGACCCAGACGACTCCGGTCGGCGGGGCTTACAGTTTCACCGGACTACGCCCGGGGATCTATCAAGTCGGCTTCGGTGCTCTGTCCGGCTACGGTCGGACGTTGGCGGATCAAGGCGCGGACGACACCCTAGACAGCGACGCGAATGCTGTGACCGGACTCTCGGGTAGTTATAGTTTGGCAGCGGGTGCGACTAACAATACGATTGACGCGGGTTACTATCAATCCGTGACGATTGGAGATTTTGTGTTCAACGATACCAATGCCAACGGCCAGCAGGACGGCGGAGAAACGGGACTCGCAGGGGTGTTGGTCAGCGTGTATCGTCCGGGTTACGGGCCCGATGGTCTCAGCGGCACCATCGATGATGCCGACGCCGTGGCGACCCAGACCACTCCGGCGGGCGGTGCCTACAGTTTCACAGGTCTGCCGCCCGGCACGTATCAGGTGGGTTTCGGTATGCTGGCAGGATATGGTCGGACCACCGCCGATCAGGGAGCGGACACGACCGATAGTGATGCCAGCGCCAGCACCGGCCTCACCGGAAATTATGTGCTGGCCGCGGGCGCGAGCAACACCACCATCGACGCGGGTTATCAGGCAGTCTCCATCGGTGATTACGTCTGGACGGACCGCAATGCCAACGGGTTGCAAGATGTGGGTGAAACCGGCGTGTCCGGGGTATCGGTGCAGGTTTACACTGCGGGCGGGCTGCCCTATCAACCGCGGCCTACTCTGGGAACCTTTGCCGATGACTTCGATCCGGCCGGAGGACTGAATGGTAGTGATGGCACGCTCGCCTGGGCGGCTAACTGGACGGCGGCGACCAGCGCTGCCGTGGTGGTCAATACCGGCACGGACTATGAGATCCGGATCGCAGATGCGGTCAACAGCGCGCTTACCCGCAGTTTTGTTGCGCCAACCAACACCAACCAGCTCACCATCAGTTACGACTACCGCCAAGGCAGCGGTAACGACACTGTTCTAGCACAGTGGTCCGTCAACGGCAGCACTTGGACTACTCTGGCGACATATACTTCGGGCACTGCCGGGACCGGTTCTGCCAGTTTTGCGGTTAGTACTACGGCCGGTACACGTTATATCCGATTCATCAAGAGTGCGACTTCTGGCGGTGGCGGCACGACGGAATACATGTATTTCGACAATGTCAGCATCGTGGCGCAGGGCGTGGCGGCTACCAGTGTGACTGCCACCACTGACGCTAACGGGTATTACTATTTCGGTAGCTCTGCGGGTCTCGTCGGCGGCACCGCCTATCAACTGCGGGTGGCCACCAACCAGACGCCGCTGACCAATCTGTTGCTCACGGCGCAGAATCAAGGTGTCAATGATGCTGTGGATTCCGATGCCAGCCTGGCCACCGCCAGCGGGTTTGCCACCATCGGTTTCACCGCGCCCGCCAGCGGCTCCGATACCACGTTGGATTTCGGCTTCAAGGGCACCGCCTCATTGGGTGACACAGTCTGGAACGATACCAATGCCAATGGGATACTGGATGGCGTTGAAACCGGTATCAATGGCGTGTCCGTAACTCTGTATAATGCCGCCGACAATTCGGTGGAGCGCACCACCACAACTGCGGGCGGTGGTTTATTCAGTTTTGATAGCCTGCTCGGTGGAACGTATTATGTCGGCTTCGGCGCGGTATCAGGCTACAGCCGGACGCTGGCCCATCAGGGCGCGGATACCACCGATAGCGACGCCGATGCCGTTACCGGTGTGACTGGCAACTATGTATTGTTCGCCGGTGCCAGCAATACCAGCGTGGATGCCGGATACTATCAGCCAGTGGCTATCGGCAACTTGGTCTTCGACGACCCAAATGCCAATGGCGTGCAGGATTCGGGTGAGGTTGGCTTGGCCGGTGTGTTGGTGAGCGTCTATCGCCCGGGCTTCGGTGCTGACGGTATCGCCGGTAATTCCGATGATGCGGCGGCGGTCGCGACCCAGACGACCACCACGGGCGGGGCCTACAGCTTCATTGGACTGCCGCCGGGTATCTATCAGGTGGGTTTTGGCGAGCTATCGGGCTACAACCGGACGCTTGCAGATCAAGGAGCGGACGATGCCAAGGACAGCGATGCCAATGCGGGCAGCGGTCTGACCGGAAGTTATACGATGGCTGCCGGATCGACTAACAGTACGATTGACGCGGGATATTATCAACCCGCGGGGATTGGCAACCAGGTCTGGGTGGACTCCAATCACAACGGGCTCTTGGATGGCGGGGAGGCGGGAGTGGACAACGTGCTGGTGCAGCTCTATCTGGCCGGTCAGAGCCCAGGGGTGGATGCTCCCCAGCAAAGTGTCACGACCTCGGGCGGTGGATTCTATCAGTTTAGTAGTTTGGCACCGGGCAGCTACCGGATTTATCTGCCGGCTTCGAACTTCGGCGTGGCCGCGGCGCTGGCCGATGCGCCGCAGTCGAGCCTGACCACAGTCACCATCGACAATGGGGTGGACAACGACGACAACGGCAGTCAAAGCGCCATTGGAGGCGGCGTGACTGGTCCGCTCATCGCGCTGAGTGCGACCGAAACGGACTCGACTGTGGACTTCGGATTTTTGCCCAATGGTAGTTTGGGCAACAAGGTGTTCCATGACCTCGACAATGATGGCAATTTGGATGCGGGTGAGTCCGGCTTTAGCGGTGTGCGCATGGTGTTGTTTGCAGCGGTTTCAGGCAACCCCTCGGGCAGCGCGCTGCAAACGACCATTACGGACGCCAACGGTGACTATCGATTCGATCACCTGCCGGCCGGCGATTATGCGGTGGTGGTGGACGTGGCGAATTCGCCGGTTCTGGCAGGATACATGAGCAGCACCGGCTATAGTTCAAATCTCACTCTCAGCGGGGACTTTGCCGATCATGGCAAGGACACGCCGGTGAGTGTGGGTATGGTGGTCAACGGCATTGCTACCGTGGCTGTCACGCTGGGCGGCGGCGCGCAGCCGATCAATGAAGTCGTGGCCAACGCCGATGGGGCTGGTGAGCACGGCCCCAACGGCGATCTATCCGATAACCTGATGCTGGATTTCGGTTTCACTCCGGCCTTTAGCATTGGCAACCGGGTGTTCGCCGACGCCAACAACGACGGGATACTCAACGGTTCGGACGGAGGTATCAGCGGCGTGACGGTGAAATTGTTTGCAGCCGATGGAGCGGGTGCTCCAACCGGCAGTGCCTTGTTTACTTCTATCACGGACGCGAACGGTTACTACCGGTTCGACTCTCTCGGGCTTGGAACTTATGTGGTGGTCGTGGACCGGGCGAATTCAGCGAGTCTGGTAAATAAGATCAGCAGTGTTGGGGCCAGTGCCAACACCAGCCTGGCTGGAGACGTTCTCGATCATGGTAACGATACATGGGTCAGCGTGGGTGACGTGGTCAACGGCATTGCCAGCACGCCAGTGACGGTGGGTGCCGGCCTGCAACCGACCACTGAGGCGGTTGGATCGGGTGCCGGGGCCCACGCTTCCAGTGGCGATGCCAGTGACAATCTTGTGATGGATTTTGGTTTCACTTCCACCTACAGCTTGGGAAATCGGGTGTTTTTCGATAATGGAGCAGGATCCGGCGGTGTGGCCAACGACGGCATCCGCAATGGCAACGAACCCGGCATTGCGGGAGTGCTCGTGAAGGTGTTTGCCAGCGATGGCTCGGGGAATCCGACGGGCGCGGTGCTTGCCACCGTCACCACTGATGCCAGCGGTTACTACCGCTTCGATGATCTTGCTGCCGGCAGTTATGTCGTGGTGGTGGATGTGAGCGGTTCGGGCAGCGCTCTAACCGGCTTGGCCAGCAGCGCGAGTTATAGCACGGATGTCACGTTGACGGGCGACTTGAAGGATCACGGCAAGGACAGCCCCTTGGGTATCGGGTCGGTTCTTCCGGGTGGCATTGCCAGTGTGGCAGTGACGACTGGCGTGGGCTCTCAGCCGATTACCGAAGCCGTCGGTACGGGAGCGGGTTCTAACGGTCCAAGCGGCGATGCCAGTGACAACCTGGTGGTGGACTTCGGTTTTGCAATTACCTATAGCATTGGCAACCGGGTGTTTTGGGACAATGGATCGGGTGGCGGCGTGGCTAGCAACGGCACTCAGGATGGGAGTGAGCCCGGTATTGCCAATGTCAGCGTTGAGTTGAAGAGCGGGAGCACGGTGGTGGCGACTGCCACGACCAATGGCAGCGGCTACTATCGATTTGATAATGTGTTAGCTGGAACTTACACGGTATTTTTGCCCGCGTCGAACTTCGCGCTTTCCGGTAGTTTGACTGGCATGTTCAGCAGCTTGAACACGGTGGCCGGAGATAAAGGTGACAAGGGCGTGGATGATTCGTCTCCCGCCAGCAACGGCATCACTACCGCCTCCATGACGCTGGGTATTGGCCTGCAGCCGATTTCGGAAACCGACATCGGTGCCGGTGCGGGTGCGCATGGACTCAATGGCGACGGCTTTGATGACCTGACAGTTGATTTTGGGATGGTGACGGCCACGGGCACATGCAGCATTGGCTCGCTGGTTTGGCATGATATCAATAACAACGGCTTCGTTGATTCCGGCGAGACTGGCATCAGCGGCGTAAGCTTGGAGGTGTGGAGTTGTGACGCGGCGGGTACCCTGGGTGGAGTGGTGGCTACGACCACCACCGCCAGTGATGGAACCTATATCGTCAGCGGCCTGGCATCGGGTTATTATCGGGTGAAAATCCCGGGCAGTGTGTTCGGCTTGGGCCATGCGTTGCAAACCTTGAACTCCTCCAGCACCCTGCGCAACACGCAGCACAATCACATTGATGACGACAATAATGGCTTACAAGCGGCGGCCGGGCAGGAAGTGCTGAGTCCGGTTTTTTCCCTTATACCTGGCGGCGAGCCGTTGGATAGCCCGGATGAAATTGGGCTGGGTGCGCTGCTGGATAACCCGGCATACGGTAAGGTGGATGCCAATGGCAATATGACCATGGATTTAGGATTTTACGCACCCGGCGCGGACCAGGCGGGCCGCTGCAGTCTCGGTTCCTTGGTGTGGAATGATGCCAATAACAATGGTATTCACGACAGCGGGGAGTCAGGCATCGCCGGGGTGACGCTCGATCTCTATCTGAAAAATGGTGGTGCTTCGACCTATTGGAGTTCCACAACCAGTGCTTCCGATGGAACGTATTTCTTTGCCGATCTGCCGTCCGGTAGCGACTGGGAGGTTCGGATCCCCGCTTCTAACTTCAGCAGCGGCGGAGCACTCACCGGTTACCCGGCGACCGCTGGGACTCCGGTGAATGCCGACAATCAGACCGATGGTGATAACAACGGCATCCAGAGCGGCGGATTTGGTACGGCAGTCACTAGCCCGGTGATCACCTTGAGCGTGGGTGCGGAACCTGTGGACGATCCCGGTGGTGAATTCGTAACCGGCTATGGCCAGGACAATGCGGGCAATTATGTGGATGCCAATGGCGACATGACCGTAGGGTTCGGTTTCACGGCAACTTACAGTATCGGTAACCGGGTGTTCCTCGACAACGGGGCTGGGTCCGGCGGATATGTCAACGACGGGATTCAGAATGGCACCGAACCAGGGGTTGCCAACGTCAGCGTGCAGTTAAGGAATGGTGCCGGTGCTGTTCTAGCGACTACGACCACCGATTCTAACGGATACTATCGATTCGATCAGGTGTTGGCCGGTAGTTGGTCGGTGTTCCTGCCTGCTGCGAACTTTGCGGTTTCTGGGCCTTTATTTGGTTTGCTCAGCAGTTCCAATACGGTGGCCGGTGACAAGGGTGACAAAGGTATTGATGGTGCGACTCCTGCAACTACCGGCATTGCCACGGCTTCCATTGCCTTTGGCGTCGGCCTGCAACCCAGTGGTGAAACCGACCTTGGATCCGGGGCGGGTGCGCAGGGTCCCAATGGTGATGCTAGCTCCAATCTTCAGATCGACTTTGGTTTTACCCCTACCTTCAGTCTGGGTGGTGATATCTATCGGGATTCGGACGATGATGGTCAGCCCGACTTGGATCAACTGTATGAAGGCCCCATTCCCGACGTGCATGTGGTGTTGTTTGCTGTGGATGGTTCTAACAATCCGACGGGTGTGGCGTTGGCCTCGGCCATTACTGACGCGCATGGCTATTATCGATTCGACGGATTGGTTCCAGGTACCTACGTCGTGGTGGTGGACAAGGAGAATTCACCGGCCTTAACTCTCTATCGGGGTGTCACGGGATACAGCACGGACACCACCATCAGTGGAGATTATTATGACCACGGCAAAGATACGCTGGTGACCGTGGGTGGGGTGGTCGATGGCGTTCCCAGCGTAGCGGTCACCGTAGGTGCCGGACTACAACCTGTGGGCGAATCGACGGGAACCGGTGCCGGTGCCAACGGCCCGAATGGCGATGCCAGTGACAATCTGGTGATGGATTTCGGCTTCAATCCGCTCTATAGCATCGGTAACCGCGTGTTCGCGGATGTGAACAACAACGGGATCATGGACGGTGCTGAAGTCGGCATCGCCGGGGTGTCGTTGAAATTGTTTGCTGCGGATGGAACCGGTCAACCCATTGGTGGTACCCTGGATACCACCAGCACTGACGACAGCGGATACTATCGTTTCGACGGTCGGCCGGTCGGGACTTATGTGGTGGTGGTTGATTTGCTCAATTCGAGCGCACTTTCCGGGTATGGCAGTAGCACAGGTGCCAGCACCAATGTCAGGCTGAGCGGTGAGAAGTTCGACCACGGCAAGGATACCCCGCTGGGCGCGGGTTCGGTATTGCCGGGCGGGATCGTCAGCACTCCAGTGACCTTGGGCGGCCACTTGGTTCCCATGCATGAGCCGGATATTGCCAGTGGCGCGGGTGCCAACGGACCTAACACCGACGACTCCGACAACCTGGTGATGGACTTCGGTTTTACTCAGTTCGGGTCCATCAATGGCACTGTGACGGCCGATACCGATAACAACGACAGTGGCGATGCCGCGATTCCCGGCGTGACCCTCGAATTGCGCGATGCCGCGACCAACGCGCTCATTGCTACGACTACGACTGATGGTTACGGTGCATACACATTCAGCAATGTTACACCCGGTAATTACAAGGTCGTGGAAACCCAGCCATCGGGATACAACAGCGTGTCCGACAAAGACGGCGGTGATTTGGATATCATTGGAGACGTGACGGTCATTGCGGTCGCTACCGGTGCGGCCAACGACGGTAACAACTTCGTGGAAGAACAGCCGAGCACCATCACCGGATCGGTGCTCGCGGATACGGACAACAATAACATCGGTGACACTGCGATTTCCGGGGTGAACCTTGATCTGCGTGATGCCGCGACCAACTCGCTTATCGCCACAACCACGACCAATGGTTCGGGAGCCTACACCTTCACCAATGTTCCTCCCGGCAATTACCATATCGTGGAAATCCAACCGTCGGGATATGACAGCCTGTCCGACAAGGACGGCGGCAATCTGGATGTTATCGGTGATGTGACAGTGGTCGCAGCCACCGCTGGCGCGACTAACAGCGGTAATGACTTTGTGGAGGAGCAGTCAGGTGCCGTCACCGGTTCGGTGCTTGCGGATACAGACAACAACAACAGCGGTGATGCTGCGATTTCCGGCGTGACTCTTGATCTGCGCGATGCCGCGACCAAAGCACTCATCGCCACAACCACGACTGATGGTTCTGGATCATACACGTTCACCAATGTTCCTCCCGGTAGTTACGAGATCGTGGAAACCCAGCCATCCGGATACAATAGCGTATCGGACAAGGACGGTGGAAATCTGGATCTCATCGGCGACGTGACGGCTGTCGCGGTCACCGCCGGAGCGACTAACAGCGGCAACAATTTCGTGGAGGAACAGCCCGGTGCCATCACCGGTTCGGTGCTCGCCGATACCGATAACAATGGCTCGGGTGATCTGGCCTTGGAAGGGGTGATTCTGAGTTTGGTGGATGGCTCGGGTAATCCGGTTCTAAATGGTTCCAGCCAACCGGTCACCACGACCACCGCATCAGACGGTAGCTACAGTTTCGCCAACTTGTCTCCCGGAACTTACGGAGTGAAAGAAGCCCAGCCAGCGGGTTACGTCAGCTTGTCGGACAAAGATAGTGGCGACCTCGACGAGATCCGGCCACTAACTGTCACTGCGGGTGTGGCCAACACCGCAAATAATTTTGTCGAAATGAGCCGTTGCCCGGACACTTGGGCGGATTGGAAACAACTTCATTTAAGCGAAGCGAACAACGGTAATCCGGATGCGGATGCTTACGTCAACTTCACTGAGTTTGCGTTTGCCATGCCGTATGACGGTGGCCTGGGCAGTCAGTGGCTCGATCACACGGCATGGATTATTCGTGAGTCAACGGTTGCACCCGGCACGCTTGAAGGTGTGTTCATCCGACCGACGGGTGCCGGCCTGAACGTGGTTTACTCACTTCAATACGCGGCAGTCGCCGGCAATCCGACCGTGTGGAGCACCTTGGCGATCACCCCGGAGATGATCACCGTCGCGCCAAACGGCGATTGCACGGAGACCGTCACCATTCATGATTTGGAAACGCGCACCGGCTTGGCGGCAGGGACCGGTGTGGTGCGTCTGAAAGCAGACCTATATGACACAGGGGTTGTGAATGACCAGCTGACTCTCACGACCTATGTCGAATCCGAAGGTTGGGCGAGGACCGCTCTGGCCGGCACGTGCCAAACTTACAACATTCCCTACGTGCACGAGTCGGTATTCACCGGCACGGTCTCCTCCGTGTCAGGTCAAGATCTCACATTTGATGGTCAGGATCTGACCTCGCTGTTAGTTCCAGGGGCCTCCTATTATCTTGAGGTGACATCCGGTGTTAATGAGGGCAAGCGTTATGATGTGACTTCGGCTATTGGAGCCAATGTGATTCTGGCAAGTGCCGGTGTTGATGCGATTTACGGTTCCGCGCCTTATAATAACACCGCTGGTGCACCGCCCTCCAATCTTGCGGGAAATACCGTGGTCATCCGTCGCCATTGGACGCTGGGTGAGATTTTTCCTATCACGAATTTCACCGCATCCGATGTCCCGACGACTTCCGATCAAGTTCAGATCTTCGTCAATGGCGCTTGGGCCACCTATTGGATCAATGACTTGGGAGACAGTGATCCACAAACCGCACTCTGGGTACTCGTGGGTGATGGCGCATTGGCCGATCAGGCGGGTGCGGTGATTCCTCCGGGTTATGGCGTGTTTGTCACACGTCGGGGCGCGGCCACCTCCGTCTTGAGCTACGGGGAAATCCGGACTAACAAATTCATCCGGCCGCTTAAATCCGGAAGCAACCTGGTGGGTGGTGGCTACCCGGTCGATCAGTCGCCGGCGGGCGCTGGTGGCCGCGCGATGACACACGATGCGGGTTTCTTCGGTGACGGTGACGCAAAATACGCCGATTCCATCTTTGTGTGGAAGCGCGATGCAAATGTGGCAACCACAGGATACGAGACTTATTTCCTGCTCTATACGCCTACGCAGAAGTGGGTGAGAATAGGCGATATCAAGTTGTTACCAAAAGATGCCGTCCCGTTCATGATGCGTGACCGGGCCGTGTTTATCCGGGCCAAGGTCAATCTGCCAACTTACACCATTCCCTCGCCATGGACTCCCTGAGTCAATTATTCCACTGGATTCGAACATGGATCGAGCGCTTTGCCGCGAAGGTCTCATATTCGAGTGCTTGGATAGTTTCCTGCTTCCACCGTCCGCTGATTCGGGTGGGAGTGATGGCGTTTGCCTGTGGTTTGTTCGCCGGGCAGGTGCGGGCGATGTCCGTGAGCTGGTTCAGCAATGCGATATCTAACGACTTGCGGGATAGTATGGGAGTTTCTTTGAATGACACGTTTTACATGCAGCTCGGGTTTTTCGCGAATTCCTTCACGCCGACCGCTGGCAATACGGCCGATTGGGCTGCGAATTGGCGGGTCTTTGACCAGGCAGCCGATTACGCAATAGACGAGAATGACACCTTCGATCCGTCAACTGGATATTTCACCCGCGATTCCATTGAGATTGATCAAAACGGCCATAGCATGAGTCCTTATGCTCAAGTTGGGTTGAACTTTTCAGGCCAGGAGGCCTACCTATGGACCTTCAATAAAAAAGATCCTGTATCGGCAGGCACCGAGTGGTTTCTGGCGAGAGCCAACGACTGGGTTTTTCCTACATATAATCCGAACGAATGTTGCCCGGATCTTAATAAACAATGGTCGGTAAGCGATCTTGCGACTGTCACCCCGGTCTGGGGGCGTCAGGGTGAGAAACTAGGTGGGGGAACTTACACGGTCACGGATAACAACTACACATTCCAAACATTCACCGTCGTTCCGGAGCCATCCACGGCTTTACTGACCGCGTTGGGTGTGGCGTTCGCATTGTTGCGTCGCAATCGTCGTCCTATGAATGCAATCAACCTGAATGTCACCTTGCTGACCGCTGTGCTGGCAATTGGGATTGCCAGTCCGTGTCATGCCGAGCGGATCCATTGGTATGGTCCTACTTACAAAACCAATGTGACGAGCACGGGAGAATTGATCGATCAGGAAATGGTGTTCGAGTTGGGTTTGTTTACGGATGGTTTTGTGCCCACGGCTGAAAACGCTGCGGAGTGGACCACTCATTGGTTGGCCGCGCAGCGTGCGAACTACTCACAGGAAGGTGATTTTTTCACCGGAAACTTTGTGGTGGATCAAGCGAGCTCACCGTTCACCGGTGGTCAGCAGGCGTACATCTGGGGATTCCGCGGTGGTGTGGGATCGAGCGAATGGATCTTGTTGAAGAAAGACACCTGGAAATGGCCGGTCCTCGCTGCGGATCAGGCGGCTGAAGCACGCAATCCCTTGTCTGCTCTGGAATGGAACGCCGCGGAAGCCACGGCGATCGTAGGTGCGCTTCAGCCCGTTTCCGTGCCGTTCCTGATGCGAACTGCGAGTATTTTCAATGCGGCACCACCAAAAACCTCATGGAACGAGTGGGCGCTCATCCAAATGAAAGATGAAAAGCGTAACGGTTTCGATCAGGATCCTGATGGTGATGGCATCAATAATTTGATGGAGTATGTATTCGGGACATCGCCCACGCAGGCGAACAAGTCTCCCGCCATGCCGATGGAGCTTGTGACGTCGGGTTCCGATAAGTTTTTGCAAGTCACGATTCCACGCCGCATCGATCATACCGCCAAGCTCACGGTTGAGGTGTCCTCTGATCTGGTCAATTGGTATTCCGGCACGAGCAAGACCGTAACGGTTTCCGATAGTCCCGCAGGGTTGGTTGTTAGAGATCTTGAGCCACACAGTCCTGATCGGCCCAAGCGGTTTGTCCGTGTGAAGGCAGAAAGTCCTTAGTTATGGGTTGTCCGGTAAAAGGGGAGAGAGGTCTGCCGATTGGAAAGTGGTGGATCGTTGCGTTTTTTGTGCTCGCCTTCACGGGATTGGCGATCAACTGCCTGCTGTTATTCCATCATCTGTCCGGCGTGCGGATCGCGGGTTGTGGCGCAGGAGGGTCTTGTGAAACCATGCTCAATTCCCAATGGTCCGTCGTGTTGGGTGTTCCCGTTTCGATGGCGGGAGCGGGTGTGTATTTGGTTTTGATGATTGCCATAGTTAGAAAAAATCTACTTTGGGTTAATATCTGTCTCGGAGCGATGCTGGGTGCGGCGGTGTGGTTTGTGTTTGTGCAGGCAGTGATCATCGGGCGGCTTTGTCCATGGTGCATGACCGGGCACGCGGTCGGATTGTCGTTGGTCGGTCTTACATTTTGGCGCGGAAAAACACGGGGCGGTGCCGTGAATGAGAATATCGTCATGGGGGCTTTCGCCGTGATGGCGGCGGTGGGGATCGCCGTTTTGCAGTATTTCGGCCCGCGGCCTATGACTCATCAACTTGATGATACTCCTGGAGGTCTTGCTGCATCAGGCGCGGGTGTTCACGCACGTGGAAACGGGCGCAAGGTGAAGTTTGGTGATGGCGAGATGGTTTACGATGTCGCAGCAATGCCGCATCTCGGACGTCCAAATGCGCCACATGTTCTTGTTGAGTATTTCGATTATCAATGTTCGGCGTGCCGGATCATGCGTGGTTTTCTATCAAGTTTGATGGAGAAACATCCGGATGATATTTGTGTGCTGGTGTTACCGGTTCCTCTTGATCGGGGGTGTAATGCGGCACTTCCCGAAGGAGAGCCCCAGCATCCCGGTAGTTGCGCACTGACGAGAATCGCCCTGGCGGTGTGGAGATCGGATACTGAAGCTTATCCGGCGCTGCATCGGGCGTTCCTCACGGATCCACCGCCCGATCAAGCGGCGGCCATGGCATTGGCTACTGCAAAAGTTTCCGCAGCCCGTCTTGAGGCGGCGATGCGTGAACCATGGATTGACGAATTGATTCAGGCCAACATCGCCGACTGGGTCTCGTTTTCCGCAAAAACCAGACACTTGCCGAAGCTTCTGATCACGCAAAAGAGGATTCTTCACGGCCTGCCTTCCGGTGAGGCTGACTTCATCCGTGTGATGGAGCAGGAACTCGGGTTGTGACACTCCCGACTCACTTGGTCCCGCTGATGCCTGACATGAGGAGAGCCGACATGCTGTCGGTTGTCGGGTAGGCGACATGTTGTCGCCTGTTTTAGCCAGCGGACAACATGTCCGCCGTCCGTCAGCGTGCAACATGCACGCGCCCACGTTGCTCACCGCTCCCCACTCGGAGCATGCGTCGGGTTCGGTGCTGATAACCAATAACCAATAACTTATAACTTTTCCCCGTATTCCCAGCCTTCGCGGACGGGTTCCTTGATGAAGGCGTTGAGTTCCGGGTGGTTGGTGATACGGGCGTTGGCGGCATCCCACTCGATGCGGGTGTTGAAGCGTTGGGCCAGCACGCCTAACAAGATGATCTCGGTGAGCTTGGCGGAGTAGTTGAAATTGGATCCTGGTTCCGGACCCTCGCCCTTGATCGCGCGCATCCACTCGCGGAAGGGTCCGCCCGCCACGCGGGGGATGGTTTTCGCAGGAGGATTCGTCTGCCATTGTTTGCGCAGATCGTCTGGTAGGATGACCGGCGCGCCGGCGTGGGTGCCGCAACCGAGCAGGCCTTTGGTGCCTACCATCCAGCAGGCGCGGCCTAGATGCGCGGCGTGTTGCGCGCCGAATTGATCGATGCGTCCGACCTTGGTCCAGTCCTGCGGGCCATCGAACCAATTGAGGATCACCGGTCCGCGGTTTCCTTTTGCGGGGAAATGGAAACGAATGTGGCTGGCCGTGGGGATCACTCCATCGAGGGATTTTTCGCGGGCCATGCATTCGATCACCGTGGGTGGATCGAGATCGAGTGCCCAAACGGGGGTGTCAAACGTGTGGCAACCGAAGTCGCCGAGCATGCCGCTCCCAAAGTCGAAAAACGATCGCCATTTTTTCGGCAGGTAATCGACGTAGAAATCGCGTTTCGCCGCCGGGCCAAGCCAGAGGTCCCATGCGAGCCCATCAGGAACCGGTGACGATGGTGGCGGCATGGTCGCTGGGTTGGCGAAGTGCATGCTGCCCATTTCCGGGCCTTCATTGCGGCAGAAAACTTCGGAGACATCACCGATCACATCCGCGCGCACGGCTTCCACCGATTGCCGGATGCCGTCGCCCGCGTGGCCTTGGTTGCCCATCTGGGTGGTGATCTTGTAGCGATCCTTCGCTTTCACCAGTGTGCGTGCCTGCCAGATATTGTGGGTGAGCGGTTTCTGGGTATAGACGTGGATGCCGCGCTCCATGGCCATGAGTGTGGCGGCGAAGTGCGTATGATCGGGCGTGGAAATCACGACGGCGTCGATCTCCTTGTGCATCTTATCGAGCATCACGCGGAAGTCGTCGAAGAACGGCTGCGTGGTGCGCCAGTTTTTCATGTTTTCCGCGCAGAGATTGCGATCCACATCGCAGAAGGCGACGAGGTTTTCCTCCGCGCATCCTTGTTCGTAGGGTTGGCGGGCGATCCAGCCGCCGGCGCCGATGAAAGCGATGTTGAGCTTGCTGTTGGCAGACTTGCCGGGCTTGCCGATGGCGAATGATGGGAAAATCGTATTCGCGGCGAGAGCGCCAACGGCCGTGGAAAGAAAGGTTCTGCGTTGCATGACAAGTGGCTTACGAATGGGGAATGGGGATTGTTTCAAAAACGGCAAGGGCATTCCGAGCGGTCCGCGCGAAAAAATAGGCAGGGACCGTCGCTCCGAGCGGTCCGTGCGAAAGAAATGCGACTGAGTGAATCGGAACGGTTTTTCATTCTCCTTCCATTCACGCGGACCGCTCGGAATGCCTCAGCTGCTTGTAGCAGCATTGAGAAGCCGCGAAGCGCATACCGCATGGCCGAAGGCAAAGACGGTCCCTGCCTTGTCACGGATCCTTCACCTTGATGCGGGCGGGGACGTCCTTGATCGGGATGCCGGCTTTGGTTAGAGCGTCCCAGACCTGGAGCAGGCGTTCGAGCGGGAGTTTTTTGTCTGCCTCGAGTTCGAGTTTGCGGCCGGGGTTTTGTTTCTGATAGGCGGCGAGGTAGGATTCGAGCAATCCCTCCGGCACCGCAAGCGTATCGAGGGTGATGTTGCCGAGCGCGTCCATGGCGATCACCGAGCGGGCTTCCACTACTTGGTCGGAGGGGACTTCATGCACTGTGGGAAGTTCGATGTGCAGGACGTTGCGCGGCTTTTTGAAGGCGGTGGAAACAATAAAGAAGACCAGCAGCACGAACAGGATGTCGATCATCGGAATGATCGCGATCTGGCTGCGGGTGGTTTTGATACGATGGAACCGCATGGTGGTTCAGGGCTTGGGTTGGGTTTGCTCGCAGGCGAGAGCGAGATTCGCAAGCAAGGATTCGAGACGCATGGTGAGCATTTCAATGCGACGGACGAAGTGGCCGTGGGCGATGATGCAGGGAACCGCGATGGCGAGACCGAAAATCGTAGTTGTGAGCGCTTCGGCGATGCCGCTGGCAATCGCAAGGTGGTCTGAGTTGTCGCCCAGTCCTTTGAAGATGAGGACCAGCCCTGAGGCAGTGCCAAGGAGTCCCAGCAGCGGGGCGATGGTGATGACGGTATCGAGCACCGCGATTCCCGCGTGCAGGTGCACCGTTTCCTCGCGGGCCGAGGATTCCACGGCGTGGGTGATATCGCTGTGTGGTCTGCCACGATGTTTGATTGCCACGGCGGCAAGGCGCGCCAACGTGCTCTCGCCCTGTTCAAATTTCCTGATGATCGGCTCGCTTTGTCCCTCCGTGATGCGATCCTGGAAATTCGCCACGTCACGGGCCAGTGCGGAGGGAATCACCCGGTTGCTGGAAAGGGAAAGGAATTTGTAGAGGATAGCCGTCATTCCCGCCACCGAGGTGATGCAGAGCGGGATCATGAAGACTCCGCCTTTATGGAGGAAATTCCATGAGGTGTTCATGGCGGTGGACACGCTTGCGACGGTCAGGTGGTTCAAGGTTTCAGATAGGTCAATCATAAGAATGTGTTAGAAGTAGAAGTTGAAGACGAGTTCGAGAGGAGCCTTGGCGTATTCCTTGCGCAGTGATGCCGGCATGGGTGGGATTTCCGCATTGCGGACGGAATTCAGGGTGAAGCCCTTCTGGATTTCTCCGGTGACCATTTCACCATCGAAACTCACCGAGCGGACCTTGCCGCCTGGTTCGACGAAGAACCGGACGGTTAGAAATCCGGGCGTGATGAAATCGCGGTGTCGCACGCAGTTGCGCTGGAATTCCAGTTCCACAGCGCGGCTGATGGCCGCCTGGTAGCGGCCGAGCGGTGTGTCCACCACATCCAGGGCATTGTGGCCGGTGCGGGAAATCGATCCGACCACGGCGGTCTTGCGTTGGAATCCGCTGAACGCTGGATCGGGAGGAGGTTTTGGTTTGGGAAGCTCCGCGATTTTGGGTTCTTCGGCAGGTTTTATGGATTCCGGCGGAGTGGGTGGGGCCTCACGTGGTCGTTTTTCCGGGGTGGGCTTGATATTTTCCTGTTTGGCCGTCTCGCGCGGGACTTGCACATCGACAGGATTCGGGCCGTCTAACAATTTCTCACGGGCCGACGGAGTGCTGCGTTCGGAGTCGGTTCCCGGAATGTCGGGTTTGTCCGTGTGTTTCGTCTCAGCGGACGCGGCGGGTTCCTGAGGTGCTGGTGTTTCGGATGCAGGAGTCGCGGGGGTGGGATCGACGACAGGTTCGGGGTTGGTATTTGTGGAGAGTTTTCCGTCCCGGTAGGAACTCTGGGTGGTTTCGATTTCCCCGTCCTTGGATTCGACTCCGGATTGGGATGGCAGGGGCGGGGCGGTGAGATCTGGCGCTCGATCGCTGGTGGCCTTGGTATCGCGCTCACCGATGAAGGCGGTGTTTTTGTTTTCGGGAGGAGCGGCCTGTTCCGGCGATGTTCTGGCAAAGTGTTGTTTTGCAGGGGTTGCGGGTTCGAGAAGGGTTGCCCGGCTTTCGGCAATTTCGGCGAAGATCGTTGCGATGGCCTCGGGTGGAGGTGGTTTGGGTATGGTCTCCGCCAGATGTTTCCTGAGTAGGGCTGACTCCAGAGTGGAAAAGCCCACGATGGCCATCAGGACGGTGTTGGCGAGTAAGGAAAGGCCGAGCGCGATCATCCAGAGATGACCGTCGCCGGGCCGTGATGGGGAGTGCATTGCCAACACCAGTAACTTTGCTGTGAAACCCCGCGCGTGCAATCCCTGAAATCAAGGCTGCGGAATCAACTCGACCTTGCGCACGTTCACCGCTTTCCAGCCATCGACCACGGGGCGCAGGGTGAGGGTGACCATGGTGCCCTTCGATAGGGAAACCTCGCCGATTTTGGTGGACTGGTAGGTTTCGAAATTGTCGGTTTTCGGGATGGAACACGCGAGTTTTCCGGGTCCCTGGACTTGCAGGACGGAACCGGGGGTCGGCGCGGCAGCCTCAATTTGAAGGACATATTTGCCATCATGCGCGGCGCGTAATGTCCATGAAACGGAATCCTTGGCATCGGTCCAGAAGCCGATGTTGCCGCTGCTGCCGCGATTTTCATATTTGATTTCGCTGCCACTCGGGCGGGCATCAACGGGCAAGAGACGGATCACTCCGTCCTTGTCCGGGACGACGGGGGTCTCGGTGACGTCGGGTTTTCCCCGGACGACCATTTTGACGGTTGAGCAAATCGCATCCGGAGCTGTGGTCGGGAGTGATAGGACCGGTCCGTTGTCGGACTTCGAGGTGGTGATTCTTACTCCACCGGCGAGCAATTCCGCGGATTTCACTTCATTGGCGAGGCCGGGCACGGTGAGTTTTCCATCGGCGGGCCAATTGAGCACATGCAGATAGAGGATGGTGTCCTCGCCGCTGGTTTTGGTGGTGCAGCGGCCCCAAGCGAGTTTTTTGAACGGGCTGGCGTGGGTGCCGTAGATCGATTCTCCATTGATCTTCATCCATGCGCCGACCTCCTTGAGCAGCTTGATAGATTCTGCGGGGATTTCGCCCTCGGCGGTAGGGCCCACGTTGAGCAGGTAGTTGCCGCCCTTGCTGGCGATGTCCACTAGGTTGGTGATCAGAGTGGAGAGGGGTTTCCAATGATGGTCGTCGCTCTTGAAACCCCAGGTGTCGTTCATGGTCATGCAGGTTTCCCAATCGCGACCGGGAAATCCGGTGGCTGGGATTTGCTGCTCGGGGGTCTCGGTGTCGCCTTTGTATCCGCCGCCGAGGCGGTTGTTGTGGATGATGCCGGGCTTCAAGGGGAGCAGACTGGCGATTTTTTCCCCATGCTTTGCGTTCATCAGGTGCGGGGTGTCCCACCACAGGACATCGGGTTGGTAGCGGGTGAGGATTTCACGCACCTGGGGCACGGCGATTTGATCGATGTATTGGTCGAAGCTGCCTTTTTGGGCGTTGTCCCAGCCTTCGCCATCCTTGTAGCCCCATTTCGCACCGCCGGGGTTCGTCCAGTCCTGGGCTTGGGAGTAGTAGAGGCCGAATTTGAGACCCTGTGCGCGGGCGGCCTTCGCCAACGGATCGATCAGGTCTTTTTTCCACGGGGTGGCGTCCGCGATGTTCCACTTGCTGGCGGCGCTGGGGAAGAGAGTGAAGCCGTCGTGATGTTTGGAAGTGATCACCATGTAGCGCATGCCGGCATCCTTGGCCAGAGCGGCCCATGCTTCCGGATTGTATTTGGTGGGATTGAAATCCTTGGCGTATGCCTTGTAGCGATCCACCGGGATCTTGCCGTTGAGCATGATCCACTCGCCGATGCCACCAATCGGTTTTTCATCAAAATTTCCTGCGGGGACCGCATAGATCCCCCAGTGGATGAACATGCCAAACTTCGCCTCGCGCCACCATGCCATGCGGGCATCCCGCTGGGCTGGAGTTTCATTGGCATACGGGTCGCCAGACATGGGCGCGGCCATGGATGTCATTGTGGCGATGGCGGCCAATGATCCCGCGAGCAGTTTGATTTTCATCACCGGCAGAATACGCCGGGGCGCAATCGTTCCTTACAGGGAATTCATTGCCGTATCCAGAATCGCGTGGTGCACGTCCTCCGCGGTTTCAACGGGAAACTTACTTCCCCAAAAAACCGGACGCTCGTTCGCCGGCACCCGATCGCGCCCGTGTGAACCCTTCACCAGCGTGGCATCCAAGGGAATCACTTCGAGCAAGCCACGCAGGCCGAGTTTTTTTTTCAGCAGGAATTTAGCGATCTCCAGTTTCGGAAATCGCAGTGTGGGATCGAGGAAAAGTTCGCAGGGATCGTATCCCGGTTTGCGGTGGATGTCGATGGTGCGCGCGTAGTCGGGCGCGAGCGAGTCGTCTTCCCAAAAGTAATAGGTGAACCATGCGTCAGGCTCCGCCACGGCGATGAAATCCCCGGAGCGTTCCACGCCGATGCCAGAGGTCCATGATTCGGATGGAACCCGGACTTCTTCAATGCCCGGAGTTTTCTCTAACAAGATACGGACGTCGCCGAGGATCGATGGATCGTTCACATACACATGAGCGACCTGGTGGTCCGTCACGGCGAAAGCGCGGGAGCCGCCGCAATCGAGCGTCTCTCGGCCGAGTTCGTTTTTCAGGAGCAACCAGCCATTTTCGCGGAACAGTCGGTTCAGGTGAATCGGACGTGTGACGGGTGAGATGCCGTATTCGGATAGAACCAACACCTTTACGCCGCGCGATTCGTAGAACGCGATGAGGTCGGTGGCGACCTTGTCGATTTTACGCAGTTCCTCCGGGAGGTTTGGTGAGTGCGGGCCGTCTTTTTGGAGTGGATAATCGAGGTGCGGCAGATAGACGAGATTGAGAGTGGGCGAATGTTTTTCTTCGACCCATTTTGCGGATGCGGCGATCCATTCCGACGAGGCGATGCCCGCCGCCGGTCCCCAGAATGCGGGAAATGGGAAATCGCCGAGATCGCGCTTCAACTCGTCGCGCATCAGCATCGGTTGGGTGTGGACATCGAACACCTTGCGCCCGTCCGCCGGATAGAGCGGTCGCGGGGTGATGGAGAAATCCGCAGTGGAATGCATGTTATACCACCAGAATAATTTCGCGCAGGTGAAGTCTGGTATATCACGGCGTAACTTGTCCCAGATTTTTTCGCCGTGGACGATGGGGTTGCTTTGTTTCCAGAACCGGACTTCCGCGGATTCGCGGTCGTACCAACCGTTGCCCACGATGCCATGCTCTGTTGGCGCGGTGCCGGTGGTGATCGATGACTGCGCCGTGCACGTCACGGCTGGGAACGCCGGTGTGTAGGACTGGCGGCCGTGCTTTTCCGCAAATGCAGTGAGTCCGGGCAGGTCGGGACCTAACAAGGAATCCGAAAGTCCGACAATGTTGATAACGGCGAGGCGCATGGGGCGAATGACAGGTGACAGCGTGTCTTGATGGTCACTCTCGCGCGAAAACCCACCGATGGCAAGCCCGGCGGCGGAGTGCCCGGCGCATGGCGGATCGGAGTGTTTGCGGAGCGCGTGCATTCTGCACGCTGTTGGATGGCGGCCATCCTGTGCCTGTGAAACCGATCTTGCTCACTCTACTGGGTTCGGTCGATTTCGCGCGCTGAACCCGCCGCTCCTTGGCTTGCGCGGCGGGTGTTATGCGGCTAGTATTCCCAGCGAAACAACCATTATGAGCCAAACTACCCCGAAAATCACCGTTTATCTGAAAACCTTCTGCGGCTGGAGCGAAGGCGTCCGTGCTATTATGCGCAAATACGGACTCGAATACGAAGAGAAGGATATCATCAAGAATCCAGCATTCCGTTGGGAAATGGAACAACGCAGTGGCCAATCTCTCTCTCCATGCGTGGAAATCGATGGCCAGATGATCGCCGATGTGAGTGGCGCGGAAGTCGAGAGCTGGATGATCGAAAAAGGCTATGTCCAGTCGAGAGAGGCCGAACCGGATGCTCCGGTGGATTCCTCGTGTAGTTCGGAACAACACGAAGCCATGGCCCAAGGCCGCACACCGGTTCCTGGAAAAATCCGCTTTTTTGGCTGAAGACCGCACGATCCGGTTAATATTTGGAGACAAAATCCCGGCAACGGGGCATTTACACCTTGAATGAAGGGATTCCCCTCAAGCGAATGGAAACAGTGGCTGGCCGAAAATGGGCCTCGCCTCCTGCTTTTCGCGCGTGGATGGAGCAATTCCCGCGAGGATGCAGAGGACCTCGTGCAGGAGGCGATCCTCCGCATGTGGCACCATCAGGGGGACAATCACGGCGGATCCCCACCGGATCTTCCGTTGGTTTTTTCTACCATCCGCTTCTGCGGTCTGAACCACCACCGCAGTGAGACGCGCCGCAAAAAACGTGAGGAATCGATCATTTACCTGAACGATTTCCAGGATGTCTGGTTGGATCCGATGCTTGAGGAAGATGAGGAGGCGCTGATTCTCAGGGACGCCGTGCAGAATCTCAGCCCGAAACTCCGCGAGGTGGTGGTCATGAAATTCTGGGGCGGCCTGACTTTCGCCCAAATCTCGGAAACCCTCGCGATTTCGCCGAATACTGCCGCTTCCCGCTACCGCTACGCATTGGAACAACTCGCGCACGAACTGCGCCGAATGAAGGAGGTCCGCCATGCATGATGCCCATTCCGTTGAAACGATTCTTGCCCGGCTCATGCCATCCGCTCTCAGCGAGACCGGCCAGCATGAAATCGAGGCGATGATTGATGAATTGGCCGCCACTTCACAAGTGGCCGCGCCATCTGGCCATCCGTGGTTGCGCCGCATCGCAGTCGCGGGAATCGCCGCCGCAGGTGTGGCCGCGGCTTGCGTCTTTCCCCTGACCCAACGTCCCGCTGCATTGACCACCGCAACATCTCCAACCGCATCCCACGCGCCCGGCTTTGTGCTGGTCGGCGAGTCCGATCGTGTCGAGTCCATGACCGACGAAGGCTGGCTGGAGAATCAGGACGGCTCCACCATGCAGGCCACGCGCCTCAGTGTCGTCGAGGAAAATACCCTGCGGGATGTGGAATCCGGTATCGTGATCAGTATTTCGGAACCGCGTGAGGAAATCCTCCTCATGCCAGTCAGCGCGTTCTGACCATGAAGAAACTTCTGGTCATCGCATTTTTTGCAAGTCAGTCGCTGCTTTGGGCGGAGGGTTCGAGTGAGCAACCGGTGCCTCAGCGACTGCCTCATGCGCCGCGCGCATGGCTCGGTTTGGACGTGACCAAACCGGACGAAACGATCACCGCGCATATCCCGACTCTGCCAGCGGGAATCGGATTTATCGTCCGCTATGTCGAGAAGGACGGTCCCGGTGAAGTCGCTGGATTGCAGGTGTTCGATGTGTTATGGAAAATCAACGACCAGCTGCTTGTCAACGAAGGTCAGTTGGCTGCGTTGCTGCGCCTTTTTAAACCCGGTGACGAGGTTTCTCTCGCGGTTTTCCGCGGTGGTAAGCCGATCGATGTTAAACTGAAACTCGGTGACGCGAGTCTAGCAAAACGTCCGGTCATCGGCGATCTCGCAGAATCGTCGTTGTTTCCCGGTGGCTGCTCAGGGCCGATTCGCCGCGTGGATGTCGCTCAAAAAATCGCCAGCTATTCGACGGAGGAAGGCCGCGCTGAAGTCCGCAAGGATGGTGAGGCATACAAAGTCAAAATCACAGGACCCAAGGAAGAATTGATTTTCGAAGGGAATCTTGTCGGCGATAGCGAATTCGAAAAAGTTCCGAGGGAATGGAATTACCGGGTTTATGCCTTGCGTCGCGGGTTGGACCTCGCTCTTGACGGACGCATGATGCCAACCCGTCAACATCGCCCCAGAGTGGTCCCGCCGGTGGCTGAAAAACCGTGAGTGGTGATCCGGAAATGGCGCAAAACTTGATTTCATGACCATTCCATGACATACCGGACTGACGAAGTTGTCATTTTCGTCCGCATGCATCCCACACCCTTTTCCCGCCCCGCGCTGATCCTGTTAGCGCTTCTGTTTTTCCAAGTTGTCGTTCGCGCGGAAGAACCCGCCCTCCGCGACCTGCTGCGCGATGCGCTCTACACCGAGGAAGTCACCCGCGATTCTGAAAAGGCTGCGAAACAATACGAGGATCTCCTCGCCCGCCACGACGCGCAGAAGACCTTCGCCGCATCCGCCCTCTTCCGCCTCGCCGAAGTCCGTCGCAAACAGGACCGCAAGGACGACGCCATCCAACTCTATCAGCGTCTGCTCGCCGAGTTCCCGAAGGCGGAAACGGAAACCAAGCTCGCCCGCGAAAACCTCGCGTCAATCGGTGGGAAACCGCTGGAATCGGAAGCGCCGGTGGTTGATGCCGAGGCCGCAGAAATCGCTAAACTGGAAGGATTGGCGAAGTCCGCTCCGGACATCATCCTTGATCCTAAAACTCTCGGAGTGGCATCCAACGATGGAAGGTCAAAGCTCGTTGCCCATCTTCTGAAGGCTGGCAGTCGGCCTTATGCAGGTGACGCGCTTAGCAACGCGGTGGCGAATGGTTCTCTCGAAATCGTCAAGCAGTTGACCGCCGGCAAAGAGGCCGTTCCGGCGGCTGTAGCGACGGCTGCCATTCAGGCCGCGATTCAATACAAGCGTTTTACCATTCTGGAGTTTCTGTTGCAGCGCGGATTCAAGGCCGGGGAAATGTCCGCATCGAATGACGGGGTTCAGGTCTCCCAAGGTTCAAGTGCTCTGGCTTATGCCCTTTTGGCTGGCTCACCGGAGTGCGCGGAAATCCTGTTGAAACACGGGACGGATATTGACGCCGCTTCGGCGTATTCGGATGTGTCATCGCGGACGGGAGCAACCTCCCTCCAGTGGGTCATCGCGGAAAGAAATTATGATGCGGCGAATTGGTTGTTGGACAAGGGTGCGAAACCCGATATCCCGAGCCGTGGCTTCGGGATCACGCCGCTCCATGAGATCGCCTATCATCGAATGCCTGGCTCGCAATCCCTCATGCAACGGTTGTTGGAAGCTGGTGCCGATCCCAATCGCCTCACCGGGAATCTTGAAATTACAGATCCGTCGCGAAAGTTTTTACGGAATGTCACACCACTGGCAATCGCTGTGCAGACCACCAAATCCAAAGACGCAGTGCAGTTGCTTCTCAAGCACGGTGCGGATGCCAAGTCGGACAAGCAGTTGATTCCACTAGTGATCCAAAGTCAGAATGAAAGGGGAAACATGGAATGTATCACGTTGCTGGTGGACGCTGGAGCCAGACCAGACGATGCCTGGATGAAAGAATTCATGGAGACGAGAGGAGAGGTTCGGGATTTTCTCGCCGAGAAGTGCGCCCTCCCGGGTTTCGCCAACGACTCGGAAATTCATTTGGTGATCAATGATTTATGGGGAGTCAGGTCCGCGAAAATCGCGGTGCGTTCTGGAGAGTCCGCCCCGTCGGACCTCTGTACATGGTTACTTGCCAACCACCAGAATAGCTCGTGGGTACGCAGCAATGGCGGATCAATGAAATATCAGTGGCTGATCTGGCGAAAAGGGGACAACGGAGTCTTGGTCAAACAGGAATTGGATTTTTCCGGCAGTGCGTCGTTTCCTGCTCTTCGGTGGGGCGATGTCGTCGAGTGCCGTGTCACTGGGGGCAACATGTGTATCAAAGAGCTTCCTCCCGAAATTCTCACTGCCCTCCGCAAACGCATCGCGTTTCCCATCACGTTTGAAATGGACGGCAAGAGCCGCGAGATCACGATGCGTGGCGACCGGTTCATCTTCGATCCAACGAAGAATGAAGTTCCACTGACGAACTTGCAGCAACTCATTGAGTATTTCTGGCAAACGCCCACCCCATTGAAACCGTCGCCAACGATCCATGTCACACGGAAAGGCTGGTCGGACGTCCGCCTGTCCTATGGTTCGAAGGAGGCCGGTAAATTCGAATTGAAAACAGGAGACCGAGTGAAACTGGAAATCCCGGACGAAGCAAGCAAGGACCACGTCGGAGCGCGGCGGCAAGTGGTCACGCTGAAAGCGGATGGTTACCCGTTTATCAAATTCATCGGGGAGGTTATAACTTTTGAAGCTCATACCGCCAGCATCCCGCTCATTCAAGCTACAGTTTTTGAAGCTCATACGGCCAGTATCCCGACGCTCATTCAAGCCATAGTGGATACGCAAGTGCCCTCGGCTTCGATCTGGATGGATGTCCCGGAAACCCAGACTGTTGATGCGGCAAAGATGTCAGAGAAGAATGCATTTTCCGGGTTTACCCTGCTTCCTTATCCTGATCTCGCAAACCTCCGCATCCGGCGTTTGCTGGAGGACGGAACGGAAAAAGTGATCGAGGTGAACCTCGCCAAAGTCATCGCGTCCGCCACCGATCAAACCACGGCGGAAGAAGCGAAAAAGGCGGATGTTCTTCTCCAACTCGGAGATATCGTGGAGATTTCCCTGCTCAAGGATCACGTGGGCAAGCCTTGGAAAGGCTTCAGCGCGCAAGAAGAAGGATTTTTCGCCAAAGCACTCAGCGGCCGCGTGCAAGTCACGGATGAGGAGGGGAATATTATCCAGAGAGACCTTCTCTACAAAGCCCCGCGCTTCATCGAAACTGAAAGCGGATGGATTCCCGTGCCCCCGGAGTCAGGGATGCCAAGCATCCGTGGATCGTGGTTGTTCCGTAACGAAGTGATCAAGGTCAAGCGCGTTGATTCCCAGTTGGATTTTAGCGAAGCTGCCAAATTTTTTCTGCGGGATGGTGACGAAATCAGCACTCGGCATCGATCTGGTCAAATACCGCGATTCGCAGCGCCTCCACAGCCTTCACTGCCGCGGCGCACCACGCCATGAATAAGATCATCATTCTAACATGACTCGCCCTTCGTCATCCCTTCACTGGCTCACGCTGGCGGTGCTTTTGCCGTTGCTGGTGTTGGGAGGATTGGCGTGGCTCGGTGTGCAGGCGCAGGTGAAGGCTGCGTGGTCCTCCGCGCGGGAGGAGGCTAAGGTGGCGGGACGTTTTGCGGAAGAAACCCTGTCGCGGGAACTCACCGCAGCGGTGGAAACGACTCCCTTGTTTCCCGATCCTCCGGTGCCGGGCGCGACGTCCGCAGCGGATGCGGTGCTGGATGGTAATGATCTAACGGCCATGCGGAATCTGCGGGACGACCCGCAGGCCGGCATCTCACCCGCAGGTTTGCCACGGCGGATCCTGGCGGGATTCCGCGTGTTTGAGGCAAGTGACGATTCGGCGGATGCAAGAATTCTGGTAGATCTGGCGACGGGTGATGCGGCATCGGTTCTCACTCCGTTGGTGTTCACAAAGGTCGGGCAATCTCCGCAGAACTGGAGTCATGGCGAACAAGCCCGCGCCTTGTTGAAACAGCATCCGGAGATTGATGCGGCGGGAAAATGGATCCGTGACGATGGGGAAACCTGGTGGCTTGCTTCCGATGGTAAAGGTCTTCGTTTCATCCGCCATGCGGCATTCAAGCAGGCGCTCGGCATGGCTGGAAAACATCTTCCACCATGGGCCGATCTGGTTCTAACCATCGATGGTATGAAAGCCGCAGTAACCCGTTCCCACCCTGAAGTGATGGTAAGTTTTCCGGTTCATTTCGGGGAGGATCTTCGTTTTGATGTGACTGCCGAGAATCCGGCGATGATCGAAGCCAATGCCCGCCAGCAAGGACGTTGGACGCTGGCATTGCTCGGGTTCGCCGTGGTGATTTCCGCCGGAGCGCTGGGCTTGATGCATCGGGCGGTCCGGCGCGAGCGGCGCTTGAATGCGATGAAAAGCCAGTTCGTCGCCAGTGTTTCTCACGAACTCCGTGCGCCGGTGGCCTCGATCCGCTTGATGGCAGACGCGCTGGAAGCAGGAAAGGTGTCGGCGGAAGCGGCGAAGGATTTCCACCGCTTGATCGCCCGTGAAGGAGCACGGCTTTCGACTTTGGTTGGCAATGTGCTCGACCACGCCCGCATCGAACAAGGTCGCCGCATCTGGAAGATGGAAGCCTGCGATCTCGCTTCGCTGGCAAGCGACACGCTGCAAGTGATGGAACCGTTGGCGAAGGAGAAGAATATCTCGCTGAGCTCCCAGATGGTGCCCGTGGAGGCATCCGTCGATGCCGGAGCGATCCAGCAGGCTCTCGTGAATTTGTTGGATAATGCGATCAAGTTTTCACCACACGGAAGCACGGTGGAGACTTCGCTTTGCATGGATGGGGAAAATTCGTGGTCGCTCACAGTGCGCGATGAAGGGCCGGGGATTCCGCATGAGGAACAACGCAGGATCTTCGAGCGCTTCTACCGTCTGGGCGATGAATTGCGTCGAGAAACCCAAGGCACGGGCATCGGGCTGAGTCTGGTGAAAGCCATCGCGGAAGCTCACTGTGGGAGAGTCATTCTAGCAAGCGTGCCCGGAAAAGGCAGTGTATTCACTCTCCAAGGTCCTATTGGTCGTATAGGACCTGTTCTTCAACCTACCACCCCATGAGATTGTTAGTTATCGAAGACGAAGCCCCCATGCGCACTGCATTGGTGGAAACACTGAAGGCGGAAGGATACCGCGTGCTTTCCGCCGCCGATGGGCCGGCGGGGCTGGAGCTCGCCTGCACCGAGTCGTTCGATCTCGTGTTGCTCGATGTCATGATGCCCGGCCTCGATGGTTTCGCCGTGTGTCGCGAACTCCGCAAGCGTGGGCGCGGCATGCCGGTGCTCATGCTCACCGCCAAGGGCCAGATCGACGACCGCGTGGAAGGTCTGGACAGCGGGGCGGACGACTATCTGGTGAAGCCATTCAGTCTGCGCGAGTTGTTAGCCCGCGTCCGTGCCCTGCTTCGGAGGAAGGAACGCGAGGATGCCATTGGCAATGAAATCGTGATTGGCTGCGCGACCATCGACTTCGGCAAGCGCCAGCTCACGAGGGGAGGGCAGAGTTTTGAATTGTCGGAAAAAGAACTCGGCATGTTGCGTCTGCTGGCCTCAAAACCTGGACAAACCGTAAGCCGCGAAATGTTTCTCGACGTGGTCTGGGGCTACCACGCGTATCCAAGCACGCGGACGGTGGATAATTTCATCGCTACATTGCGGGCGAAATTGGAGGAAAATCCCGCGTCGCCGTGTCATTTGCTGACCGTCCGCGGTGTGGGTTACCAGTTGGAATGGTGAAATCCG
>CAIVKO010000043.1 GCA_903906515.1 Akkermansiaceae bacterium
AAAACCGGCCGCCTCGTCGGCAACCTGATGAACCTGCTCGTCACCATCAAAGGCCTGCCCCTCACCTACAACCGCGACCTCCAGGAAGACAAACCCCCGCTTTTCGACTCGGTTGACACGCTGCTCCTCATCCTGGCCGTGAACACGGAGATGATCGCAGCCATGGAACTCCGCGAGGACAACTGCCGTGCCGCCGCTTCCGACCCGATGCTGCTAGCCACTGATCTCGCCGATTATCTGGTGAAAAAAGGCGTGCCTTTCCGCCACGCCCATGAACTCGTCGGCAAGGCCGTGGCCCAAGCCATCGCCACCAAAACGCCCCTCGACCAACTCGACCTCACCGCCATCGACCCCGCCTACGACTCTGATGCAAAGCAGGTTTTCTCGCTGGAACGCGCCTTGGAAGCCCGCACCAACCCGGGCGCGCCGTCGATTTCCAACGTCCGCTCGGAAATCCAAAGGTGGAAGTCCGCCTTGGGGCAAGCCCGGTGAAATCACGAAAATTTTGGGATTTTTTGCAGCGGAATGCGGCCCGACCCACCATTGAGGTTGCTTTTTTGAAAAATTGGTCCTAATTGACCGCTCCCCAACGCAAAAACACCATGATGACCTTCCGCAACCTTGCCCAATGCGCTGCCGCAATCGCGATTGTTTTGATCGCAAGTTGTGCTAACCAGAAACCCGTTGCCAAAATCGACAAGAACGGTAATCCGATCAACCCCTATCCGGCCGGCACCTACGAAAATTTCAAGGCGGATCCGAAATATCCGTTGACCAAAAACGTTTGGAAAAACGACGAGTTGCTGGCACAGACCAACCCAAGCAACTCGCATATCAAAATCGATCTCGCCACCCAGCGCGGGTTTCTCATGAACAACGATCAGATCGTCATCGACTATCCGATCTGCTCGGGCATCAAGAGCCGCCCAACACCTACCGGCACGTTCTACATCCTCGAAAAAGTGGTGGATAAGAAATCCAACCGCTACGGAAGAATGTACGATGCTGCCGGTGAATGCGTGAATGGCAATGCTGATGCCGTGTTGGACGCCATGCCCGAGGGCGGTCGCTTTGACGGCGCTCCGATGCGCTACTGGATGCGTCTGACTCCTGACGGAGTGGGCCACCACATCGGTCCGGTTCTACGCCACCCCGCATCCCACGCCTGCGTTCGCGGCCCGAGCGGAACGATCCCCATCGTTTACTCGAAGGTCAAAGAAGGCACCAAGGTGGAGATTCACTGAAATCTGTTATCTTTTGCCAGCCTCTTCGTCGGACAAGAAAGATCAGGATGATCGCAATGACTCCGACAAGAGCTTTTATTACAATTAGTTGTGTTTCGCCTCTGAAACCTTGAGCGTCACCGGCGGCGCGGCGAACGGGACAGACTCGTTGTTGCTGCTGAAATTGCCTCCTACAGTCAATGTGTAATCACCGGACGCGGTCCACCAGCATCCACCGCTAACGATCTTGCGGGGGCCGTAGCCGAGGGACTTGATCGACACCCGGTGGTTGTCGCCGGGCGCCAGCTTGATTTCAACTCCCATCTGGAAATCCATCGTCATCATCATCGGCCAGGAACCATTGATCGCTCCCGGGCCTTTCAGGGAAAGGGTGATCCGGCTTTGGTCACCGCCCCAAATCATCGTGACCGGTTTGTCGCCACTATTTTTCAACTCCAACTCGATATCGACTTCCGGCGGATTGACCGAAGGTTTGCTTTTTTTGGCCAAGGCCTCTTCGATTGCGGCCTTTCCATCCTTCAATGCCTGGGTCAGCATGTATTCGCGTTTTTTCGCCACCACATTCGCCTGAATCACAGATGCCGGTTTCTCCTGATTCCCTTCCGGGGTGGATGGAGCACCTCCGGCAGCGAGTCCGGGCGCTCCAGGCGCAGATCCCGGTTCGGTTTCTGCGGACGCCGCGCCTGACAAAGCCGCCAGACTCACGAGGGCAACGATGATTTTTTTCATGATGGGTTGATTTGGATAGATTCAGTTTCAGCAGGATAAACTTTGACAACACCAGCGCAAGGCATTCCGCGACGTCAAGGCCGCGAATGACCCGGCATCCATCCCGAGGCGTTCCGCTAGGGCTCGACCGATACAGGGAAGATTGGCTGGGTGATTGAGTTTTCCGGGCAGCGGGTGGGAGCGCTCCGCATCGGGCGGAGCCATGTCAGGAGCGTCGGTTTCCAACAGAATCCGGTCGGGAGGAAGTTGTTTGAAGACCTCGATATTCTTTGCCTTCCGCTCATGGAGAAAATAGCCCGAGCAGGAAAAATACGCGCCGTATGGGATCAAACGGCGGCCGGTTTCGATCGATCCGCCGAATGAATGCATGAGAAACCGTGGCGGCGGGACATCGTCGAAGGCGTCGAACAAAGGAGCCCAGGCCTTGAGACAGTGAATGGTCAGAGCGCGGGCCATCTGGCAGGCAATGCGCATCTGGTCGAGAAAAACAGGCATCTGAACCTCGATGGAGGGTGAGGAAACCCATTGGTCCAAGCCGCACTCGCCGATGCCGGCCAGCGGATGTTTTTCCAGCAATCCGACGAGGCGCGCCTGCCAACCGTCCGCCGCCAGATGGGCGTGCCACGGGTGGATGCCGAATGCTGGGATTACAAAATCCGGATACGCCAGCGCGAGGGATTCCACGGCAGCCCAGTCGTCCTCGCGAGTGGCATTGACCACACAGCGGCTCACCCCGGCATTCCGCATGGCGGCGATGACCGGCGCAAGATCTCCCAGGCGCAGGTCATGGAGGTGGTTGTGTGCGTCGATGTAGCTCGGAATCTTGTTCGAACCGTCCATGGCAAGAATATCGGGTTGCACTGCTTCAATCTCTGCTCTACCGGCTTTGCGCGAGATTTCTTCAAGAGAAGCGCTTTTCAGCGCTTTTACCGTATCCCGCGCGGACCGGGTTTGTTAGGGCTATCGAAGGTCACATCCGTGATCGAGAGGCGCCGCCCAGTTGCCGGGTCGTGGGTGGACACCTGCATTTTGCGCAGCGTCCAGACATCGTTGGAAATCTGCATGATGTCCTCCACCAGGAATTCCTTGAGCAGTCCGCCACTCTTGTCGTGACCGCGGATTTTCATGAAAGCGCCGAATTTCGAGTGGACCCAGACATAAACCACATCGTAACGACCGGCGACGCCCTTGGGTTTCGCCACTCGGATCTTGTAACACGACTGCCCGCCGACGTCCTCCATGGTTTCCAACTTCGGGTCCGGCCAGTAAAAGAAACGCATGGCGAGATCCTCGTAGGTGAGGTCGGTCCCGGCAATGGGGGCAACCAGTTTCTCGGCCGAAAGCTTGACGTTCTTGCCATCGACGATTTCAAACAGATCAAATTTATCATCGCCGAGGAGCATGTGAAAAATCCGCCACTGGTCTTTGACTTCCGAGAACTGGAACTGGATGTCCTTGCCCTTGAGGAAGAGCGTCACCGGGGTTTTCGCGCTGCCTTTGCGCAGATTGCCCTGGAGGCCATCGTTTAGATTGACGAGCTTGACGGCCATCCTGGCGCTTTCGAGAATCGCCTTGGGATCGGGGGCCTGCGCGGAAACCGGAAGGGTGGCAAACAAGGAAACGGCAAGCAGAGTTGGTTTGAAATTCATAGGCTGAGCATGGTGAAATCGGCCGATTGGACAAGCTTTCTGCGTGATTTCTTCAAAAAACACCCCTGCGTGACGATGATTTTTTTAAATCTCTTCTTTTTGAGGCTTGATGAACTGGGTTCGAATGAATTGGATGTTCCTAACGCACGATGTGTTGCCGTCCCTCATGAGTCTCCGCCAGCAGTTAACTGACATTTTACCGACCTTGCTCCCGGGCAATCCCTCGGATTCCATCAAAGGAACCGAGTTGATCCGCCTCACACGGTTGCAACTGACGGGGAATTATTCCGACGCCTCGCTGAGGTATCACTTTTCCATCATGTCCTGCGACCCGGCCTCACCGATCGCCAAGGTGGAGAAAGGCCAGGGATACTACCGCCGCAGTGCTCCCCTACCCGCTCTTTCCGGCGCGCAGGAACTACTGGCCCTCACCCAGGGCCGGCTCGATGACCTGACCACCGTCGACCAGGATATCATGGACAACACGATGCTGCGCATCCGCAAATTCCGCGCGGTCGTGACACGTTATTTTGAAATCAACGGACGGTTCCCCTTCGCGTTCCGCCAGGCATTCGCCAAGGACGCACCGATCAGCAATCTTTGGAAATATCCCGAAATCGTGCTGGTGGATTGGGAAACCGGCGGTTCTCCCGATGAGGAGATGGCGCTGGATGAAGCCATGCTCTCTTTCAAACAACGGCTTGGCATTTCGCCTTTCCGCCTTCATGCCGCACGTTTGCGCATCCAGTCGTCGCTGCAGACCTACCGCGAGGATTTCTATCAGACGTTGGCCGTTTCTGGTTGGTCGCAGGGCGGTGAGTTAATTTACGCCGCACCGATCGATGACGAAGCCCTATCCGACGGACTGCGTCGCCTGAGCGCCACCTTTGGCGTGGGAGTCACCTCGTTTGGACTGACCCCGCACGCCCTGGATGAACTGCCGCGCCCAGCCAACATCCTCAACGCCCACCCGCAGGAAACTGACGCGATCATGGCCAAACTCGATATCAACCGTATCGCCGCACCCAGATCCAGGACCCAGCTCGACTGGACGGAACTCTGCGCACTGCGCAACGAATCCAAGGAAGCCGAAAGCCTCGTGCTCTGGCTCACCCGCTGTATCAACGAACGCCGCGCGGAAGCATACAAGGAGGATTGATCCTCCCCATCAACGCATCGCAGGCAAACCCACCCGGATTTTTTCGGAGAAATCGGGATCCTTGTCCGCCGCATTCGCCTTGGGATTGATGTGGGAGATTTTTTTAAACTCCGCAAACGGCAGAGCGCGGTCGATGGCACTTTCCTCATAAAGCATCTCATCGCCGAAGCCGTTGACCAACATGCGCCAATCGAACGGTTTGCGCTCCTCGACCGCCCGTTGATGGCGGATGCCCGTGGTGCAATTGTTAGTGATGGCGTTGTACCAACGCGGGGTTTCATGCAATTCATTCACGGACCGCACGTATTCCATGAAGCTCTCCTTCAGCTTGGGACCGTTCAGCCGGTATAGATAGACATCCTCACCCTTCCGATAGTTGGTCCGCACGCGGATCACGTCACACTCATCCGCCACCACGTATATCTGCTCGAATTGCCGGTAGAGCCCGCCCAGCGCGGAGTAGCCCTCGCCTTTTTCCGGGCGCGTCTCGATGCTGAAACAAATGTGTCCGTCCGGACCGAAATCATAGGAGGCGATTGGATGCGCCATATAAGGAGACCCCCAGTAGGTGATGAACAAATCCAATGCCCGCAAGTTCCGCAGATCCAGGCGGCGCACATCGTAATGCGGGGTGAAGTCTTCTACCGTTCGGTATTCCAGATTGCGCACGTTGTGAAATGTCACGATATCACCCTCGACATCCGCATGAGCGGTGAGGGCCACTTCCTGTTTCCAATCCCGGTGTTGTTTCGGTTGCAGGGTGAACCACCATATCATGACCAGAATCACACCGATGGCGATGCCCAGCTTGGCCCGCCAACGCGGACGCACGAGAATCGCAGCCAGCACCACGACCCCGAAAAAAACCGGAGCAACAGCATGGGGTATCACCGCCTTGGGCAGATCGAACCAAAGCGCTCCGAACGCCCACAGGACACCGATCAACAGAATGAGCCAGGTGAATGCCGAGACAATCCACGAGAAAATTCTGGTGATCAGACGGCTCGGTTTGGGGTCGCTCATGGCGAAGGTTCTCATGATTTCCCCGGCGAAGACAAGAGTTAAGCCCGGCGTCAGCTCTTAGGCAAATCGGTCCCTGCCATTCATTCTCGTTTCACGCCCGTTTCCCGGCCCCACAAGAAAAAAGCCACAGGGCAACCCCGTGGCTTTTTTCTTGTGCATATCTTTGATTTCTAACGGGTGGTTCCGAACACCTCGACTTCGATGTAGTGGTTCATTTCGTTGGCGGTGTTGCCCTGGCTGTAGAGGCGGATGTAGCGACCCTGCGTGCCTTTAGCGTCCACCAGCAGACCGAATCGGGTATCGGCATACGGACGATCAATACCTTTGCCCATGTGGGCGGAGTTGTCGTAGTCGTTGTTGTATAAGGTGGTCACACCTTGTTTGAACTGCGGATCGTCGGAAACCTGCACGATCACATCGTGATACGCGCGCCGTTGCGAATGGAAGTGCCACAACCACACCGCCTGGATGTCGGCGTGTTGTTCGAGATCGATCTGCACCCATTGCAGGCCGTCGAGGAGCTCGACGAAGTATCCTTCACCCGCGTCCTTGTCGCCATCAGTGATGAGATCAAGGCTGCCGATGATGGGATTGTTATCACTGCTGGTGACGGGTTTGCCTTTCGAGAGCAGGCGGGTTCCTTGAGGCACCATTAGTGCGGGCGGATCGGTGGGGACGGGCATAAGCCCCGGCACATTCATCGGTTTCGGCGTGCCTTCGATCAACTCGGGGGGGAAATCCGTCTGCAGTTGGATACCGTTAGACAATTCCGAACTTCTTTGTTGGGCAAACGGCGAGCTTTTATCGTTCACGGCGCGGTTGATCAGCATCGTGCCGCCGATCAGGACAATCGCAGCTGCGGCTGCGAGTGACCCGATCATTGCAAAGCGTGATTTGCGCTGCGGGAAGGGAATGGTGGATGCCGGGGATAGCGCTCGGTCGATCCGCTGGAGGAAAATCTCGTCGGCTTTGGTGCCGAGACGCGCGTATTCGCGCAGCATGGCATCGATCAGTCTTTCGCCGCCATCAAGCGGCATGTCTTGGGTGGATTCGGTGGGGTTCATGTTCATGCGTGGGTTGGGAGTTTGCGATCGAGACAGGTGCGCAGGGCTTCCCGGGCGCGCTGTAGGCGTTTGCGAAGGGTGGCGGCATCGACACCGAGGGTTTGGGCGATGGTTTCAGCGGCTTCCTCCTGATAGTAGTAGCGCTGAACGGCATCGTTCATCGTGGCAGGCAGGTGTTGGATGCAATCCTGAAGTGCGTCAGAAAGATCGCCATTGCCTGCGCTGCGGCTCTCATCCCAACGCGCGAGATGGTTTTCCCAGGCCTCCAAGGTGGCTTCGTCCACATCCACTTCACGGGCGTGCCGGCGCAGGTGCTCGCGCCACTTGTTGCGGACGATTCCGCGCAGCCATGCGCCGAAGTCGCGGGTGGTATCGAAATTCTGCAGATTCTGCCACGCGGTGAGAAACGCCTCCTGCGCCAAATCGGCCGCAGTGGTCTCATTGCGCGATAGAGCGCGGGCGAAAATCAGCAACCCACGGTGGTGTTCACGGGCGAGAACCGCGAATGCCTGCCGTCCGGCGGGAATGTCAGTGGATACAATCATTACCCCTTATTGGCAGAATGGACCGGTTGTGTGACAAAAAACAACCGGGCACGAAAATATTTCACAACTACATGAAATCGGTCAGTTGTGGCCCATTGGTTAACGCCTGCGAATTGTGCAGGTATCGCATTCCAAAATTTTCTTTCGATTTTTCAAACCCCATGTTTGGGTCGCGATTTTCCCAGCAAGAGTTGCCGAATAAGATTTTCCGTTAGCAATCACCGCTCCAGACGTTCCGCTCCGTAGTCGCCAAAAGGAACCAATAGATCTCCGTCGGCGGCAAGGGTGAGTCGATCCAGGCCGAGGTTCCAGGTGGGGAAATCCCAAGTGGTGGCGGCGGTGCCATCGCCGGGGGCGGCGAAGAGAGAACTCCCGAACGCTCCGGTGAGGACGCCGTTGATCCAGCGGAGCGCATCCGGTGCCCAGCCGAGTTGGAGTTGGGGCTCGGGGGTGAGGGTGCCCTTGTCATTGAGCAGGTGGCGATTCACGCCATTCGCACTGGTGACAAACAGGCGCTTGCCGCCGGCGGCGACCACTGTATTGACGGGCACGTTGAGCGAGGTGATGAGAAACGCGTCGAAGCCATCGCAGGCGCTCACTTGAAGCGAGGAGGAGGTGCCGTTGGTGGAGGTGCGCGTGAACGCGTAGAATCCATTGGCATCGAGTTCGGTGACTGCGAAGAGTTCACCGGGCAAATCGACCAAGGGCCGCACAAAAGGCGCGGTGGTGGGACCGACCTTGATCACAAGCGCGGATTGCACGGCTTGGGTGGAATCGAGCCAGCGGTTGTTCTGCGGGTTTTTCCAATACGAGGTTCCGAGCACAATGCGTCCGTTGGCAGCTTCGCAGATGCCGTTGAGCATGGTTCCCACGGGGCCGAGACTCACGGGGTCAGCCACTGTAGGGGATGTCGATTGGGAAACGTCGAACAGGATCAGGCTGGGAGCGGTTTCCGGAACCCAATACGGCCGGACGTCAATCGCCACCGACGACTGCGATTGGAGCGAATAGGTGAGCGCTGTTTGATTGGTCATGGGCATCGGCACCGGCGGCAGAGTTCCTCTGAACCAATAGCTGAACCGGTAATCCAGTACCACTGCAGGACGATTCGGCTGCGGCCATAACAAGTGGTCCGTGGCGATTTGTGCGCCGTCCGGAGGTGTGATCGAGCATGATCCTAACAATGTCAGCGCGGGCAGCGCCGTGGCATCATAGATATCCAATACCAGCGGTCCGCCCGAGGATCCTCCGCCACCGAAAATCGGCATCATGCGGCTCATGTAATACATCGGCATGCTGGTGCCTTGATCGCGCAAGACATACAATTTTCCGTCGCGGTATTCCGCTGTCCGCAAGGTACCATCGCCGAGATCGACTTCCGCCACAATCTGCTCCGGTGAGTTGGCTGGAGAAATCCTCGCGGTCGCCCGGTTATCACTCGCATACCAGCGGCCGCCGTTTTCGATTTCCAGCAGATAATTTCCAGCTTCCAACACCCGGTCCACCGGCCAAGCCAGTGAAACCTCGGCCAACACATCCGGAGCATCGCGGTCCGTGATATCGGCCGTCACCATGACCCGTTGCGAGAGTGAAACCACCGTCTTGCCTAACAAATCGGCGCGACGGGCGTCGAAGGCATGGGCTATCCCGCCGCGCAGGCGCAAATCGCGGGCGGAGGTATCGATATCCAACAATTGCAGTAGCGGGCGCCATTGGCTGGAAAGCGGGTCGTAAGTATTCAGGGGGATGAGCGCCAGACCCTCAGAGGGCAGGACCTTGAGCGCCTTCTCATCCCACATTGCCTCACTGAAGGTGCCCGGTGCTCCCAAGCTCAGACGGCGCAGCAAGGCAGGTGCGGCGGGATTCGACACGTCGAACAACGAGGCCGCCACCGTACCGGCTTCCCAGCCGATGGAAAATAACATATCGCCGATCGGTTCCAGGTGTGACGACCACCCGGGCACTTCGAGTTGGCCGGCGACCTTCGGATTCGCCGGGTCTGATAGGTCGACCACCCACAGCGGATCGGTGCGCAGGAATGTCACTACATAGGCTTTGTCCCCTGCGAAGCGGGTGGCGTGCAGGCTTTCGCCGGTGGCGAGTTCCAATCGTCCGAGACGTTGCTCGACTACGACCGGGTGCACCACCTCGGGAGCCCACGCACGGAAGTTTTCCAAAACGGTCGTGGGCACCCACCCGGAGTTGATGGCGCGGCGTTCCGAGATGGTCGTCAGCACGTTGTCACTCCATTGCATCTTGAATTTATCAGTGACGGCACCCTCGGTGCGGATCGGATCGGCCATGCGAATCAGGCCACTGGGACGCACTGCGAATACCGACACATCGGTCACATTCCATTGCCCGTCCGGGTGCACCGCGAGCGCCAACCATTCCGAACCGGAGGCGATTAGCGGGCTGCTGCCTTCGATGAGGGTTTCCGCGGCGGCCACCGGTGCTTGATCCGGTGCCAGCAACCACTCGCTCAAGTGGCATTTCACATTGCTGTTGCCGACGATGAGACCACCCGAAGCGGCGTATTCAGTGGTTGCCAGAATCAGGCGATTGCCGGCGAGTCGGCTATCGGCAAGGCTGCCGGTCACTTCCTGGCTAAAGCTGATTTCCGCCTTGCCGCCGCTCACTTTCACCTGCTGGATGCGAGTCCATGATCCGCTATCCCGAGTCCATCCTTGCGTGAGAAGGATGATCGTGCGGTCTGCAGTGGTCGACGGCAGCACATAGAGGTCCTGGCCGACGGCAGGGAGCCGCAGGGACGCGGTGAGGCGGGGGTCTGCAGGATCGGTCAAATCGAGCACTTGCAAGCCGCGCAGTTGATTGAAAAAATAAACGGTGTTGCCATCGACCTTCCAGATATCCGCTTCCACCGGCGTGTCCGGGGTGGTGGGGCTGGCGACATTAATGGCTGTGGAGGGCAGTGCCAGATCCCGCGATGCGAGCAAGGATCCGCCGTTCGCTTTGACAGGGCCAAACTTGTTTTTGCCTTTGTAGAACCGCACCGGAAACTTGCTGCGCGAGGCGGTTTCCAATTCATACCAGCCGAGCGCCCGCCACTGGACATTTTTAGCCGTCGCGGGCAGGGTGAATGTCATCACGCCGACCACCGCGCTTTGGGAGACGACTTGCTGCCAACCGCCGTTGCGCTGAAATTTTTGCAAGGTCACGCTGCCGACACCCTCTGGCACGGTCACTTCAGCCGTGAGACGATCAGCCGAAAGCTTCATTTTGAGCGCTTTCTGCCCGCTGATGGACGCAGCGAACACGCCGGATCCACCGAGCATTGCTGCGGCCAATAGCCACAACATTAGTTGTCGTGCCATGCGGGACAATAGGAAATTGAGGGAATTCATGGTGATGGATGGATGTTGATTTAGGGGGAATTCAGGAATGCGGGTCGATCCGGCATGTCCAGATTGCTCTGAATGAATGATGCCAATAGTCGATCTTCGCGCCGAATGCAAGCCGATAGACCTGCTTCCACCTGGTATGGGCGGCGGTGATTAGGAGTTTACGAGAGGGTCTGCGGGTGGCATACCGAGTTCCGGATTTCACGATTTCATTTATGCAGTGGTATTATTCCAAGAATTCCAACCAATTGGGTCCGGTTTCACTCGATGAAATCCGATTCAAACTCGCATCCGGTGAGATTGCCGGGACGGACATGGTTTGGAAAGAGGGCATGCAGAATTGGAGTCCGATCGCGTCTTGCGGGGAGTTGGCAGTCCTACCTCAAAACATCCAGATGGGGATGCCTCCGGGAAGTGCTTCGCCTTATTCACCGCCTGGGGTGACTGGTGGTGCGTATCCCTATGCGCCGCCGACATCCGGGTTGGCGATCACCAGCATGGTTTGTGGGATTCTGGGATTGGTCACTTGTTTGATGTTGCCCGGTATTCCGGCGGTGATTTGTGGTCACTTGGCGTTGAATCGGATGGCGGATCCATCCGTGCGCCTGGGTGGGCGGGGCATGGCCATCGCCGGCTTGATCATGGGATATCTATCGGTGTTGGTCATGGTGGGTTTCATGTTGATGATGATCGTCGGGGTTTTGAGTAGTTGAACGCAGGGGCTGGGAATTTGCATAAGGCAAAAAATCCATCTACATGCGAGAGGAAGCCTATTTGCATTGAAATTGCAGAGAACGCCTTCTTTGAAGGTCTCATCTTGAAAGATCTCTCTCCTTGAACGCGATTCCTAATTTCCTCCAATGATTTTCATTCCACCCTCACTCCGTCGGTCGCTGCTCGTTTTATTGTCATTGGTCATATCCAGCGCGGTCTTTGCCGATCCTTCAAAGCCGCCTGCTCCGGCCGCGCCAGATGGACTCATGGGGCACCGGTTCATCACTCTCAATACCATCGTAAGGGTGCGTCAAATCGAGGTTACCCGCGACACCGCCCTAGGGCCGGACGAATCGAGTGTCCACACGCCCGCCGAGGCACGCGCCTTCCGCGAGGTCATCGAAAAGGCCTGGCCCGGCGCGCGCATCACCTGGGCCTTCAGTTGGCTCGCCCTCCATGACACCCGCGACAGCTATCGAGAATTGCGCGAACTGATCGTGAGTTATCATAAAAAATTCGGCGATGAAATCACCTTCATCCCCGGAGCTTACTTCGCGAACATGTACAACACCCGCGAACATGTGAATCTCGATCTTCACGACGGACTCAAGCGCGTTTCCGAAATTGTAGGCGACGGATACCGGCCGAAAAGCATGGTCGCCGGATTTCTCTCCTCCGACAACCTGCGCTACCTCTCGGAAAAAGAGGGCATCCATGTCTGCCAAGGCAATATCTGGAGCCAGTATGCCGTTGATAATGGTGATGGCGAAGGTTCTATCAGTTATCCCTATTATCCGTCCCGCGAGCACTTCTGCAAACCGTCTCGGGGAGCCGGGGATTTCATCGACTGCGTGAACCTCGACGGTTGGACGGTCGATTTCCTTTGCGCTCGTATTCCTGGCTCGAAAATCGTCGATGGCGAACGCTGGCGCAGCCGTCAGGGAGTCGGGCCGATCGAAACGTTACTTTCCATGGGGACCGAGCGTGGGTTGAAGGCGATGATGGCCACCACCGCCTCGCATTTTGACGATGGCTTCCAACGCAATGGTTTCGCTTGGGTCACCTGCGGCTGGGAGATGAGCTTGGTCGAGGCGCGCAAGATCTACGGCTACGGTGGTCGCACCGGCATGGATGGCCTGAACCTCTGGCTCACCGAAATCCGCAAGCGCTGGCCCGATGCCAAACTCATCACTCAGGGAGAATTCGGCGAACTGTGGCGCGCACATTTCAAAAACAACGAAAAGCTCGACTATCAATTCGTCTATCGCGGCTGCGGCATCCGCGCCTCTGAAACGGATCAGGAAATCCGCTGGTTCATGAACCGGGATTTCCGCCTCGCGCTGTTGCGGAACTGGAAGAAAGACGGCGCTTCAAAGGTGATCGATTTCACCCGCTATGATCTCCCGGCCAAAGAACCAGGCGACCCCGAACCCGGCAAACAATCACGCAACTGGAGCCTGATGAACCGAATCAACCAGAAGGGCACCCGTCCGCAGGACAAGCCGGCCGCTATCGATGAATTGCCCGCCGAAGAACAAGCTATGATCAAGCGGCACTACCCTGGTTTGTTAGATAAGAAGTAAACCTCCACATCCGAGTGTCAGCTTTTCCAATTCCTGAAGCCCTGCAATCATGAAACCCAGATTATTCTTCCTTTCCGCCAGCGCCGCGCACCTCGCCATCGTTCTGCTTGTGGCACATGCGTCAGGCGCGGAACCGAAGCGTCCCATTGTCGATGCGCCGATGGGCGTTGAACGTATCGCCCGTCCGACCGCTCAAAACTACATTTCGCCCGCGCTGTCTAACAACAATACCGTTTGCTGGGTGCAGGTTGACATGGGTCACTCCGTGCCGATCGATAAAGTCAAATTGTTTCCACATGTCGAATGGGGTTGGCTAGGCGAGAACAAGACAGTGAGTTTTCCAATCCGCTTTAAAATCGAAGCATCGGACGATCCTGAATTTAAAGCGGCCCGGATCATTAGCGATCAGACTGGTGCTGATTTTACCAATACAGAAGACACCGTCATCCTGTTCCCCGGCAATAGCACGGCGGGGCGTTATGTGCGCCTGACCGCGACCCGTCTGAGCAATCAGAAGCTGGCGTTGATGAAATTCGAAGTCTGGTCGGGCGGCAAGAATGTTGCCGAGGGCAGTCCGGTCGCCGATTCGTTCAAAGGGACTCTAGGGGTGACGAATCTCACGCTCAAGCGGCGTCCGCAGGATGATGTGGTGACCGACAATCCAGGCAATGTCATTCCGGCCGACCAATGGAAACCGGTGGCAAACAAGGCGCAGGCTCCGCTTGGCGGCGTGCATTTGGCCGATGGGCTCTTCAAGACGGCGATGCAAAACAACATCTCCTATCTGATGAGCACCTTCACGGTCGATGAAATGGTCCGTGAATTCCGGACGCGCGCCGGCAAAACCAATCCTGAAGGTATGCGCAAGCCGGATCATTTCTGGGATACGAAATTAGCCGGCCAGAATGCGGGCCGCTTCCTGATGGGTGCCGGAAATACGCTTCGCTGGATGGAGGATCCCGCTATGCGCAAGCGCATGAACGACATCGTCGATGTGATCGAAAAGTGCCGTGAGTCCGACGGATACATCATGGCTTTCCCGCGCGACGGGATCTTTGGCTTCGAACGTGCGGGCTACACCCGTGCATGGGTCACACATGGCCTGATAGAAGCAGGCTACGCAGGCAACCCGAAGGCATTTCCTCTATTGCGGGGGTTTTACGACTGGTTCAATCAAAGTCCTTATTTGCCCGAGCTCCTGCGCCGTCCCAACCAGAGCCAGCAGGGAACGGTCGCCAACACCCGGGTTTACTTCACACCGATTGGCAAAGCGGAGGATCTGCAGGTGGTGCAGCGTTATTTCCAGGAGAACGAATGGCTGGCCAAGTTGGCGCGGCGCGATACCGACGCGATATGGAAGTATCCGTATGACCGGCCTCACTGCTATCTGCTCACTGCAATCGAACCTTACCTTGACCTGTATCGCGCGACAGGGAAACGCGATTACTTTGAGGCCGCCATGGGTGGTTGGGAACTCTATCACGACAACTGGGAGCATATTGGCGGAAGCATCGCCATCTGCGAAGGTGGCTCGTATCCGCCGAAGTCGTATATCTTCCGTTGCACGGGCGAATTGTGCGGAAGTGTCTTCATGGCGCGCTTGAGCCAGCGTTTTCATTTGCTAGATCCGGAGCAGGAAAAATTTGTCGGAGAGATCGAAAAATCCATCTACAACAACGCACTGCCCAATCAGAATGGTGACAAGGGCATTTTATATCACACAATCAAAGTCGGCCATAAGGACGATTCGCCCTGCAAAATCGGCACCTGCTGCGAAGGCCAGGGCACACGGATGATCGGATCCATTCCTGAATACATTTACACCATCGCTCCCGACGGCCTGTATGTGGATCTATTCGCACCCTCCGAGATCAGTTGGCAGCAAAACAAGCAAACCCTCAAAGCGCAGATGATCACAGGGTTTCCCTTTGATAACAAAGTGGCTCTGCGCTTCACGCTGACCTCTCCCGTCGCCGCGAAGATTCGTGTGCGCGTTCCGGCGTGGTCGACCAAGCCGATGGCCATTCTGGTTAACAACGCGCCTGAAGCGACTGGCACTCCCGGCACCTATGTCACGCTGGATCGCACCTGGAAAGATAGCGACAGCATCACCTTTGTGCTGCCTGCCGAACTCCGTATGACGAAATATGAAGGCAAGGAAGCCAGCAAAACGCAACCACGCTACGCCTTGGAATACGGCCCCATCTTACTGGCGGCAGTCGGTGCCCGTGTAGACAGTTCTGAAGCGAGTTTTGCCTTCGACAGCGCCAGCCTAATGAAACGCATCAAGCCAGTAGCCGGGAAGCCGTTGCATTTCTCCATCGAGGGCGAATCCAACTACAGCTTCATCCCATACTGGGAGGTGGCCTCCAAGCAGACGTTCACCTGCTTTCCAATTGTCACTGAAAATCATTAGATCTCTGTTTCCTCTGATCCAGACCTCCGGTGCCCCCCGCTGGGCATACGCCCTGATTCATGGCACAAGCGGCAAAACGTGCTCGCCGATGCCCATGAGATGACAATGAGATGAGTTGAGGCACAGGGCATTGACTTTCCATGGGCATCGGCGGACACGTTCCGCTGCTCCTTGTGTTGCCCACTTGTCGGCTTTTTTGGAGGAATCCACCCGTTAACTTGACGCGCATGCCCAGCGGGGCACGTCGCGAATAACTCCTGAGTTCAAAACCTAACGAAAATCCCCGCTTGCGTATCGACCTGTGTTGGTATCCATTGGTCAGCATGATCCGCAATCCGCTGACTTTGGGACTTCTGTTTTTCGCAACGATGGCTGGTGCTCTTAAAGCCGCCGATGCTCCGGCATCAGCCAAGCTCGACATCCTCACCACCCTGCCGGGAAACTGGAACCTCACTCCGGAAGCCTTTGAAAAACACTTCAATGAGCAGCATGTGGGACTCTTCCGCTGGCTGACCAAGGACCACACCCGGGCCAAGCTCAGCCGCACCCTTTATGCGAACATCGAGATCAAACTTTCCTTTCTGGATGAAAACATTTCTGTCGAGGAAGCGGTGGTCGATTTTTCAAACGGGAAGCTCAATCTGGTCACTCTTTCCATTTTCAATCGCGGCGATGGAGGGGGGATCACACCTGAGGATTTTAAAAACCGCCAGATGGTGATCGGAAAAGCGATGAGTTCTCGCCTCGCTTCCAAGGCTGTGGCGCGGCAGGCCAACCGGCAGCAGGGATTGCTCACCGAAGGCTTCAGTTGGGATAGTCCGGCAGGAAGCGCGTTGCTTGAGTCCAATGAAGGGGCGTCAACCGGATCGAAAATCGAATTCCTCCGGCTCAGGCTCGCCCGCCCGAATGCCGTCGGCGCGCTTGCTTTGGCGATGAAGAGCACCCGAGGAGCCTCCACCCGCTTGGGCGAATTGGCCACCAATGTCACCCGTGACGCCGATGGCAATGTGTTCATCCGCAATATGCCGATGGTGGATCAGGGCAACAAGGGATATTGTCTCCCAGCCTCCACCCAGCGAATTTTTGAATACTATGGCATCGGCGCGGACATGCACCAAATCGCCCAAGTCGCGGAAAGTGATCCCGCAAGGGGCACCAACGCGATGGCGATGTCCAAAGAACTCGATAAAATCGATTTTAGGTTCAAAACCCGCCTGATGATCATCGCCATGCGTGGAAACGGGGGCGGGCTCACTGAAGTCAAAATTGAAAAAGACCAGTATTTCGTCGGAAAACCCGTGGACGAACGGAAATTTGTCAAAAGTATCAAGTCGCTCATCGACGACGGCATTCCACTGCTCTGGGCTCTGGAACTCGGTCGCTTTCCCGAAGATCCCGATCTCAAGCCCCAGACCGTTGGAGGTCACATGCGGATCATCATCGGATACAACGAAAAATCCGGTAAAACCATTTTCACCGATTCCTGGGGAGTCGGTCATGAATTCAAAACCATTAATACAGGCGATGCTTATAATGCGAGCCAAGGTCTTTTCGCGCTGAAACCCACCGTGCGCTGAAATCATTCCCTTATGGAGTGAGGCCAAATTCGCCTGTCGATTTACTCTTGACCAAGGTCAAGTTTTTCCAAGAATCGCTCCTGCGACTCATTATCATTAAGACCCCCTCAAGCTTCAACTTCTCTGCAGACGTCCTTTGGTGGGCCAATCGAAGAGTGAGTCGCCACCCACCCATGCATACCAACCCCCACAGCAAAGCAAACATCATGACTTATCGTATCACTGCCAATTTCCGCCTTGGGCTAACGTCCGCCATGGGCGCGCTTCACGTTTTTTCATCCGCGGCCAACGCTGGCAGCCGGCATTTCGCTTACACCTATGAAACCACAACCATGACCAAGGGTGCGATGGAGTTGGAAAGCTCGGTGACATGGAAGTCCGAAAAGCAGGCGGATCCCGGCTTTGAGCGATTCGATATTCGGCATGAGTTTGAGTATGGAGTGACGGACCGCCTGCAGCTTGCGTTTTATTTTGCCGACTGGAGACACGAGAGCTCGTCGGGGCACTCATCGAAGACATCGTTTCAAGACATGGCGGTAGAGGCCATTTACAATCTGACGGACCCGAACACCACGCCCTTCGGATCGGCGCTTTATGGCGAGATCAAGGGCAGCGAAGATTTCATCCAGTTTGAGGGGAAATTCCTGCTGCAAAAGAACATCGCCTCCTGGATACTGGCCTACAACGTGGGTGGCGAAATCACGTGGAAGGACGACTATCAGAACGACGAGGCCGAGCTCATGCAGAGTGCCGGGGTTTCCTTTCAATTCAATCCGTCGTTCTCGGCAGGTTTTGAAGTGCTGCATGAGATTGCCGTGCCGGATGTGGATACCATAGGCGACAGCGGGGTGTATGCGGGGCCTAACATTGCGTGGCGCAAGGACCGCATTTCCGCCACGTTGACGGGGTTGTGGCAGGTGACATCGCTCGCCGACGAGCCGGACTTCCAATTGCGCACGATTGTTTCTTTTGATTTTTGATGGAGCCCGGGGATTTCCGCCACGCCAGCCGATGAGTAACATTCTTAGACTTTGTTGCATTTACGGGCTCTTTCTGCCGTTGCCCTCCTGTGCGCCGTCCTACAACCCGCCCGCGCCGGATGGGGTGCTTGCCAGGTATCCGCAACCATCGCCGGAGCTGGTCTGGAGAGGATACGCCGTTCACCAGGAGAAATGCGGCAAGTGCCATGGGTTCCAGGACCCGGCACTCTACCAGACCTTGGATCTGGCTCAGCGCATTATTCCGGAAATGTCACGCAAGGCCAAACTGGCAACAGCCGATCGAGAGGCCCTGTTGGCATATTTGACG
>CAIVKO010000044.1 GCA_903906515.1 Akkermansiaceae bacterium
CCAGTTCTTGCCGGATGTCCGCCGGAGTGCTTGGCTGTCCGCAGTGAGCGACCATCAGGAAAAACGATTGCTGAAAGGAGTTTCCCGCTCGTTTTATCTTTCGCTGCGCCTGCTGCCCAAACCCATGCGCGAGGCCGCCGGTCTCGGATATTTGCTGGCACGCACCAGTGACACCTTGGCCGATACGGCCACCATTCCCACGGAATCCCGTTTGGCCTGCCTCGATGGATTCGCCCAGTCCGTCGCCAGTGACGCCCCGCTCGCGCGCTGGCCTGTTCAGGTTTTGAATGCCGTGGCGGATGCCAGCGAGCGACATTTGCTGGAATGCGCTGCGGATCTTATCGAGTGGCTGCGCCGCCTGCCCGAAGGCGAGGCGTCCTTAGTGCGGGAAGTCGTGAAAATCATCATTGGCGGCCAGCAGTTGGACTTACGCCGTTTCGCGGATGCGGAAAACGGTCGTATCACCGCCTTGCCTGATGACGCGGCTCTCGATGACTACACCTGGCGTGTCGCGGGATGCGTGGGTGCGTTCTGGACCAAACTCGGATTCCTCACCCTCGGCGGAAAGTTTTCAAGAACTCCCGAATCAGAACTGATAGATCTCGGTATCAACTATGGCAAAGGCTTGCAACTCGTGAACATCCTGCGGGATCTTCCGGCTGATCTCGCGAACGGTCGTTGTTACCTGCCGGTCCGTGATCCACACGATTCTGTAAGTTTGTTAGAGTTGCATCAACAATGGCTGGCACGCGCGGCTGAAAAGATCGACGCGGGATTCCAATATGCGAAAACCCTCCGCTCCAGCAGGCTGCGATCTGCCAGCGTTCTGCCGGCGATGATCGCCCGGGAAACCCTGGCCCTCATGCGCAGCGCGGATTGGTCCACCTTGAATGCCCGTGTCAAAGTATCACGATCGCAAGTCTATCTTGCGTTGCTGCGTGCGATGGTAGGCCGGGTCGGATAAGATGGGTGTGTCGTTTTTCCCATCACTTTCCGGTTTCCAAGCCTGCCGCGAGCCACTACGCTCCGCCTTATGAAATGCATGTGTCTATGGATTGGGCTCGGATCGTTGGTATCGGCGGCCCCGGCGGCTCCGCCTGATCCCGAGGATGCGGCGTATCCGGCGATCAAGCGGTTGATCGAGGTGATGGACACCGTGCGCAAGAGGCACCCGGATGTGGACCGCTTGGCGTATGACCGTCTGGTGAATCACGCGCTCGAAGGCATGTTGGCGAGTCTGGATCCGCATTCATCGTTCATCCATCCGGAAATGGCGGCGAGGATGCGCGACAATCCGGCGATGAATCCGGAGGTGGTTTCGTTAGGGATGGTGTTCGGATTGCGCGACGACGGGGCTTATGTGTCATCGGTCATTCCGCAAGGTCCTGCGGCGGTGGTAGGTGTGTTGCCTGGGTCGGCATTGTTGGAAATCGATGGCCGCAAGATCGAAGGCGCGGATTTTTCCGATTGGATCGGAGCACTGCGGAAGCCTGCCGGTGTCGTGACCCGCTTGCGGCTCAAGTCGCCCGCATCACCGCGCCCGGAGGAGGTGGAGTTGACGCATCGCTGGGTCGAAGAACGTTCGGTGACGGAAACGAAGATAGCGGATAAGGCGAAGGGGATCGGTTATGTGAGGTTGTCGACCTTCGGTTCCGGATGCGCCCGCGAGATGGAAGCCGCACTCGATGAGCTTGAGGACGGTGGTATGAAATCACTCGTTCTTGACCTGAGAGGCAATGGTGGCGGCGACCTCGGGGAAACCGTGAAAATCCTCGGTTTGTTCGTGCCGCCGGAGACCGTGGTGGTGACCACTCGCGGCCGCGATGAAGACGCTACTTCGGAAATGAAGACTCCGGCGCGGCAACGTAGAAAACGTTCATATCCCATGGTGGTCCTCATCGATCAAATGTCGGCATCCGCGTCGGAACTCACTGCCGGTGCGCTCCAGGATTTGAAGCGCGCCACGATTCTCGGCGAGATCAGTTATGGCAAAGGCTCGGTGCAGAACATCATCCCCATGGGCGGCGGCACCGCTTTGCGTCTAACCATCGCCACCTATCATACGCCCTCAGGTAGGACACCACACCATAAAGGCATCACACCGGATGTCCCGGTCACCCTTGGCGAGAAGGATCGGACACAGTTCCAAAACCGCTGCCGGATCGGCACACTCACTCCGGAGCAGCGCAAGGAAAACGAAGCATGGGACGATCCGGTGATGAAGGCGGCTATTGGGGAGTTGGAAAAAAGCCGGTGAGCGGGCTGTTCAAGGAGCGGCGTCAAAGGACAACTTGCGAAATGCGGCGGGGCTGCCTGCGGCTGCTAAAGTCCGACGCTCATAGAGCGCCGCTACATTGCTCCCTCGGCGAGGACGCGTTACCTGATTCTTCCTATCCCGGTAATTATTTTTCTCAAAGGCCCTAGTCGATGTTGATCGGGTGTGACGATCCGGCGGTGGTTTTCAATTCCCATGACTTGTCGCCATAGACGACCTTGCAGGGCTGGCCAGCTTTGGAATGGATCACGGCTTTGGTGATGCGGCCGTTTTTCCATGTGATATCGACATCAAATCCACCGCGGGCGCAAATGCCGTAGACATTGCCATCCGGCCACGACTTCGGCAGTGCGGGCAGCAGGCGGATTTCACCGGTGTGGCTTTGCAACAGCATTTCACAATAACCGGCGACCGCACCCAGATTGCCGTCGATCTGGAATGGCGGATGGGAATCGAGCAAATTCGGATAGACACCGGCACCGGACGCACCGTAGATGACCTTTGTTTCGCGAACTACGGTTAGAAGGTTGCGCAGCATTTTATAGGCGTAGTCGCCATCCCACAGCCTGGCCCAGAAATTGATTTTCCAGGCGCGGCTCCAACCGGTGCTTTTCTCACCGCGGGCTTTCAATGAAACCTCTGCCGCCTTCGCCAGATCGGGCGTGCCGGCCTTGGTGATTTGGCGACCCGGATAGAGTGCGAAGAGATGCGAAATGTGGCGGTGATCATCCTTGGGATCGTCCTTGTCCTCTTCCCATTCCTGCAATTGTCCCCAGCGGCCGATCTTCGGCTTGAGCAGCTTGTCGCGCAGGCCGGCGATGTGATCGCGGAATTCCTTATCGTCGCCCAGCGCGTCGGCCGCATCGATGGTATTGGTGAAGAGATCGTAGATGATTTCCTGATCGTAAGTGACGCCCTCTTCGGCAGGTCCATGCTCGGGCGACCATCCATCCGGTGTTACCAACGTGCCGTCGGGTCGGTGTTTCAGTCGGTCATCCCAGAATTGGCAGATCTCCTTGAGCACCGGATAGGCGGTTTGGCGTAGGTAGCGGATGTCACGGCTGAAGGCGAAGTGTTCCCACAGGTGCTGCGCATACCACGCGCTGCCGGGCGGGTTCCACTTCCAGAACGAAATACCGCAGGCGTTGTTCATCGTCTGGACGGTCCAGCCGCGGACATTGCCGTATTGTTTGCGCGTGTTGACCGCGCTGACCTCGCGGATGCTGTGGACGTAATCGATGAATGGCTCGTGGCACTCCGCGAGGTTGGCCACTTCGGCGGGCCAGTAGTTCATCTCGATGTTGATGTTGGAATGGTAGTCGCCGGCCCAGGCGGGCTGGTTGCTGTCGTTCCAAACTCCCTGCAGGTTCGCGGGCAAGGAACCCGGGCGCGAACAACTGATCAGCAGGTAACGGCCGAACTGGCAGAACAAGGCTTCAAGTTCGGGGTCGCTGGTCTGCTTTTCATTGTAGTCTTCGAGACGCGCCAGCGTGGTCTTGGCACGTAACTCAGGAGCGGTAGTTCCGAGGTCGATGGAAAAGCGACGGAAGATCGACTGGTAATTTTTCACATGCCGATCTAACAAATCGCCGAAGTCCCGCTTGCCTGCGGCATCCACCCTGCGTGTAACTGCCGCGTGAGGGTGCTCGCCAAGCCACTCTTTAGTGTGGTCCTGTAGGAAGTTGGTGCCTGCACCGAGAATGAGGGTTATGCGGTCGCATTTCTCGAATGCCAGATTGGCGGCAGGTACTGCGATTTTCCAGGGGTTTTCGGCGGTTGTTGTGGTGTCACCGACCGCGAGCGTACCCTTCTCATGCAACACGAGAAGTTGGGCTTCATATTCAAATCCGTTCTCCAGTTTGCCCACGGAGACGAGCATGTTGTCCTTGGCCTCGATCTTTGCCTGATGCATGTCCGCAAGCTGGATGCGGCCGCTGCAGGTGCCGGGGCGGTCCGTTGTCAACTCGATGACGATCACTCCGTCGGGATGACTGGCGAAGGCTGTGCGTTGGTATCGCACGCCGTCAAACTCATAACTTACCCGGTGCACGGCACGGTCGATGTCCAATTCATGCCGATAGTCGGTCACCTTGGAAAAATCATGTCCGAGATGAAGCAGGATGTCGCCGAACGCCTGATAGGAGCCCATGTTCCGCTCTTCCTTATCTCCGACACCCAGCGGTGGTCTGTCACCGGCCACTCGCTCGCCGGTCCAAAGGCTGATCTCGTTGAACTGGATCCGCTCGACCTCGGTGCCGCCGAAGAGCATTGCTCCCATCGGCCCGTTGCCGATGGGTAGGGCCTCGGTCATCCATGCTTTCGCAGGACGGTCATACCAGAGGCAGCAAGTCTTTGACGGATCTGCGTGGGAGAGGGGATCTCCTGTTGTGGCACCCATGCCCGCCATGGGCTTCAAGCCTATGGCTGCCGTTGCGAGAGAAGCAGACTGCAAAAAGGACCGTCTTGAAATGTCATTGATGTGTGTGAATTTCGGTGTCATCGGAATGCGAAAACTTGGTTTTTACACAGATTTATGACAATCATAAAATTACGGGGTGGCTTTTTGCGGTTGGTTTTTTGTGGCTTGCACACTCTGCGATCGGATGTCATAAATCACGGGCTGCCAAATGATCAGGCGCTGAGCATCCAACCCCATACACCGATGAAAACAAAAGACGCAAAAAAAGAGAATAAGAAGAAGCCTTCCAAAACTCCCAAGGAGAAGAAACTCGCGAAAAAGGAAAAGAAAAACAGCAAGTAATCTAACATTTATCTTTCCCGAATTCGCGGATGCGTTTGAGAAACCCGTGCTCGCTGGGTTCATCTTTCGGGGCGTCCTCATAACGGGACTTGTAATAATGGGCGACGAGGTCATCGAAGTGATCGTCGCAGAATTGGGAATATTTGAGGTGTCGGTGAAAATCCATCAAGGTCTGTCCTTCCAATCGGTGATGGCCATGGGTTTCGCACATGCGGAGAAACTCGAGGAAATATTCGGGCTGTTTGTCGCGCTCGGCCCTCACGCGGGAGGCCTTTTTCGGCGCCCATTGCCACGGAATGTGTCGCTTACGGAGAATAAAGCTCATCATCGAACCTAACAATCCAAGACCCGGAATGGCCGACCGGCAACACCATGCGTTAGGGGCATCAGCCGATTTCAGGCACCTCGTATCCTTTGCGGAAGTTCGGCACATTGAACGCTTTGATGGCATCCGAACCTGAAACAAGGCCGGTTTTAGGGTTGATCGAGACCTTGCCACCCACTGAACAAGTCACCTTGGCAAAGTCGATATTCCAGTCGTGGAGTTGCTTGTGCTGGCGTGCGATCACATCGGCAAATATCTCGGTTTGTGGTATGGCGGATGGGATTTTCGCGAGCGGAATCTGCTCGCCTGTGCGCAGCGAGATGTTGGCATAGTGTGCCAGCGCGGCTGATTTGTGAGCCGATGAAATCGGTGCGGTGAGATCCTGGCTACGCCTTGAGCGAACCGCGTCGATGAAGTTTTGCATGTGATGTCCACCCGCATCGCCGGGAAACTTGGCCACCTTCGTCACGCCATCAGGCCCGAGGACATAGCCGCCGCCGCGACCGCCGCGGAACTCGCCTTTTTCACCCGTAACGATAATGGCTACACGGATGCCCTTATAGACCGCATCGACGTTGCGCGTTGGCGTCATCCACATGTTGTTGACCTCGAAAGTACACGGAATGCCATTGAGTGAAAACGCAGCGGTCTGCATGTTCGCGGTGTTTCCTCCATCATCCCAACCGAAACGACCCCCAAAACTGTACATCTCGGATGGCAGTTCGGGATCTCCGGAAAACCAGGCCAAGAGATCGAGTTCGTGCGGACCTTGGTTGCCAATGTCACCATTGCCGGTGTTGTAGTCCCAGTGCCAGTCGTAGTGCAAATGCGGACGGTAGATCGGTTTGTCCTGCGCCGGGCCAAGCCACAGGTCATAATCCAATGTGGCCGGTGGCGTGATCGGTTTATCGACTTTACCAATGGACGAACGATTGCGGAAGCATGTGCCATACATCGCCGTAATCTTGCCGATGTTGCCTTCCTTGATGTATTGCAAGGCAGGGATCAATCCGGTGTCGGAGCGGTTCTGAGTGCCGGCTTGAACAATACGACCGTAGCGCTGGACCGCGGCTGCCATTTGCCGACCTGACCATGCGTCGCCGGAGACCGGTTTTTCCACATAGACATCCTTGCCGGCCTGGCAGGCGTGGATCATGTGCAGGGCGTGCCAGAAGTTCGGGCTGGCAATGATCACCGCATCGATATCCTTGCGCTCCAGCAACTTGCGGTAATCCCGAATCTGATCGACCGTGCCACCCAGCTTTTTCGCCATCCTGGCCATGTGGTCGGTGTCGGGATCACACACTGCCACTATCCTGGCGTTTTTCGTGTGCTGCAGTTGCATTGACAGGCTGGTGCCGCGTTCACCGCATCCGATCAAACCGACCCGCACCTGCTCGTTGGCTCCCATCACATCTTGAGCCCGCAATACGGCCGCTGATGCCACAAAACCGCCGACCGTCTGCAAAAAACGGCGACGGTTCACCAATCGGAAGGAGGAATTTTCCATGCTGCGGTTACACATAGTCGACTGAATATCTTTCATGATGAGGTGGTGGGGAAGGAGGCGAAGGGTTGGTGAACAAGGGCAGGGATCGTCATCTCCGAGCGGTCCGCTTAGGCAGGGACCGACCTCCGGGCGGTCCTGCGAATGGAAGACGAATGATTGAACATGTTCGGATTTTCAAGCTTTCCATGTGCGAATACATTCTCATCTCATTCTCTGGACCGCTCGGAGATCGGTCCCTGCCTACTTTTCCGTTAGCCGAACCAGCGGCGGTTCGTCGGAGCGGAGGTTTTTCAGCAGGTCGGCTATATCATGGGTCTGGCCGGGCAGGATCAGTTCCGGGCGGATGTCGGCCAGCGGTTGCAGGACGAAGCGCCTCTCGCCAATGCGCGGGTGCGGCAGTGTCAGGGAGTCGTTGCCGATCGTTTCATCGCCGAGGTAGAGGAGGTCGATGTCGATCACGCGCGGTGCGTTGCGTTCGGCGGATGGTGCGCGGCCCAGTTTTTGTTCAATGGTGCGGGTGGTCTCTAACAATTCCATCGCGGTGCCGGTGAAATCGATTTCGATGACGGTGTTGAGAAATTCGGGAGAGCCCGGCGGACAGAGCAGAGGTTCGGTCTGATAGACTGGGGCGGTGATGATCGGTTCACCGGCGTTGGCGATTTCACGCAGGCAGGCGCAGGCGGCCCGCAGGTTGGCGAGGCGGTCGCCGAGATTCGATCCTAGTGCGATTCCGGCGCGGGACATGGATTACTCGGTTAGGTTTTTGAGGCTGGGAATGCCGCAGTTTTTGGCGACTCGTTGGTTCGCTCCAGCCACACCGGCGGATGGGATGATCAGCGGGCGGTTGGCACCGAACAACTCGATCACGAAAAATTTCGGGGCCTCTTTGGGATGCAACAACTCATAGGCTTGTTTGAGGTCGGTCACCTCGACGCCGTTGATTTTCTCCACCGCGAAGCCGGTGAAATCCGTGAGTTGGCTGGTGATGGGGTCGCTTTCGACACGGGTGAGGATCACGATATCGCCGTATTTCTTGAAGAGCCCCTTGGGCACGTAGTCGGAGTAAAGACGACGCACATTGATATCGGTGAACTTGGAGGCGGCGAAGAGATTGGTGTCCAGGGGTTGGAAAACAAGACCTGCAAACACCATGTAGCGCGGTTTTTTCTCATATTGGATCGCATACATCCGCGACCAATGAAGCGGCTTGAGTTCGATCTCCACATCCATTTCCTTGCCGTCGCGGATCAGACGTACAGCGACCTTGTCTCCGACGAATTTGCGTTCGACGATCTCGTTGAGGTTCACATTTTCACCATCGATCGTGATCATGCCTGCGCTATCGACCGGAAGATGGTCCAAGGCGGTGATGACATCGCCCGGTTTGAGATGGCCGTCGCTGGCACTGGTAGGAACCACGTTGGTGATGAGCACGCCCACTCCATCATCCTTCAGACCCAATGCGGTGCGCATGGCCGGATTGTGGAGGGGGAAATCGGACACGCCGAGATCGGTGTATTGGTTGTAAATGCCGTCCTCGATGTCCTTGAGAAACCTTTGGATTACAGGAGTGGGGATGATGTAGCCGGTGTTGTCTGCTTGCCGGAGCCCTTGAAATGCGACGCCCACCACCTTGCCGTCCTGGATGACCGGGCCTCCCGAATTTCCAGGGTTGATCGCGGCATCGATTTGCACCGCCAGATGCGAATCCGCGCGCGAGTGCGAGTAGGGTTGGAAGTCGATGCGCGAGACTACGCCGCGGGTCACCGAGAGTCGGTCTCCGCCGATCGGATAGCCGATCACGCGCACTTGGGATTCCAAACTCGGGACTTTTCCGAATTCGAACGTGGGAAACGACTCGAAGTTTTTGAAATCTTCCACCGAGAGCAGCGCCAGATCACAATCGTGGGCGATGTAATCGACCTTGGCTGGATACTTCACCGGGCTGCCATACACCGTGATCAATACACGACGTCCGTTGGAAACGACGTGGGCGTTGGTGAGGATCTTGTTTTTTCCGATAATGAAGCCGGTGCCGATGCCACCGCTGAAGCGTCCGGAGTTCCACGGCGTTTCATAGTCCGGGACCTGTGTGGCCACCTCGACCCGTAATACCGAGCGATAGACATCCGAGGGTGCGGGTTCGGCGAAAAGTGCCGGAGCAAGGGCAAGCAGGACGGGGAAAAGGAGGTGTTGCATGGTAACCGACGAATCTCTATGGGAATGCGAGGACACCGGCAAACGAAATCTCGGGGCTGCAATCAAACATCCGTGTGGAAACCCGTCCATCAATGTGCATGATCACGGGCGTGGCGGATTTCTCGATGACATTTTTAGGGACCGGGACTTCTGTGGGAGTGCCGGTGATTGGTTGCAAGTGTGCGGTGTGTGTGTCGGAGGATTTCCGTAACCAGCGCACGCGCTCATCCGTGCTGGTGCGGGCGGGGGAGTCGGCGGTGTTGGTGGATTCCGGGCCGGATCTTCGGGCACAGGCGCTACGCGAGGGACTGGTCGCAGTGGATGCGGTGATTTACACCCACTCTCATCTCGATCACGTCGTGGGATTCGACGAATTGCGGGCGTTTTGTTGGAGAAAAAGTGGTCCGTTGCCTTTGTATGCCACCGAGGAATGCATGGCGACGCTCAAGCAAATGTTCGGTTGGGCGTTTTCTCCGGAGAATGTTTACAAGGGTTATATAAAACCGGACGCGCGAATCATCGACGGTCCGTTTTTTAGTGGGGATCTAAAAATCACACCGCTGCCCGTGGAGCACGCCGCTTTGGAAACCATCGGTTTTTTGTTTGAATACCCCGGTGCCCGCCGCCTCGCCTATCTTCCGGATGTGAAACGGATCCCCGATGAAACCATGGAGCGGTTGATCGGCGTGGACGTGCTGGTCCTGGACTCGCTGCGCCCGCTGCCGCACCCGACGCATTTTTCCCTCGCCGAATCCTTGGCGGCGATCCGGTGCTCGGAGGCCCGGGAGGCATGGTTGACTCATCTGGGACATGAAAACGATCATGCGGTGTTGGAGGCGGAATTGCCCGCCGGTGTCCGCGTGTCGTGGGACGGTCTGCGGATCGACCTTTGACGTTAAAAGGGATATTGGGGATTGGGGGATTTGATATTGGGGATTTGGATTCGATACGTGGCAGTAAATGCAAACTCACTTTCTGGATGAATCGAGTCGAATGTCCAAGAGATTGAAAATGAGAACCTAATCTCTCAATTTCAAATCCCCAATTTCCTTTCAAGCTGATATTCGTCGTTCTTGCATGTCGTGCGATGTCCGGTCATGTTTCCGGCCGAGTGCGTGCGTTTGCCCTGATATTTTTCCTGCTATCCGGATGGTGCCATGCCGGAGTGGCGGCACCGGCTCCGGAATCCGTGGCCGTGCTTTACAATGCTGCGGTCCCGGAATCGCGCAAACTCGCCGAGTTCTATCGTGAGGCCCGTGGTATTCCCGCGCAAAATCTGATCGCCTTGGAAATGCCTGTCGCAGCGGATATTACCCGCGAGGAATACGAAAAATCCATCGTCAAGCCGCTGCGGTTGGAGTTTGACCGCAGAGGCTGGTGGAAGCGTGGGAAGGATGCTGGTGGCGTTACTTTGCCGGTGATCAACCGGATCCGCGTGCTGGTCACGATGCGCGGGGTGCCGCTCCGCATCAAACCCACCCCTAAACCCGCGCCGACCCCGGTAAAACCTGGCGCTCCCGCCACACCCCAAGACCCGATGGCGGGCCATGATGAGGCATCCGTGGACTCGGAGTTGGCGATGTTCGGGCTGGAGGGGGTGCCTACGTTAGGCGTTCTGCAGAATAAATTCTATCAATCCACGAAGTCGTTCAAGGATGTGAATCTGCCATTTCTCATCCTCACCGCCAGAATCGACGCCGCCTCATACCCGACCTGTGAGCGCATGATCCGCGATGCCGTGGAAACCGAAAAAACCGGGCTCTGGGGCATGGCTTACGTGGACATCGCTAACAAATTCCCACAAGGCGACCAGTGGCTGGAAACCGTGGTGAAGGAAAATGCGAAAACCGGGATTCCCACTGTGGTGGATCGTTTCAACGAAACGCTGCCCAAAAACTATCCGATGGAGGATGCTGCGATCTATTTCGGCTGGTATGACTGGAGCGTCAGCGGTCCGTTCCTCAATCCGGGTTTCAAATTCCGCAAGGGTGCCGTGGCCATGCACCTGCATTCCTTCAGCGCCGAGCAACTCACCAATACCTCGAAAAACTGGAGCGCTCCATTGTTAGAGAGAGGGGCGGCAGTGACCATCGGCAATGTCTATGAACCGTATCTGCACCTGACTCATGATTTTGGCATTCTCCAACAGCGCTTGCTGGCCGGTTACTCGTGGGTGGAGGCCTGCTGGATGGCGATGCCGGTGACGTCATGGCAGGGGGTGGTTCTTGGCGATCCTCTCTATCAGCCATTCAAGCACCTCGATGGCAGCGGCGAGCGCAGGAAAGAGGATCTGGATTTCCGCGCTCTCAGAGCAGCGACGCTTCAATGGCCGGACGACCTTTCGGAAAGGCGCAAGCAGCTTGAAAAAGCCGGAGATCGGACGAGCAGCGGTGTGTTTTACGAAGCCGTGGGACTGGATTGTCTCCAGCACGGACTCCCCGATCAGGCAAACGCCAGTTTCCTCACGGCCAAGGCGCTTTACGTGAAATCTGCGGACAAGCTGCGCCAAGACTTCCATGGCATCGCCATCCACCGAGCCGCCGGACACAAGGACCTCGCCGTGCAGGGGCTTCATGAAGCGCTTGCCAGTTACGACGCCATCCCGGAAACCGAGGCGATCAAGGCATGGCTCGCCATCCTCGACCCGCCACCGCCGCCCGCTGCTACCGCTCCGACCGCACCATGATATAGCCTGATACCGGATATGACTTACGGATATTTGTTAGAATCAGTCTGGCACCCTCCGCTCGCCTTTGCGGAGGCCATGCCCGATGCCCTGCCGCCGGAGTTGGAACTTCAGGCGCTCTGGTTCTCCGGAGCGTTTGGCCGGGACTTCCGCACCACCAACGGCAAGATCGTCCGCATCGTGCAGTTCGGCGAGTGGAACCGCAGCGCAGGCCCGGATTTCATTCAGAGCGCCGTAGAGATCGATGGCGTGCTCCACACCGGACCGCTCGAACTCGATCCTGATTCCTCCGCATGGGAAGCGCACGGTCATTCGACCAATCCGGCATTTCGTGATGTCGTGTTGCATGTCGTTTTCCAATCCCATGCCCGACAGAATTTCATTCGCACCTGTGAGCATCGCGAGGTGCCCCAGGTGGTGATCACCGAACTCCAACTCTCCGACGCGCTCAACCGTCCGATGCGCGAGGTTGCCATCGCTCACCCCGGGCGCTGCGTGTTTCCCTTGAAGCACCTGTCCACCGGAGCCGTCGAAAGCCTGCTCCATGAGGCAGCCCTCCACCGTGCCAACCTCAAGGCTTCCCGCTGGTTGAAAACCGCCGACGCCCACGGGCGCGATGCCGCGTTGTTTCAATCCACCGCCGAAACCCTGGGATACCGCGGCAACTCGCTGGCTATGCGGCTCCTCGCCCAGCGCGCACCACTGGCCCTGCTCAAAACCGAGGGTGAGTCTGCGGAGGCCGTGCTTTTCGGCACTGCAGGATTTCTCGCGCCCAATCTTCACGAGCTGGCACCGCCCGATACCCGCGACTACCTTCGCCGCCTGTGGGATGCGTGGTGGAAAAGCCGCGCCCGCTTCGAAGTGATCGGGAATCGCTCCATTCCATGGAAAACCCATGGCCAGCGCCCCGCGAACCACCCTCACCGCCGGGTGGGTGCCTTGTCCGCCCTGGTCAAGGTCTGGTCTCAATACCGGCGTCTGGCTCTCGCCCGCCCGTTTTCCGCCAAACCCGTCGTCGATTTTCTCCATGCGCTCGATCACGAATTCTGGGCCACCCGCCACACCCTGACTTCCACCGCCGCGTCCCGTAAGGTCGCTGTTTTCGGCCGTTCCCACGCCCTCGAACTGGTCGCCAACCACCTCGCGCCCCTCGCGATGACCGAGGGTGGCATGAATTTCAAGGCCTACCACAAGCTGCGCGACTCCTCGCCCAACGAAAAGGTCAAGCGTTGTTCGCTACGCCTCTTCGGTTCCAGCAAGGCCGCGCAACCATGGCTTCGCCGGGTCTGCCATCATCAGGCGTTGCTCCAGGTCTATCAGGATTTTTGTCTCGAGGATTTCTCGGATTGCATCAATTGTCCCTTCCCCGAACAACTTCTCCAGTGGAAATGACCTCCCAGCTCACCATCACCCTCAACGGCTCCCCTCATTTCCTTGAGGCCCCGGTTTCCTTGGTCCGTCTGCTCGAAAGCATCGGACTGGCAGGCAAACCCGTCGTCGTCGAATTCAACGAAACCGCCGTTTTTCCAAGGGATTACGCGCAAACCCTGGTCGAGAACGGGGCAAGGATCGAACTGGTCACTCTCGCCGCAGGCGGTTGATTGCAGCGAGATTTCGCCGATTTCTAAACAATCTTGAATTTTTCCCTTGCCACAACACGCCATGGGAATCCATCTTCCGCCCGCATCCGAAAGGATAAAAATCCGGCGTAGCTCAGTGGCAGAGCGGGTGACTGTTAATCACTAGGTCGTTGGTTCGATCCCAACCGCCGGAGCCATTTTAAAACCTTGACCCTTAAAGGGTTGAGGTTTTTGCGTTTTCAGGAGTGGCGTTGGTGTAGGCACCTGGATGCACTGAGTGTGGACAGTATTCTGCCACTTTCAGAGATCCTGCTCACAGCATTGGGGTTCTTTGTCATTCCTCGACCCGTCCGGAAAATGATTAGGCACTTTTCAGGGTCAACGGCCCGCCATGATATCAGCCCGGTCCAGCGGGCCGGGTTGGCAATCTGCGATGGAATTGATGGCTGAAAGCCCGGGATATGACACGCCGGGTTGCCGGAGGACACCTGGATGGAACGGGCTTTCAATCCCTCCTTTTGTCGAAAGCTGTAATCCCGAAAGCTTGTGGCGAGCCTTGAATTCACTCAGACGAACTGGCTAGGCATCCATTATCGAGCATTGACCCGCCGTGTTTTCCAAATGCCCCGCAGGCAAGGGGATGATCCTCTTGATTCCATTAGAACAATTGGGAGTTCATGCGGGAGCGATTCAAAGGAAAATGAAATGTGATTGAAGGGCTTATGGTCCGTTAGGAGGCATGGCTTGTTGAAACCGAAGCTAAATTTAACGAAGCTAAATTTAACTTGGCAAAACGTGCCATAAAGCTATGCTCAAGGTAAATCAAACAAATGTCAAATGACCTCCAGGCGCAACAGATTACGTTATCTTCATCTGATTATGACCTTCGTATAACCAATCTTGCCCGATTCATTTTCAAGAAACTGCCAGTCAAGTCAGGAACATTCATGGATATCGGTGCTGGCAACGGATTGTTCCTTAAATTTTTTAAAAACAAAGGGTTTGAAGTCGAAGGAATCGAACTCGAAAAAGAGCAGGTGCACGAGATGCAAAAAGACAGCAAACTCAAAGATGTCAAAATTCAACAAGGAGATATCACCCAATTACACGGAAATGCGGATTTCGACGTCGTCATCGCGTCTGATGTGATCGAGCATATTGAAGATGATGTTACAGCTCTCCGGAACTTGTTCACCTTCGTGAAAATGAATGGCCACCTGATAATCACGGTGCCTGCACACATGTATCTCTATGGCAAACGAGATGAAAAATGGGGGCATTATCGCCGATACGGAAATCGAGATTTGATAAATAAAATCAGCTTGCTTACGGACTCAAAAATCATCTCGGTTTCCCAGTGGAATATTTTAGGATATATCGCGTATTTTTTCTTTGAGCGAATACTGCGCCGACCAATTCGAGAAGGGTTCAGGTATAAGCGATCTCCTTTCTCGAAATTTGTCGTTTTTTTGTCTGATTCGATTTTAAAATTGGAGGAGTTAGTTGGTGGATCTCCTGTCGGGCTGACTTTAGTTGCTGTTGTGAAGAAAAAACAGGTTTGAAATCGTGCTCTGAAAACCCTAGGATTCACATGTGATTTACACCACGCACTTTTCTTCCCTTCTCCGATTTTCAATTCAGTTCTCTATACATAATACTTAACAGAAGTCTTTTTCTGGGAAAAAACCAATCAACTTTCGCATTCATGCGATTCTGGGTCAGCCTTCTATGGAGACGCCTTGCGAGTCACGCGCTGGGATTTCAGGCTTTGATCATAGTCATCAGTGCCTTCGGAGGATTGATCTCATTCTTCATGCCATTCGGCCGCGACCATGGTAATTACGCATACGCGGGCTGGGCCTTCAATTCAGGGGCCAGGCTATACCAGGATGTTCTTTCATTCAAGCCTCCCATGACTGTATATGTCCACAGTTTTTCACAACTGGCATTCGGGCATCACGTGTGGTCCATTCGCATGCTGGACTGTGTCATTATTTCCCTTATTGCGCTAATGATTTTCAGAGTGTTATCGGCGTGTTTTTTTTCGCCAAAAACAGCATTCATGGGGAGCTTGTTTTATCTGCTTCAATACTGGGGCTATGATTATTGGAACGCCGCACAGACGGATCACTGGGCACAGTTGCCTATTGTATTAAGTATTCTTATAATTCTCAAGTCGAAGCCGTTGTCGTATTCCCGCTGCATGCTGAGTGGCTTTCTCGGAATGGCGGCGGTTCTTTTCAAGTATCCATTTATCATTATCTGGCTTCCGATCACGGTATTTCTTGTTGTCTCTAACATTCGTCAATACAAGACGGGCCGCCTTGTGAGGTCGGCCATAATTGCCACCGCCATGTGCATGGGTGGTGTTGTTGCATTGCTGGTATTCATGTCCCCCATGCTCTCTAAGCAAGGTTTGGCGTCTTTCATGGACGTTCAGGCGATGATGGTTGCTCCCTATGCCAAGCTGGGCATCTCATTGAGTGCGCCGGAATTGCTGTTTAAACTGCTTGGGGTCCTTTTCACCCACTCATCTCTCCTCCCTACCGGGATACTGGTATTTTTCGCCACGATTCTAGTAGTTCTGGTGAAGCGACCCAGGACTCAGGAGGATCAGCACCCAGCGATCCTCGTGCTTTCCTTCCTATGGCTGGCATGTGCTGCACTTGCCTGCCTTGTGCAGACCAAGTTCTTCGTCTATCACTACGCGCCGATGCTGCTTCCCACGGCCATTCTCGGTGCGCTTGCATTTGATCGATTGGCCCGGCGTATCAGCCCGCCCGGCGCATCCATGAAACTATGGGTTCCGACCGTTTGCTGCGTTGCGTGGTGGTTGGTTTTCCTAGGTGATGGGCTCAGGGAGAATCTGCGGTTTGCTTATGATGCCTGGCGGCATCCCTCGCTCCCAGCCTCTTACGACAGACTGGCAAAGGCGTCCATGCGCGACTACTCGCTTGTGGATATCACGCTACTGGCGGATTACCTCTCTGAAAACACCAATTCTGGGGACAAGGTTTTCATCTGGGGTTTTGATCCAACGGTGAATTTCCTGGTGCGACGGTTCTCCCCGACCCGATTCATATACAATTATCCATTCCGTCTCGATCCGCACAATTCCGGATGGACTCGTGAGTTGCTCTATGACCTCCACTCCAATCCTCCTGCCAAGGTGGTTATTGCCCGTAATGATGATACCTTTCAAATCACTGGGAACACTTGCGACAGTTTGCAATTGCTGGACTTGATGCCTGAACTCTCCCAATATCTTCAAGCCAACTACCAGAAAGAAGGACTCATCGGTTCACATTACATTCTTCTCAAACCCATTAACCTGGACAATCAATGACCGACAGTCGCACCACCACCCATCAAGGCCCGGGCTTGTCCATCGTGATCCCTGCCTACAACGAAGCTGATTCCATACCTGAATTGATGTTCGAAATTCAGCAATCGATGGAGGCTCAGGATTTTCCGTGGGAAGTCATTTTTGTCGATGATGGATCTTCCGATGGAACACTAGTCGCGATGAGGGACGCCGCTCGCGGGAACAAACGCGTTACCGTTATTCCATTTACACGGAATCAGGGGAAGAGCGCCGCTTATACCACAGCTTTCGAGATAGCGAAATACCCACTCGTTGCCACAATGGATGCCGATCTTCAGGATGATCCGCATGAACTATCCGCAATGATCCAGCTTCTCCATAGTGGGTGGGATCTGGTGGTCGGTTACAAGCAGGGCAGGATGGGCAATGAGGCTAAAAAAGCCATTCCATCCAGGTTGTTCAACAAATGGACATCGCTGGTGTTTGGGCTGAAACTACACGATTACAATAGCGGTCTCCGTGTGATGAGGAGGGAGGTCTGCACCGATCTGGATTTATATTCCGGCCGCTATCGATTCATTCCTGCTCTTGCCCGCCTCCAGGGATTTCGTGTCACCGAACAACCGGTGCATCACCGGAAGCGGAAATTCGGCAAGTCCAAATTTGGCCCTTCACGGTTTCTCACCGGTTTGTTGGATATTTTTTCGATCCGTATCATCAGTTTGTTCAATCAGAGACCCTTCCATCTGTTTGGCAGCATTGGTTTGATTTTGTTTCTCATCGGAACAGGTCTTGCAGGGTTGACCCTTTACCGGAAAATCTGGAATCATGATTTGTTCAGCAACCATTTCGCCGCCATCATCTCTGCTGCGACTTGCGCAATCCTAGCGGTTCACTTCGCCGCCATTGGCATCATTGGAGAACTCCTGCTGGTCGTATCAAGGCGCCAATCCAGGCGGTCAATTCAAGAAAACCACAACCTCACCGACCCTGAAGCATGAACCGTACATATCACTGTAAGAAATATACGGATGGGACGAAGAACCCTCTGGTGAACGCGTTGCTCAACCGTTTTATGCAAAAGGTGAAAGGCTGCATAGAGGATTTCGTCCCTCAATCTGTGTTGGATGTGGGTTGCGGGGATGGCTCTGCTCTGCACTATCTGTCGGACGCGATCCCGCAGGATTATTTAGGAATAGACATGGACGAGGACGCCCTTGCCTTATGCCGTGTCCGACACCCATTCCGCTGTTTCCAGTCTGGAAACATCTTCGCCCTGCCCATGGAAGACGGCAGTCATCATATCGCGTTGTGTCTGGAAGTGCTGGAGCACTTGGAAGATCCCGAATGTGCCGTCCGGGAACTCCTCAGAGTCGTGGACCGCGGACTGGTCCTGTCCGTGCCATGGGAGCCATGGTTCCAACTGGGAAATTTGGCGCGTGGCAAACATATCTTCGCCTTGGGCAATCATCCCGAACATATCCATCATTGGACGCCGTCGTCCTTTGGCCGGTTCCTTCACGAAATAGACCCCAGCGCCCGTATCAAGTTTCATAACGCGTGGCCTTGGATTATCGCATCCATGGCAAAATGAACATAGCATCTCTCAAGTCTTGGTTACGCTTTGGAGTGTCGATTCTGGTGTCCGGTTGGATTCTATATGCCCTGCTGAGTCGTCATGGAGTGGAACAGATTGTTCGTCCTATTGGAAACTTGAGCGGCGGCATGATGCTTGGTTTGATTCTAACTTTTTTGTTCACGGTATGGGCTGCAGCCTACAAAATCATGAATCTCGTGGAAATCTTTGGTGCAAGACCGCGCTTCACGCAGGTGCTCCGCAGTTTACTGGTTTCCGCCGCCTTCAACAGTATTTTGCCGGGACGACTGGGAGATCTGCACCGGATTTCCCTCTTGGCCAGAATTCCTCATCTCAAAGCGGCACCGTTCATGATCGTCTTGTTAGAGCGTTATCTGGATATCGGGGTCATCCTCGGCCTTCTCTCTACGGTCACATTCTTCAGCAGCGGTCGGCACGCACCATGGATTGAGGGCGTCAGCCTCGGCCTTGTGATCTTTCAAGGGATTTTATGGGTGGGTCTCTCCAAGTGGTCCGGCCCTACGCCTCTCATCGCATCCCTGAATCGCATGGTGCTTGTTTGGTTGGATTGCCCCAGGCTGTATGTGAAGACCCTTGGCTGGGGAGCGCTCTCTTGGGGGCTGAACATGAGTCTGCTTACCCTGGCCCTGCACTCCTGCTTTCCTTTCGTTCCAATCCGGGATGTTGTTGCGGCGGGGGCATTGGGAGTGGCGGCGGGGCTTTCCCCCATCGGAGTCAATGGACTAGGGGTTCGCGAAGCCGTTCTGATCTATTGTTTTCCCTTGTTGAATCCTGCCGGTGTCATTCAGGCAGGCCTGATCTACTTTGCTTTTACTGCCGTTCCTATGATCATTGCGGGCGTGGTCACTATTTCCTTGGGCCATTGGTCCAAATACAAAAATTGACATCTCCGGGAGATGTTATGTTAGATTGGTTTCATTCATGGTCACGGTCGCTTGCACGGGAAAAGTGATATCAGAGTTTCGTGCGATGCAGGAGTGAGCTTGGGAGGATGCGGATCAAGGTCATGATGAATTTCCACCAACCGGGCAGATAGGCGACGGGTGGGGCGGATTGGATCGCGCGCCAACTTTGGGTGCCGACGGCTTCGGCCGAGCTGAAAAGCGGGCCTTTGGGAAGGTGGCTGGTCATGGGGGTGTCGGTCATGCCGGGTTTCAGGGTGACGATTTTGATTTTCCGGTGTTGGGAAAACTGGTGGCGCATGCCGGCGAGGAAGGTGTCGATGCCGGCTTTGGCCGAGCCGTAGATAAAATTGGAGCCGCGGCCACGGTCACCTGCGACGGAGCCGAACACAGCGAGCGTGCCGTGGTTTTGTTTTACGAGGATTTGGGCGCAAGCGGCGGCGATGACGGCCGGGCTGGTGAAATTGATGTGGAGCTCGGCGGCCAGTGATTCCGGGTCTCGCAGTGTGGTGTCTTGGTCAGGGAGCGATCCGTGAGCGATGAGCAGCAGGTCCCATGGATCGGATTGGGCGTTGTCGGTTAGAATTTGAAGCCAGTTGGTTTTCGGGTCCAGGAAATCGGCGACAAGCGTGGTGCATTCGGCACCGCGCGAGCGTAAATCGTTGGCGACGGATTCGAGGCGGCCAGGGTGGCGACCGATCAGCAGGAGCTTGGTCGTTTTTTCGCGGGCCATTGCCCGCAATGTCTCGATGCAAATGGCCGAGGTGGCCCCGAAAATGGCGGCATGATAAGGGCGGGTGCTCATGACGGGGTGGTGGCTGAGGTCATTCGTTTCCAGAAATCTGACGAGAATTTCGTGTCGAGGAAGGACTTGAAGGATTCAAGTTGTGGATAGGTCTGCGAGAAATCCCGGGCATTCATGCGAGCATCCTTGGCGGGGTAGAGCCGGCCGTGGCAGGCGCGCACGATTTCATCGAGTTGGAGGAAGAGGTCGCGGGTGGCAGGGTCACGTTGTGGGAAATCGAGTGCGAGGGTGATGCCCGGCTGAGGGAATGAAAGCATGCCGGGGGAGGGGACATCGCCGAAGGTTTTGAGGACGGCGAGGAAGGATGCCTGACCGGACGCGGCTATTTTGGTTAGAATTTGTTTCATGGGCTCCGTGCCCGCTGCGGTGGGGGTGACGCACTGGTATTGATAGAATCCGGGTTTGCCGTAGATGCGATTCCATTCGTTGACGCCGTCGAGTGGATAGAAAAACGGGGCGTAGTGTTGATGCAGCGTTTTCGTTTTTCCGAGAAAGCGTCGATAATACAGAGTGTTGAACGCTTGGACGGTGAAGCGGTTCAATGTGAACCCGGGCATTTCGAAGGGCGCGGTCAGGCGGGCCGTGCGGTGGGTGCTGAGATCACCACGGTCGCTCCATTTGCCACGGATGAAGATGCCGCGTCCGAGTGAATTGCCGCTGGCAACGCAGTCGATCCACGCCACGGTGTGCTCCCATGTTTCGGAGGACGACGCGGAAATCTCCATGAATTCGTCCAAGCCGCAGAAGCGGGTGAGTTCGACATCCAGATGGGCGGAGCGGATGGGGACGAGTTGGATTTCCGCTGAGGTGATCAGGCCGGTGAGTCCGAGGCCGCCGATGGTTGCGGCCAGCATCGGGTCACCGGGGCGGAGGGTATGGCGCGAGCCGTCCGAGCGGAGCAGGTCAAGCATGCGCACGTGATTGCCGAAACAACCGGCGCTGTGATGGTTTTTTCCATGGACGTCATTGGCGATGGCTCCGCCGAGGGTGATTTGGGAGGTGCCGGGAGTGGTGGGGAGAAACCAGCCTTTTGGCACGCAGAATCGGAGGATGGCGGCCAAGGTGATGCCTGATTCCGCGCGCAGGATGCCTGTTTGTGGATCGAAGTGCTGAATGCGGTCCAGAAATCGGGTTTCAATCATCGTGCCGCCGTCCAGCAGGCAGCTATCGCCGTAGGATCGGCCCAGTCCGTAGGCGAGAAACGGGCCGGTGCCTGGGAGATCATTGGGAATCCATGCCGGAGCAAGCAGTTTCGCGGTGGCAGGTCTGAGTTTTCCCCATGAGTGAAATGTTTTCGTGGCGGTCATGGCGATGGAATGGGCGAGGCGAGCAGAACACAAGCAAGGGCAAAGGCGGCAATCAGCCAGGTGCTGCGGTCCTTGATGGCGAAAACGACCGGGTCGTCGTGCATGATGCCGCGTTTGGTGAGGAACCAGACGCGGGTGATCCAGTAAAGGGCGGCGACACAGACGCCCCAGAACCATTCCGGGTGGTGGTAGAGGGCTGTCACTTGGGTGCTGTTGGAGTAAAGACCAAGGACCACGATCGAGGCGATACCGGTGGAAATGCCGAATTCGGACACCATGGGCAGGTCTTCCTGATGGTATCCGCGTCCTGGCAAGAGGGATTCGTTACCAGTTGCCGTCGTGCGGCGGAGTTCCACAAACCGTTTCATGGCCGCGAGCGAAAGGAAGAAGAGGAAGGTGAAGGCAAAGAGCCAGAACGAGACGACTGCCAGGGAGATTACGATGCCCGCCACGATGCGTGAGAGATAGAGCAAGGCCAGAACGAAGATGTCCGCGATGGCGATGCGCTTGAGTACCAGTGAATAGGCGAGCGTGGTGATGATGTAGCCGAAAAGAAGAAGCCCGAACTGCCATTTCAGATAAAACGCGCCACCCAGGCCTGCGGCAACGAGCAGCAGGGAGACGGAAATCAGACGGTGCACGGAAGTCCTGCCTGAGGCTGCCATGCGGTCTTTTTTGGTGGCATGTGAGCGGTCGTGATCCATGTCTAACAAATCATTCCAGATATACGTTCCGGATGCGCAGAGGCTGATTGCGAGGAACGCGGCGGTGAGGCCCGCCAGTTGCCATGGTTCGTTGAAATGGTGGCCGACAAGAAACGGCACGGCGATCAGCAGGTTTTTCGACCATTGGTGGATGCGCAGCGCCCTGACCCAGTCTTTCCACGTGGTGCGACCGCCCGTTGGGATGACGCGTTCCACGTCAAACATGGATGACCATCGTTTCACCAGGCGCTTGGAGCGCTGGACGACGATGGCTTTTCTAGCGACCTGCCAAACGGCTTCGTCGGCAGTGGAGTCTCCTGCATAGTCGAATCCCTTGTTGCCGTAGCGTTCCACAAGGGCCTTGGCTTTTGCGGAGCCCTTGAGATTGATCGTGTCATCGCTGGCGAGAACGTCATCGAAGGGGAACGTCTGAAGGATAGGCCCTAGAAACGAGCGGTGCGCGGCGGTGGCCAGCACGATTTTGCGACCTTTGGATTTTTCCTCGTATAGGAAAGTCAGGAGACGTTGGTTGAGAGGAGGAGCGAGAACAGGAGGAGGAGCGTGCTGGGTAAGCCGGGATTTGAGGATATGTCTGCCTGATAACAACCACCATGGGATGTGCAGCAGGCGCGCGGGCTTGCTGCGGATGAGGCGCAGGATCGCATCCCACATCATGTCGCCGCGGATGAATGTGCCATCGAGATCCACGCAAAGCGGAACGGTGGGTGTGTTGGTTTGTTGATCAGGCATGGGAAGTTTGGTCCGTGCTGTCAGGGGGCGGATGAGCGGGATTTATCCTTAACGATTTTCAGCAATTCCGACAAGTTCGGATCGTTTGGATAGAGTGCGGCGGCTTTGGTTGCCGCGCGCAAGGCGTCATCCCACTTCTTTTGGGCGAGGTAACAATCGACATGCATGTAGATCGCCGAAAGGTGACAGGTGCTTTTCGGGTTTTCCAATAGTTTCAGCAGGGTTTCCCGCACCAGGTGGCGTTTATCCTCCTGGGAAAAGTAGGTGTAGGCGAGATAGTAGCGGGAATAGTCGCTGATGGGCGAGTTTTCCTGGCTGTTGTGGATGGCATCCAGCAGGCGCTTTTCCGCTTCCTGATAGTTTTTCCTATCGAAAGCCACGCGTCCGAGGACCATGCTGGTGTTGCCGAACCAAGGTGCGGTTGCATAAGATTTCAAGGCCAACTCCTGTGCCTCTTGCAGGTGCCCACTGAGGAGTAGCTCCCTGGCGACGAAAGTTTGGGCATGGAATTGTCCTGTCCGGGTGAGGTCACAACGCACGAACAATTCCATAGGGTGCGACCACAAGTCTGCTTGTAGCCAAAACAGCGGAATACACAGGGTTCTCCAGAGTGCGCCGATGCATAGCAGGGTGCCGACGATCAGTTTGTGCGAGGATTCCGGGTTTTCAGACTCACGCTTGCACCACTCCACCAAGGCTTTCGCGAAGCCTGCGAGGGCGATGGCCAGTCCAAGTCCGGGAAAGACCACATAGTAGTCGGCGATCGGCCCGACCCGGATGGGAATGAAATTGCATGAAGGAAAGCTGGTGGCGAGAAACCACAACAATCCGCAAGCGATCCATGGCTGCCGCCGCCAACAGAAATAGATCAGGCCGATGATAGAGAGCAACCAGGTCCAGGCAGCTGCCAATTCCCACGATGAAGCAGAGATGCCCCATAGATACGTGCCGAAAATTTCGATCCGTCCAAGAGGCATGAGCCACATGCTGAAGTGTTTCCAAAGAAACCACGGGGCCGAAATACTGATCTGCCATGCCGGACTGTCCGGAATGAATCCTGAATTGGTATATACGGAAAATCTGAAACCCAGCTGGGTGCGCAGGATCAAATAAATCACGGTGACTACGGCCAACAGCCCGTAGCGCATCATTGTCTTGCGCGTGAAAAGTGATCGCCGCCGTATGGCGTCTGTCAGCACGCACAATGCGGGGACTGCGACTGCGGTTTCGTAGCAAGTTTGTGAGAGGAACAAAAACAGACAGGCCAGAAAAGTGGATTTTCCGAAGCGGTCCGCTCCGGCTTGTGCGACATCGTGGAAATAGAGGCACGCACAAGCTAACAGAACGGCGAGGCTGATATTGGCGCAGCTCATCCAGATCACCGTGCTGACCTGGGTGGGGCTGGTGGCCCACATCGCCACCGCGACGAATGCCCAGAGCGGAGACTCCAGGAGCCGCCGCAGAAATAAATAGATCACAGGGATGGCGGCAAGGTAGAGCGCGAGTCCTAAAACGTGCCATTGGAATACGGGGCGACCATCCATTCCATAAAAAATGATGTTTTTGATCGGGCGGAACAGGCCATAGACATCGGGTTTGAAACAGTCCTGCCAAGACGTGAACGTGTGGATGTGATTCAGTTCGTCCAGATCATCCAGCAGCATCGGGGAACTCATGCCCGGCCACGCGATCAGACAGACCAGAGCGAGCAGAAGCAAAAGGAAGATAGCTTCTTTACAACCAGAGGCGTCATGTTTGGCTGGGTTCGGACAGGAAATCATGGTGTTTTAAGGCGCTTGATCCCAGCGAATCAATGTTTGGGGTAAATGCAAGGAATTTGGGAACAATGGCAGGGAAAATGCTTGCAAATCGTGTTTAAGAAGATTGCATCCCCCCCGGTCACTTGAAACTGAAAACGCGAATCTCCTCTTTCTTCATACTGAAAAACTTCAAACATCAAACTCGATAAAAAATGGGCAAACCAACAGGATTCAAGGAGATCGCACGCAAGACCGATGCTGAAACCGCGCCACTCGAACGCCTCAAACACTGGCGGGAGTTCAAGGTTCATGGGGATGAGGCGGAACGCCGTGCCCAAGGTGCGCGCTGCATGGATTGCGGTACGCCGTTCTGCCACACTGGCCACATGGTTTCCGGGATGGCCAGCGGTTGCCCGATCAACAACCTGATCCCTGAGTGGAACGACCTCATTTTCCGTGGCCGATGGAAGGAAGCGCTCGAACGCCTCCACAAGACCAATAATTTCCCCGAATTTACCGGTCGCGTCTGCCCCGCTCCCTGTGAAGGTTCCTGCGTGCTCGGAGTGATCCAACCGCCCGTCACCATTAAAAACAACGAGTGCGCCATCACCGACAGAGGGTGGGAGGAAGGCTGGGTCACCGCAAAAATCCCGCAAAAACGCACCGGCAGGAAAGTCGCTGTCATCGGTTCAGGCCCGGCGGGTCTCGCCTGTGCGGACCAACTCAACCAGGCCGGCCACAAGGTCACCGTTTTCGAGCGCGAGGACCGCATCGGCGGACTCCTCATGTATGGCATCCCCAACATGAAGTTGGAAAAAGAAGAAGTCGTCACCCGCCGCGTGAATCTCATGCAGGAAGAGGGCGTTGATTTCATCACCGGCGTTTTCGTCGGCAAGGACAAGAAATGGACCGCTGCCCGCCTTCGCGGGGAGTTTGACGCCGTGGTCCTTTGCTGCGGTGCCACGCTTGGCCGCGATCTGCCGATCGATGGCCGTGATGCCAAAGGCGTTTACCTCGCCATGGAATTTCTCACGGAAAACACCCGCTACCAACTCGACCACAAGTTCGATGGCTCCAACCCCGCCCTCAATGCGACCGGCCTGGATGTCGTGGTCATCGGGGGTGGCGACACCGGCACCGACTGCGTGGGCACCAGCCTGCGCCATGGATGCAAGAGCGTGGTGCAGTTGGAAATCATGCCTATGCCGCCGATGGAGCGCGCTGCCAACAATCCGTGGCCGGAGTGGCCCAAGGTTTACAAGATGGATTACGGCCAGGAAGAAGCCGCCGCCGTGCAAGGTGGCGATCCCCGCCAGTATCTCGTGCAGACGAAACGTTTCGTCAAAGACGATGCCGGGAATCTATCAGGTCTCGAAATCTGTGAGATCGAGTGGGCCAAGGACGATCAAGGTCGTTTTGTTCCGAAGGAAAAGCCAGGCACGGCACGGGTCATCCCGGCGCAGCTTGCGCTGCTGGCCATGGGTTTCCTCGGACCCGAGCAGGAGGTTGTCCAACAATTCGCCCTTGAAACCGACGCGCGCTCCAACGTGAAGGCGGAGCACGGCAAGTTTGCCACCAACATCCCGGGCGTCTTCGCCGCCGGTGACATGCGCCGTGGCCAATCGCTCGTCGTCTGGGCCATCAACGAAGGCCGCGGCGCCGCCCGCGAGTGCGACCGCTTCCTGATGGGGAACACCCAACTGCCCTGAGGTGGCCGTCTGAATAGGCGGAAATGGCAGGGACCGACCTCCGGGCGGTCCAGAGCGCATTCGCCACCCATGCACCGGACCGCCCCGGAGGTCGGATCCCTGCCATATTTTTTGAACGGGTAGGAGTTGCCATGGGCGTGGTTTCGGTGTTACCTGCCGCACATGTCCGATATCAAAATCACTGTTCACACCACCGCCGGAGACATCGAAGCCACGCTTTATGCGTCCAAGGCTCCTCTCACCTGTGCGAATTTCCTCAATCTCGCCCGCCGGGGATACTATGACAACATCGCGTTCCATCGCGTGATCGCCGATTTCATGATCCAAGGAGGCGATCCCACCGGAACCGGTCGCGGAGGTCCTGGATACAAGTTTGCTGATGAGTTCCACTCCGAACTCCGCCACCGTTCTCCGGGCATTTTCTCGATGGCCAATGCCGGCCCCGGCACCAACGGTTCCCAGTTCTTTATCACCCACTGTGCCACTCCCCATCTCGATGGCAAACACTCGGTCTTCGGCCAAGTCACCAATGGCCAACACGTCGTCGATGCTGTCAAACAAGGTGACAAGATCACCTCCATCACCATTCACGACGATACCACCTCACTCTTCGAATCCCAGAAGGATTCGGTGGAACATTGGAACTCGGTTCTGGATCGCTGAGGCCGCCTGTTGAGGGCTTTTTTCACTAACAAAACACCACGCTGATGTCCGAATTCCTCATCATTCCCCGTGCCGATCACGATGCCTTGGTTTCCCGTGCCTATCAGGCCCGCGGCTACACCGCAGCGGAAGCCGCTGAAGGAGCCAAGCTGGCCGCCGAAGCCGCCCGCCACGGCATCCGTACTCACCACGCACTCAAGGCGCTGCACCTCGACCACCTGTTTGGTTCCGCCACCGGCGGCTGTGTGCCCGGCGCGGAAATCGAGGTTCTTCCATCCCGCTTCCCCGCGTCAGAGCGATGGAATGCTAACAAGAAGCTCGGTCAGTCGGTGGCCTATCAGGCGATCGACCGTGCCATTGAGTTGGCGGATCAATATGGAATCGCCCAGATCGCGGTGGACAATGCGTTTCACTACCTCTGGGGTGGCGGATACGTGATGGAGGCTGCGGAGCGCGGGTATTACGCATACACCAACTGCACCTCGGCTTTGGCGGAGGTGGTTCCCTTCGGTGGAGTCTTCCCGACACTGGGAACCAACCCGCATTCGTGGGGAATCCCTGCCGCCGCGCCGGGCGCATTTCCAATCGTCATGGATTGGGCGACGTCGACCGTGGCGATGGGACGCGTGCAGGCGCTCAAACGCGAGGGTAAATCCCTGCCACCCGGAGCGGCAGTGGATGCCCACGGTCATGCCACCACGGATCCTTCGCAAGTCGCGGCGCTGCTTCCCTTCGGCGGCCACAAAGGATATGGCATGTGCCTGCTCAACGAGATTTTCGGCGGCCTCATCGGCGGATCGTTGCCCACGCTTCGCGGTCGGCAACTGCCATCGGCGGACGAGAAGAACACCCCGGTTTTCTATTTCCAAGTGATTCATCCCGATGCGCTTTCCGGTGGGGCATTTGCCTGCGGACGGAGCCAGAAGGAAAATCTGAAAGCCGTGCTGGAGGATATCCTCGGACATGGCAACCAGGGCGCGATGTTGCCCGGTCAGATCGAAGGCGGATTCCGCAAGCGTTCCGATGCTTCCGGCGGTCTGCTCTTCACCGATGCGGAAGTCGCCGAATTTAATGAAATCGCCGCAGAGTTGGGCATGAAGGCTTGGGATACCGCCACACTGCCGCGCGCTTGATGCAGGCTGCGGGCAAGATGCCCGCGCCACTTTTTACATCCATGACAAAAGGCACCTTCATCGTCCTCGATGGTATCGACGGCACTGGAAAATCCACCCAGGCGCGCAGGCTCGGTGATTGGTTTATTTCACAAGGCCGCGAGGTCGTCATCAGTTGGGAACCCACCGACGGTCCGTGGGGTGCGAAACTCCGTGCGTCCGCTTCATCCGGTCGTCTCTCGCCGGAGGACGAACTCCAGTATTTCCTCAACGACCGTCGGCAACATGTGGAGGAACTGATCGTTCCATCGCTTGCAGTCGGCAAAGTCGTGATCTTGGATCGTTATTATTTCTCGACGATGGCCTACCAAGGAGCGCGCGGTTTGGATCCTGCGGAAATCCGGATTCTCAACGAGCAATTCGCCCCGGTGCCGGATCTACTGCTCATTCTCGATCTCGATGTGGATGCTGCTCTCGGACGCATTCGTGCGCGCGGCGACATCGCCAATGAATTCGAAAAACGCGAGAGCCTCGAACGCTGCCGCGAAATCTTTCTTTCGCTTAAGGACGAGCCGTTCGCCCGCATCATCGACTCCAGCGGTTCTCTCGATGAAGTCGAAGCCCGCATCCGGCAGGCGATGTAGAATCAATGCTCGCGGCAGAACTGCTCGAAGCGGGTCAAGCCTTCGTTGAGCACGTCCAGCGTGGTGCAGTAGCTCAGGCGGATGCCTTCGTCGTAGCCGAAGGCAACGCCCGGTACCGCCGCCACCTTGTAGCGTGAGAGCAGTTTGTCGCAAAGATTGAGCGACTTGAGGCCGGTGTTGCCGGTGTAAACGAAGAAGTAGAAGGCACCTTGTGGCTCGACCACGCGGATGTTCGGGATCGCCTTGAGACGGGATAGCACGAATTGGCGCTTGACGTCGTATTCGCAGCGGAGGTCCTCGATGAATGATTGATCACCCTGTAATGCGGCGAGTGCTCCGTATTGGGAGAAGGTGTTGGCGTTGGAGATCGTGTGATTCTGGATCTTGTCGATCGCATCGGCCAGCGGCTTGGGAGCTGCGGTGTAGCCGAGACGCCAGCCGGTCATCGAGTAGGCTTTCGAGAACCCGTTGACGGTGATGGTGAGATTGTAAAGTTCGTCGCTCAGAGAGGCGATCGAGACGTGCTTGGCTTCGCCGTAAACCAGTTTTTCGTAGATTTCGTCGGAAAGAATGACGATGTCTTCTTCGAGCGCGATATCACCCAGGGCGCGGAGTTCGGCTTCGGTATAAACCGCGCCGGTCGGGTTGCCGGGGGTGTTGAGGATGACCATCTTGGTCGCCGGGGTCATGGCTTCCTCGAACTGCTGCGGAGTCATTTTCCAACCGGTGGATTCCTTGGTGTCCACGATCACCGGGATACCACCGGCGAGACGAACCATTTCCGGATAAGAAACCCAGAACGGTGAGGGAATGATCACCTCGTCACCTTCTTCGATCACGGCGAGGATGGCATTGAAACAGGCCATTTTCGCTCCACCGGTCACGCAGATCTGGTTGGGGGCGTATTTCAGATTGTTATCGATCAGGAGCTTTGCGGCAAGGGCCTCACGGAGTTCCGGGATGCCGCCGGCAGGCGTGTATTTCGTGTGTCCATCGCGGAGCGCCTGGATGGCGGCCTCCTTGATGAAATCCGGGGTGTCCACTTCCGGTTCACCACCGGCGAGTGCGTAAACCTCTTCGCCTTTGGCGATCATGGCTTTGGCCTGGGCGGTGACGGCCAGAGTGAGGGATGGAGAAACCTTGGCAATACGGGATGAGATGCTGTCCATTGTTGATCGAGAATAAGGTATGAGTCCGCATGACCGGGGAAGGGAGAAGTTGGTCGTCCCGACACCCGGTGAAGCGGGCGCTTTTGTGGGGCTTCACCCATGGTGTGGCAAGCGAAATGGTGAGCCTTTTCATCCGGAGGCCGGAATGGCGTGAAAAATGACCGAATTTTCCCTTAGGTCCCTGGTTTTTTATGCGAAAGAGATTGCTGGAATTTCCCTGTCAAAATGTTAAAAGGCAGCCGCACCCGCAAAAAACATGAAAATCCTGCTCCTCATCCCTGTTCTTGGTCTCGCTCTGCTTTCCATCAGTTGCCGTGTCACTCCGCCGCTCGATCCGATGACGATGAATCCCTCCGACCGTTGCTCAGCACCAGGTGTCACCGTCGTTCATTACTCCGGAAAATAATCCAATTCGTGTCTTATTCAGGCGAACATCCCGCGTCCAGCGAGATGGCGGAGCCATGGTTCGTAGGCGAGTTCCGGGCAAAGGGTTCTTGAGAAAGCCGCGAGATCCACGCGATTTTTCGATCCGTCCATCGCCGCCAAAACCGAGTAATGGTCGGTTGGAAATGAACAGGGCCGGTGCCAGATGTCCACCAATGGCAACCTGCGGCGCGCGCATTCCAACCGGAATGGATTGAGTTTAAAGAATTCAGGAACCTCGGGATCAAACCAAACCGGCTCAATCCGCGGTAGGATCCAGCCACGATGGATGCCATCGTAAATGCGCCGTGAAATGTCTCTCCAATCGCTGCCGGGCATCATTTGCTCCAGACCCGCCAGCGAGAGGCACAAGGGGTCATTGAAGGCAATCGCACGGTGGATTTTCCGGTCGGTCGCATTTGCCGGTTCCGGACCCGTGCGGGCGGATAACTCGAACACCCGCTCCAGAGATACCCGATCCGCCACCTTCGCATCCGCTCGGCACAGTGCGCCGGAGCGGAATGTCCTGCCGGCGGCGACATCGACCGCCAATTGGAATGCCAGAGGATTCGGCGATTCGCGGCGGAGTTTTTCCAGAACCACCGGATCCAGATCCTGCGGGAGGTTCAGGCCGGGATCGGACTCGCCCAACCAGCGCAATCCTCTATCCGCAGAGGCGCGCACGAAGCGGTCGAAGGACCACGGGTCATTGATCGGAGCAAAGTCGTCAAATGCCAGAATATCCGGACCTTTGGCCAACATGTCATCGATGATACGCAACTCCGGAGAACCCTCTTCCGTGACCGAACGCAGGATTGCCAGCGCTGCCATCAGATCCTCCGCGCCGGCCTGTTGGATGGCACGCGTTTTTTCAATCACCGGGAAACGCTCGCGCCAGCCACATTCGAGATTGAAACTGATCGTCGCCACGCCCGATGGCGCGAGATGACGCGCGCAGAAATCCAATAACGCCAACTTCACCTCGTCCGGCACCCATGAGAAAAATCCGTGTGCGATGATGTAATCAAAACCGCCGTCCTCAGGCTCGAAACCAATCAGATCTGCGGCAAGGAATTCGATGTTTTCCAGCCGGGCCGCGGTTGCGAGTTCCCGCGCTTGAGCGATGGATCTTTCAGTTAGATCAATCCCGGTGAACCGGCTATCCGGCCAGCGCATGGCCAGAGGAATCAGATTGTGGCCGCTGCAGCAGCCAATCTCCAGAATCCTCGCCTCTGCCGGATGACATGCATCCAGTCCGCCTAACATGGCCGCCACCGCACTCACCGCAGGATCCGTGAGAGGATGGCTCATCGCCGGATAGACCCGTGTTTCATGCACATCAAGCGCCGCAAGCGGTTCGTGGTCCGGGTTTGGTGGAAACGGATTCAAGCGCTGCGGGTGGGAGTGATTGCGAAATGGCAGGTTACTTCCCGCTCCATCCGCCGCCGAGGGCTTTGGCTAGAGCGGCCAGAGTGATGCGTTGTTGGGCTTCGATCTGGGCCAGCACCAGTTGCACACGGAGGACAGTCCGATCCGCTTCGACCACTTCCAGATAACTGCTGATGCCTTTGTCGTAGCGGTCCTTTGAAATGCGCTGGGTATCTCTGGCGCTCGCGAGTGCTTGGTTCAACGCGCTGCGGGAACCGGCCAGTCCCTTGAGATCCACGAGTGCGTCCTCCACTTCCCGGAGTGCGACGAGCAGGGTGTTCTTGTAGGTGGCCAGCGCTTCATCTCGGCGGCTGATCGCGGCCTGGAAGTTGGCTTTGTTCGTGCCGCCGTCAAAGATGGGCGCGGCCACTCCGGCACCGAGGGAAAGAATGCGGTTTTCCCAGTTGAGGAAATTCGATGCGCTCAGCGACTCCAGTCCACCACCCGCGATGAGGTTGAAATTCGGATAGAACGCGGCCTCGGCCACGCCGATGCGGGCATTCGCCGCGCGCAGGTTTTGTTCGGCAGCACGGACGTCCGGACGGCGGTTGAGGACTTCCGCAGGCAACCCGGCGCGGATCGATGGGAGTGAGTTGTTAGGTTCGCGGTTGGATACGGAGAAATCCGAGGGTCGGCTTCCGCACAGCACCGCCAGCGCGTGTTCCGCTGAACCACGCTGACGTTCGATCTGGGCGAGGTCGTTTTTCGCAAGTTCCAACTCGGTGCGTGCCTGGCTGGTGGATAGTCCGTCGATCAACCCCGCGTCCGCCTTGCTTTTCTGCAGGTCCAGTGTGCTCTGGCGGCTCCGGATGGTTTCCACAATCACGGATTTCTGGGCATCGAGTCCACGCAGCAGGAAATATTGGCGGGCAACCTCTGTCGCCACACCGAGCCGCAGCGAATCCCACAGCGCTTCACTGGCCGCAGCCTGCGCGGTGGATGCCTCGATCAGGCGTTTGTTGCGCCCCCACAGATCCGGATCGTATGCGAGATCGAAGGATCCGCGGTAATGCTGGGAACTGAGATCGACGGAAATTCCGGGTGGCAATTGTGATCCCACGGTATCTCTTGAAGCACGTGAAACACCGGCGGAACCATTCAGATCGAGTGTGGGAAACATGCGTGCGCGGTCCACCCCGACAAGTGCGCGGGCGGTATCCACGCGGGCCTTGGCCGCTGCGAGGTCGTTGTTGTTCGATAACGCGCGATCCACCAACCGTGTGAGTTCCCGATCATTGAAAAGCCGCCACCAATTGTCAGGCAGACGAGTCCCCGCAGTCGCCCGGGTTTCCTTCCACTTCGAACCGCCGGTGTCGCCCGGAGTTTGGAAATCCGGCCCCAAAACGCAGGAAGCAAGTAGCAGCGAGGCGGGTAGAATCAAGTGGCGGAATTTCATGATGGTGAGGGAGTGACACCCGTAATTGGACGCACGATCAGTGGATCACCGGAGGCCGGGCCTTTCGGAAATCTGGGCGATCATAACGGCAAGCGTCGCCATTCGCAACACGCGACACTCGTCATATTCAGAATTTTTTTCCAATGGTAGCGATTCAAAACCCCTTCTCATCCCTAAACGAAACGCCCCACCAGTCACTGGCGGGGCGTTGGTTGATTCAAAACGATCTTCCGGTATCTCAGAAGTAGCTAGCCGCTATAGCCGTATCAATGCTGTGAATGTTCGAGAGCGGCGGCGACAAAGCCAGCGAAGAGAGGATGCGGGTGGTTGGGCTTGGATTGGAATTCCGGGTGGAATTGTGCGCCCAGATAGAACGGATGGTTCGGGAGCTCCACGATCTCGACGAGACCCGCTTCCGCGGAGACGGATGAGATCACCAGGCCGGCATCCTGGAGGCGGTCCTGATAGTCGGAGTTGAGTTCGTAGCGGTGGCGGTGGCGTTCGTGGATGCGGTCCTTGTTGCCGTATAGATCGGATGCCCTGGTGCCGGTAAATAGAATCGACTCGCATGATCCCAGACGCATGGTGGCTCCCATATCCTCGATTCCCTTCTGTTCTTCTTGCAGGCAGATCACAGGATGCTTGGTGGTTTTATCGAACTCCGTGGAGTTCGCGCCCTTGAGGCCGCAGACATTGCGTGCAAATTCGATGGTGGCGATCTGCATGCCGAGACAAATGCCGAAGTATGGGATCTTCTTTTCCCGCGCGTATTTGGCGGAAAGAATTTTTCCTTCTGTGCCACGGTCGCCGAATCCTCCGGGGACCAGAATGCCATCCACATCGCCGATGACGGCCTTGGCTCCCTGTTCCTCGACCGATTCTGTGTCCACGCGGATGATCTTGACCTTGGTGTCGTGGTGGGCACCGGCGTGAATCAGCGACTCATAAATGGATTTGTAGGCGTCCTGGAGCTCGATGTATTTCCCGGCGACGGCGATGGTGACCGTGTGTTTCGGGTGGATCACGCGTTGCACGAAGCGTTCCCAATCGTCCAGCGCGGGTGAGGGCGTGTGGCCGAGGCCGAGTTTGTCCACGACGAGGCGATCGATCTTGTCGCGGCGGAGGTCGAGCGGGCATTCGTAAATCGTGTGGGCCACATCGCGGAAGGCGACGACGTTCTTGCGCTCGACGTTGCAGAACATGGCGATTTTCTTCCGGTTTTCCTCATCAAGATCCGCCTCGGTGCGGCAGATGATAATGTCCGGTTGGATACCGATTTCGCGGAGTTTGGCGACCGATTGCTGGGTGGGTTTGGTTTTCACTTCGCCGGCTGCTTTGATGTAGGGCAGCAGGGTGACGTGGATGAAGCAGACGTGCTCCTTGCCGACTTCCAGCGCGTATTGGCGCAACGCTTCGAGAAACAACAGGCCTTCCATGTCGCCAACGGTGCCGCCGATCTCGGTGATCAACACATCCACGTCCGGATTATTGTCGGTAACCATGCGGATGCGGTTCTTGATCTCGTCGGTCACGTGCGGGATGAACTGCACGGTTTTACCCAAATACTCGCCGCGGCGCTCCTTCTTGATCACCGAGTCAAACACCTGGCCCGAGGTCAGGTTGTTGATGCGCGAAAGTACACCCGAGGTGAAACGCTCGTAATGGCCAAGGTCGAGATCCGTTTCCGCACCATCATCGAGCACATAGACCTCGCCGTGCTGATAGGGCGACATCGTGCCCGGATCGACATTGAGATAGGGATCAAACTTCTGCATGAGCACCTTGAGGCCGCGGTGTTCCAGCAGGGTGCCGATGGATGCTGCGGCAAGGCCCTTGCCGAGTGAGGAGACAACGCCGCCGGTGACAAAGATGTATTTCATAAAAAGTTTGTTAGTTTGAAGTGTTCAGTTTTCAGCGGCAAGCAGTCGTTCGATTTCTCGGGCTTGTTCGGGAGTATCGACACCGGGTGAGGTATCGGAGGTGAGAATGACCTTGATGGACGCGCCGTTTTCCAAGGCGCGGAGTTGTTCGAGCGACTCCGCAGTTTCCAAGGGCGATGGAGGCCAGGTGACGAAGCATTCCAAAAATCCACGGCTGTAGGCATAGATGCCCTTGTGGCGCAGGACCGGTAGACCGGGCACCTCGTTGCGGAAAAACGGCAGCGGCGAGCGGGAAAAATAAAGCGCCCTACCATCGAGAGCGGTGACCACTTTCACCACGTTGGGATCTTGAACCGCGGAATCCGACGGGGAGAGCGGATTGGCGGCGGTGGCCATGTCCAGTGTGGAATCCTCGACCATGGCCGTCGCCAGCTGGTCGATCAGCGCGGGGTCGATCAGTGGTTCGTCGCCCTGGATGTTGATGATGAGGGTCGCCTGCGGCACGGAGCGGACCGCCTCGGCGATGCGATCGGTGCCGGTCGGGTGTGCGGACGAGGTCATCACCGCCTTACCGCCGAAACCAATGACCGCATCGAAAATCCGCGAGTCATCGGTGGCGACGAGGATTTCATCCAATTTTGCGCAGCGCAGGCAGCGTTCCCATACGTGTTGGATCAACGGTTTGCCGGCGATGAGATGGAGCGGTTTGCCGGGGAAGCGGCTTGAGCCCCAGCGTGCCGGAAGGACTCCTAGAATGTGATGGTTGGATGATGATTGTGCCACGCCTGCAAAAGGTTGGGCGAGCGTAAGACAGAGAACCACCGGTGGACAAGAGCGGTTTCCGGAAAATTTCCTTTTTAGAGACAAACCGTGACTCGGCAACGAAAAACAGCGGATTCCATGATTGCCGGAACGCCCGATGCGGCTAGGATGCCGCCTCCCGAGGTTTTCAGGCGGGTATCTGCTCAAGGCTTACATCCAGCAATCCAATGCGGACATCGCTGCCGCCGCGACCACGCTTTGTCAGTTGCTGACGTTTGAACCGAACAACGGATCCGCTCACTCGAACCTCGGCTATTGTTATCTTTTCACAGGGCAACAGGAACTCGCCCGCAAACACCTCAGGCTCGGCAGACAATACAATCCCGATATGGTCAACTGCCTGAGCCTCGCGGAAGCGTGCCGCATGGGTGGTGATACCAAGGAAACATCGAACCTGCTGGACGGAATGGAACGGACTCTCGCGATCCCGGGCATTGAAGATGAATGTTTCACGGGCGGCGAATGGCTCTGGAATTACCTGCCGGAAAAGGCAGGCGATACCGAATCCCAGCGCAACACGATCCGCTGTTACACCATGGACCATAAACGTGCCATTCTCCGCATCAGCCAAGGCATGCTCAAAGCCGGTAGCGGTGAATACGGGCCCGCCTTGGAAAAATTCCGCGAGTGTCTCAAGCTGGAACCGCTCTACCGCTCGTTCCTCGCAAATAAACTCCGCGCCACCGCAGTCTGCGGTAAAAACATCACCCCGGAACGCCAGGCATGGATGCAGGCCGTCGCCGCGAAACTCGACGACCAAGAGAATCTCTGAGAGTGCAGCCGGTTCAACCAGCTCGTTCTTATGGGTGATTTGCTATAGGTGATCAGCACCAGAACCCGTGCTGCGCTGGAGTAGGGAATCAGGAGTCGATTGCGTTCCGACTCACAGCGCCGCGAGTTTTTCCACGGCTTCTTCGTCGAGGAAATCCTGGCCGTGGATGAGGTGTTCGAGCAGGGGGACCCCGGTGATGTCTTCGAGCACGCCTTTGTTGGTGATCATGGCGGTGTCGAGTTCGTCGCCGAGTTGGTTGAGGATGACGCCCGCGCAGGTGAGGCCTTTGGCGCGGATGGCGTCGAGGGTGAGCAGGATGTGATTGAGTGCGCCGAGGCGGTTGGCAGCGACGAGAATCACTGGCAGATCGAGGTCTTTTGCGAGATCGGAGACTCGGTAGTTTGCGGCAAGCGGGACAGCCCAACCGCCCACGCCTTCGACGACGACGCATGGATGGGCTGCGGCGAGGTGGTGAAATCCGGCGACGAGATCCGCGGGGTTCACGGTTCGATTTTCCAATAATCCCGCCACGTATGGAGCGACGGGAGTTATCAAATGCACCGGATTGATGTCGTCCAGAGGCAGTCCGCCGGAGGCCTCGGCGAGGAGGCGGCCATCGTCACGGTCGCCGCAGGAGACGGGTTTGTATCCGACGGCATCCACGCCGCGTTCCCGCAAAGCATTCAGAATCAGTCGTGTTACATGGGTTTTTCCGGCACCGGTATCGGTTCCCGTCACAAAGAAGCTCATGCACAAGAGGTGGGCTTTCAGGCGGCGGCGGTCAAGACGGAGAAATGACAATTTTTCTTTTGTCGCGGGGGATTCGTCTCCATGGTTTCGCCAGATGACAGCGGATTTTCTGGTGATTGGTGCCGGCGTGGCCGGATTGTCTTTTGCATTGCGGGCTGCCCGCCATGGTTCGGTGATCGTTCTGACCAAGGGTGACGTCTATGAATCCAATACGGCGTGGGCGCAGGGTGGAATTGCCTCGGTATTGGAGGAAAGCCAGAGGGATGTCGGGGATTCCGAGGAAAGCCATGTGGCAGACACCCTGGACGCGGGCGCGGGGCTGTGCCGGGAGAGTGCGGTGCGCACGATCGTCGGGGAAGGGGTGGCGGCGATCAACGACCTCTGCCAGTATGGGGTTTCGTTCGACCGGGATAAGGATCACTTTTTGTTAGGAAAGGAAGGCGGGCACTCGCACCGGCGGATTCTCCACGCCAGGGATACGACCGGCAGGGAGGTCGCCAGGGCGTTGATAGAGACCGCGCGCAACACACCCAATCTGACTCTGCTGGAGCATCATTTCGTGATCGATCTGATCACCTCGGCCCGGCTCGGGGCGGTGGCGGAGGATCGGGTGTTAGGTGCCTATGTGTTGGAGAAAAAAACCGGGGAGGTGAAGGTTTTCCGCTCGGATCGTGTGATTCTCGCGGCGGGTGGTTGTGGCAAGGTCTATCTTTACACGACCAATCCCGACTCCGCGACGGGTGACGGTGTGGCGCTCGGTTGGCGGGCGGGAGCTTCGATTTCCAACATGGAATTCATCCAGTTTCATCCGACCTGTTTTTACAATCCCGGCGCGACAGGGCCTGAGGCGCGTTCGTTTCTGGTGAGCGAGGCGGTGCGGGGCGAGGGCGGCGTGCTCATCAATGCCAAGGGAATTGATTTCACCCGCAAGATCGATCCTCGCGGATCGTTGGCTCCGCGCGACATCGTGGCGCGGGCGATCGACGGTGAGTTGAAGCGGACTGGTGCCGCCTGTGTTTATTTGGACGTGACCCACAAGCCTCCCGGTTTCATGCGCGAACGATTTCCTTATATCTATGAGAACCTACTCAAGTTCGGCGTGGATTGCGAAAAACAACCGATCCCGGTGGTGCCGGCGGCGCACTATCAATGCGGCGGCGTGCTCACCGATGTGAATGGGAAATCCACACTCCGCGGGCTCTTCGCGGTCGGCGAGGTCGGTTGCACCGGGCTTCACGGAGCCAACCGTTTGGCATCCAATTCATTGTTGGAGGGCAATGTGGTCGGCCGCCGTGCGCTGGATGAAATTCTGCGCCTCTATCCACCCGGAAAAAAAATACTGAATCCACCGATGATTCCGGAGTGGGAACACGGAGACACCGCGGAGCCGGACGAGTTGGTGGTGATCTATCACAACTGGGACGAGTTGCGCCGCCTGATGTGGGACTACGTCTCCATCGTGCGGACCGACAACCGCCTGCGCCGCGCCGCGGCACGTCTGCAAAATTTGAAACGGGAAATTCGCGAGTTCTATTGGGGGCATCGCGTGAATCCCGATATCCTCGAACTCCGCAATCTTGTCGCTGTCGCCGGATTGATCGTCGAGTGCGCACTGCGTCGCAAGGAATCCCGTGGCCTGCATTATACCTCGGACCATCCGGCGACGGATGACCACTATTTATCAGATACCACGCTGCGCCGGTTTTGATCCTAAAATCCGCAGTTGAAACTGCGGATGCCAAGATTACTTTCCCTGCGGTGATTTTTCCTGTGGTTTTCCGCCTGAGAGTTTCAGCATCACCCGGCTGGAGTCGAAGATTTTTTCCAAATTCAGATCCTTCAATCGCAGGGCGACTTCCGGGGGGGCGGCTTTCTTATCCTCTTCGGTATTCCATGGTCCTGACCAAGTGACCTTGTTTGCCTTGTCACGCATGGTGATTTCCCGGTTCTTTTTGTTGGATTTCATTTCGACGCTTCCCTGGGCATCCATCATGTGAATCGATGAGCCGATCTGGATTTCCATACCATCATTGCCAGGAGTATCTCCGGCGGCGGGTGTTTCGAAGCGCAGGATGCCATCGGCTTTTTCAGATCCCGTGCCATTGGCCAGATCCTTGAGCATCGCATCAAGCGGGATGGAGCGCACCGGGCCCATTCCGGCAGGATGTGCATCCAGCGTCACATCATACTCCGCAGGGTTGCCTTTTTGAATCAGTGTCAAATGGACGGAATCGCCGGGTTTTTGAGTCGCTAAAGCTTTGGTTAGATCTGCAGGTGCGCCGAGGTTCAGGCCGTTGATGCGGGTGATGATGTCGTTGACGGCAAGGCCCGCCTTGGCGGCCGGTCCTTGTGGGGCCAAGGCATGGATGGCAATGCCTTGGCCTGCGGGCAATCCCAGTTGCTCGGTGATGATTTTGGAGATTGGCGCGGTGACCACTCCGAGAAAAGCGGCGGGTTTGGGATCGACCGGCTTGGTATTGCCGCCGGATTCGGGTGCCGCGTTGTCAGGCGGAGTTCCGAATGCGGAAACCGTGCCGAGCAACAATGCCGCGACGCCGGTTTTGATTATGGAGAGTGGTTTCATCGAATCATCTGATGAGCGTGGAAACCACTGTCATTTGTCTTGAAAAGATCAACCCGCAACCGGAATGGCCGGGTGCGGGTGATCTGCCATGAAACCGCCTTTGTTGGGAGGTTGATGCCCGATTGTTTACTGCGGGCCGTCACCATCACCGTCTCCGGCGGGTTTTTTATCACCATTCAGATTGGGGTTCAACAGGTCCGGAGTAATTTCCACCATGCCACCCACCGCTCCGGCGCCATCCATATTGAGGCGTTTGATTCTATCGCGGACGTTCTCGGGAGCTGCGGCTTTGTCCTGCTCCGTATCCCACGGGCCGGTCCATGTGACCTTGCCATTTTTATCGCTCAGGGTGACTTCTTTACCGCCATTGGTGGATTTCATTTCGACGCTGCCCTCGCCGTCCATCATGCGGGTGCGGGAGCTGGATTGGAAGTCGGGCATTGCGCCGAATCCTTTCAGCTCACGCATTTTTCTCATTTGTTTTCTCATCTCCTCGATGTTTTTCGGTGCGATCGCGTCCGGATTCAAATCGCCAAATTGGAGTTGGATGCCGCCGAGGTTTCCTCTGATGGCCCTGCGGATGCGGTCTGCCATTTCCTTGGGGACTCCATCGAGTGGAAGTCCCTCGATGAGTGGATTGGGTTGGAGGTTGTCGATCCCCTCGGGACGTGTGTCGAGCTTGACGTCCAAGCCCGATTTTTTGCCCTTGTGGATCATTTCAAGATGGAGGGTATCGCCGGGTTTTTTGCTGGTGACGATTTGGCTGAGTTCTTCGTGGGAACCCACGGGTTTGTCGCCCACCCGGGTGATGATGTCATTGACGGCGATGCCGGCCTTGGCGGCGGGGCCGTCCGGAGCCACCATTTGCACGGCGACTCCCTCGCTATCCTTGAGACCGAGGTGCCCGGCAAGCATGTCGGGCACCGGGGCGACGAGGACGCCGAGGTAGGCGACATTCTCCTTTTTCTCTGCCACGTTCTTTTCCGCGGCGTTGTCCGGTTTAGGGTCATCATTGACAGCGCTATCCGCTACTGCTGGGGGGCGCGCGTCATCCACAGGTGCATCAATGGCAAATGCAGGCGAGATCATAAACGCCGCCATAGCCGTGGTGATAATGGGTGTCGTTTTCATGGTTGTTTTTGTGAGTGGTGAATTGATTTCATCAGGATAGCGCTGCGGAAGGAGGGTTTGTCTTGAAAAAGAATTCCTGCTCGACCATGTGTTCAGCAGGGAGAATTGACCGGGGCGTTTGTCTGAAATATTGACTGATTCTTGAATCACCGACTGCCGGTGATTTGTGCGCCGAGTTCATAGGGCAAGATCGTCAACCGTCGTTTCGTGCCAGCGCCGACGGATCTGATAGAGTCATGGCGTGTGGCGGCAGCCATGGTGGAAGACTTCCGGGAACGATTGGCCGGTGATGAGCGGGCCACCCCGTCGTTCGGATACATCGCGGAGAATGCTTTGGGTGTGGTGTGGAAGTTGATGCGTCGTAATGGCGTTTGATGTAAATTGTTCCAAAGATTCGTGTGCCCCGTGCGTTGTGTCTTGCCGTGACCCGTGATGCCTCTGATAGGCCGGTGTTGCAGACGGGCCAAATGGAAGCCTCGCTTCCATATCGCGGAAGAATTCTATCCAACCCACACCATCATGCACATGAACCATCGCCATGCATTGTTTGCCGGAGCTTTGATGCTCCTCGCCGCCCCGCTCATCTTCGCTCAGGAAAATGGGAAAGTCACCGAGGGTCGTCTTGACGCCACTGGCTCGAATGGTCAGGCGCTCGGTGTTTGTCCGCTCAAGCATACCACGGTCGAGGCTGAAATCAGCGGCACGATTGCGCAGGTGACAGTGACCCAGCAGTTCCACAATCCCTATCAGGATAAAATCGAGGCCATTTATGTGTTTCCGCTGCATCAGAACTCGGCAGTCGATGACATGACCATGACGGTCGGGGATCGCGTGGTGAAGGGTGTCATCAAGGAGCGCGGCGAGGCCGCAAAGATTTACAATGAGGCTAAAACCAAGGGGAAAGTCGCGTCTCTCCTTGATCAGGAACGTCCGAATATTTTCACGCAGTCGGTGGCTAACATCGAACCCGGTCAAGAAGTCACTATCACCACCCGGTATTCACAAACGCTGGATTGGAAGGACGGACGCTACGCATTCGATTTTCCAACCGTCGTCGGGCCGCGTTACATCCCCGGCGGGGAAAGCAGCACTCCTTCGTTTTTCCGAAAACCACAACCGAAACGCGGACCTGCCGGTGAGCCGCCAGTGGTCAACCCGAATCCGATGCCGCCCACCGCGCAAGTGCCGGATGCCAACCGCATCACCCCGCCCATAGTCGAAGAAGGTTACCGCGCCGGTCATGACATTTCCATCACGGTGAGGATTCACGCCGGTTTGCCCATTTCAGACCTGAAATCCGCCCTGCACGAAATCAAGATCGAGAACCCGGATGGTGACCCTGCATGCGCGGTGGTCAGGCTGTCCGAGAAGTCTGTCATACCTAACAAAGATTTTGCGATCAGCTACCGCACCGCTGGTGACAAAATCACCGACGCCGTGCTCACACACACCGACGAACGCGGGAAATTCTTCACCTTGGTTCTGCAGCCACCCGCCCGCGTGAAGCAGGACGAGGTGGTGCCGCGTGAACTGATCTTCGTGCTCGATACGAGTGGGTCCATGACCGGGTTCCCGATCGAAACCTCGAAAGCCATGATGCGGCGGGCAATTGCCAATCTTCGTCCGTTAGATCGTTTCAATCTGGTGAAATTTGCGGGCGATTGCGCGATCCTCTTTCCCAATCCTGTCGAAAACACCGAGGAAAACAGGCATCAGGCACTAGGATTCATCGATAACCTACACGGCTCGGGCGGCACCGAAATGATGAAGGCCATCAACACCGCGCTAGGTGCCGAGCATGATCCTCACAAGGTCCGGATCGTCTGTTTTCTCACAGATGGATATGTCGGTAACGACATGGAAATCGTCGCAGCGGTCAAGAAACATGCTGGAATCTCACGCGTGTTTTCGTTCGGGATCGGCGATTCCGTAAACCGTTTCCTTTTGGATGAGATGGCGCACGCGGGTCGTGGCGAAGCCCACTACGTTCTCAATCATGAAGAGGCGAAAAAATCCGCCGATACATTCTACGAGCGGATCGATGCCCCGGTTCTCACCGATATCACTCTTGATTTCGGCGGACTCGCGGTCGAGGAGGTCTATCCACAGAGCATCGGCGATCTCTTCGCTGCCAAACCGGTGGTGGTCAAAGGCCGCTACAGCAAGGCCGGCACGGGAGTCATCAAGCTCAAGGGCAGCAACGCCGCCGGCAGCTATGAGAGGGAGCTCACCGTGACATTGCCCGAGGAATTTCCGGAGAATCAAGTCCTAGCCTCGCAATGGGCACGTGCGAAGGTGGAGCACCTGATGATGCAGGACATGGGGGGGCTGCAACAGGGAAAGATGAAAGACTCTTTGAAGGAGGATATCATCAAACTTGGAATCAACTATCATCTAATGACTCAATTCACGAGTTTCGTGGCGGTTGAGGAACAACGCGTCACCGAAGGAGGTGTGCCGCGCACGATCCAGGTGCCCATCGAGATGCCGGAAGGCGTGAGTTATTCCGGTGTCTTTGGAAATGCGACGTCGAATAAAAAATTATTCGGCCTCATTGGAAGTAGTGGCTTCAGCGGTGGTAATGGCTACGGTGGAGGTAAGGGTTTTGGAGCAGGTTTGGGTGGTGGCGGTGGCAGCGGGTCCGGACTCAGCATCCCACAGACATGCACAAAGCGTTTTTCGAAAGCAGACCGGCTTCAACGGCTTAATGAAAACGGAGGAAGTTTGGCTTGTGAAGAAGCCGTGGTGAAGTCACTGGACTGGCTCAAGAGCCACCAGAACAAGGACGGCAGTTGGTGCGCCAGCAAACCTACCTCCATGACCGCCATGGCTCTTCTAACCTATCTCGGCCACGCCGAGACTCCGATATCCGAGCAATACGGCGAGACTGTTTTGAAAGCGGTGGTTTTTCTCATTGAAAAATCCGCGAAGAACCAAGGCAAACTTGCGGATGATCTCAACGACACGCGTTGGCCCTATGAACATGCGGTTGCCACTTTTGCCCTTGCCGAGGCTTGTGCCGACTCAAAGCAACTTTTAATCCAAATTCCCGGTATCGAAGACGCAGTCCGCAAGGCCGGCCAATGGATCATCGATCATCCAGCTCAAGACAGTAGCGATGTTTTGTTAATCGGTGCGCAACTCCAGGCTCTCAAAGCCTGTTCGCAAAACAAAATTCCATTCAAAGGACTAACAGAATGCATCAAGATAGGACTTGTCTCAATTCAAACCCGTCAGAATGCCGACGGTTCCATCGGTCGAGATACCAAGGGGGATGTCAAAAACATTTTCTGTCTCACCGGTGCCGGTGCCCTAGGCTATCAACAGTGGAGCAAGGGTGCGAAGGTATCCGGCAAAGCCTGCCATTATCTTGCGAAAAACAGCAAATTCGCATGGAGTGCCGCGGATGCGGATCTGCCGGCGCTTCATGTCAATGCCCAGGCCATGCTGAACCATGGCGGAAAAGAATGGACCGATTTCAATGCCATGTTCCTGCCAGAGGTGCTTGCTGCCCGGAATCAGGACGGCACATTCAAGGATGTCGGGGGAGCTTCCGCTGCCATGCCTCTCGCGGTTAGCCAGCAGTTTCGTGGCGAAGGCGAACTAGCGGTTCATTACCGCACCTGCCTCGCCACCCTCATCCTCGAAGTGTATTACCGCGATATCCCGAAGCCCGAATGAGGAAGAAAGCCTTTGAAGTATTACGAAATCGCTATACAGAAAAAAACCCGCCCGGCTGGGAATGCCGGGCGGGTTTTCTGCGTTCTGGGAGAGCAGGGAATCTACGTCGCTTATGGCTGGGCAGGCACGTAGAGTTCCGAGCCTTTGGCTAGAACGGTTGCTGTCGTCAGATCCAGTCCGTTCAGATCATTCAAACGTGTGACATCCGTCCCGTGGTTTGAGGCGAATTGGCCATAAGTCATTTGGCTCTCGATTCTGATGGAGCGGATTTTTTTCTCAGTGTTGGGACTGGCGGATGGTTTTGCTTCCTCCCCGGATTTGGCCTTCGCAGGTGCTGCTGCGGCCTCTGCAGTTTTTGCTGGAGTGGGAGTCGGTGTCGGGCTCGGTGTTGACTTGGCAGCGAGGATCGGAGTGGTCGTGGAATTGCCGAGTTGGACGGGACGAATCGCGGCGGTTGCAGCGTGAGCTGCTTCTGGGGCCTTGGGCTTGGGTGTCGGCTCGGCGACGGGTTCAAACGAGGCGGCTTTCCGATCCGCCGGGTAAGTGGCCATGGTATTCGTGGATTCGGACTTTTTCACTGCGGCACCGGGAAGTTTGAGACGTTGACCGGCGCGGATGATGGTGGAGGTGTTTATGCCATTGATCTTTGTCAGACTGGCTACGGAACAACCGTTGTTGCGTGCGATTTTCTCAACACTGTCTCCAGCTTTCACCACGTAGGTGCTGGAGACTGAAGTGGAGCTTTTCTCGACTGGCGTGGCGGCTGTCGCCGTTGCTTCGGGCGTGGTCGTTGGCTTTTGGTCGCCTTGCAGTTGCTGAAGCTTTTGCTCGAGTTGGTGGATCTTCTTTTCCTGCTCACTACAGCGCGAACGCAGGGTCTCAAGCTCGGTCTTCGCCGAAACCGTCGGCATCGCAAACGCCATCGATAGTGCGGTGAACAATAGGGTTGCTTTCATGACGAGGCCAATTTTTCAAAATTATTGATAAAGATCAAGAAGAAATCAATCTTTCTTAATAAAATCCAAGAGATTGCCCGTTAATCCAACAAAAAACGGGTGTTTCCGCATTGGAAACGCCCGTTTGAAATAAAACCTTAAAGTCGACTAATGAAGAATCAGGCGCGGCCGAGATAGGAATTATCCTCGGTTTTCACGTTGATTTTCTCGCCCACGTTGATGAACAGCGGCACCTGGACGATCAGCCCGGTTTGCATGGTGGCGGGTTTGTAAACATTGTTGGCGGAATCGCCCTTCACGCCTTCAGAGGACTCGGTGACGGTCATGGTCATAGACAACGGCAGTTCGACGGAAACCACGATGCCATCGGCGATGAGAAGAACGTAACTCTGGCCCTCGATGAGGTAATTTTTGACGTTTTCGATCAGGTCCTCGAACACCAAGGCATCTTCGTAGGTGTTGGGTTCGAGGAAATGGTAACCACTGCTGTCCTTGTAAGAGTATTCGTGGGGATTGCGCTCGAGCACGACGCCTTCCAGCGAGTCGTTGGAGGTCATGCGGAGGTTGAAGATTTTCTTGGTTCCGACGCTGCGGATGGACATCTGGACATAGGACGCCATGCGGGGGGGCGTCTTGAGTTCGTGATCGACCACGAGACAGATTTCGTTATTGTGACGGACTGCGTGTCCTTTGCGGAGGTTGATGACGGGAGTGCTGGCCATAATTTTGGTGGGGCGGGGATAGGGCGGGGGATGCGGGGAGGCAAGCCCGGAATTCAAAGGAAGGCGGGTTAATCGGGAAAATCGGCTTAAACCGCCTGTTTTGCCACCCATGAGGCGAGTTTTCCGTCATTTTCCCCGCTGGCCCAGACGTGGCGAAGAAAATCCGCGGGGTGGATGTTGCCGTTTTTTCTCAGGAAATTCCGATCACCGCCGCAGCAGAACATCAGGTCAGGGTCGAGTTCGCCACGGAGTTTGGCCCTTGCCTTGGCGAGGATGCGAGGCAGGTAGGGGATATTTTCCAAGGTTTCGCCGAAGCCTGGGACGTTATCACGGGTGAGAAGGTTGGTGCTTTTCGTCCCTTTTTGCACGGTGAGCCAATAGTCCCTGCGGACCGCTGCAATCAACAGTGCTGTCGATAGGGAAGGGGTGCCGTCTTCACAGAAATCCTCCACAAAATCGAAAAACTCGCGGGGCTGGCAGCCGATTTGTGCGAGAAAATCAAGATCCTCGGGCTTGTAATAGCTTGTGAAATTGCGGTTGCCGCCGCGGTAGTCAGCCACGCAGCGGTCGAAGAGTTCGAGAAATGTGTCGTTCCAAATCATGGGCAACCGGTAATCACGGATCACAGGGACGGCAACCCCTTTGTCGGAAAACCACTGGTTATACGATTTTCATTTACCAAACGCCTCGATCACCCTGCGCACGGCAGTGGCGGCGGGCAGGGTCTGGCCGGAAACCTGGCGTTCGATGTCCGGCAGGAGGTGTTTGACGTTTTCATTGCGGAAAAACCGGTGGCGGAGTTCCTCCTCGATCATCGAGTGCATCCATTCGATGGATTGATGTCTGCGGCGGGCATCGAAGGCTCCGGATTCCCGCGTGGTGGCGGCGAATTTACCGACGTTGGCCCACAGTGCGGCGAGTGTCTCCGGTTCGAATGCCGAACAGGTGGTGCAGCGGGTTTTCCACCCGGCGGTCGCGGGTTGCAGAAATCCGAGCACCCGGTTGTATTCGGCGCTGGCGAGTTTGGCGCGCTGCATGTTGTCGCCATCCGCTTTGTTCACAGCTAGCAGATCGGCGATTTCGATGACCCCTTTTTTCATGCCTTGCAGTTCGTCTCCGGCTCCCGCGATCATGATAAGCAGGAAAAAATCGACCATCGAGCGTACAGTCACCTCGTTTTGTCCCACGCCGACGGTTTCTACAAGGATGGTATCAAATCCGGCGGCTTCGCAGAGCAGCATGGTTTCGCGGCTCTTGCGGCCGACTCCGCCGAGTGATCCGCCCGAGGGTGATGGACGGATGTAGGCGTTCGGTTCTCTAACAAGATGTTGCATCCGGGTCTTGTCCCCCAGAATACTGCCGCCGGTCACGCTGCTGCTAGGGTCCACCGCGAGCACGGCCACACGATGTCCTTGCGAGCAAAGTTGGCAGCCGAGCGCTTCGATGAGCGTACTTTTTCCGGCGCCGGGCACGCCGGTGATGCCGACACGGATCGAGTTTCCGGTTTTCGGAAGAATGCGGGTGAGTAACTCCTGCGCCAGAGCCTCGTGTTCCGGCAGGTTGCTTTCCACAAGGGTGATCGCACGGGAAAGAATCCCTACATCGGCAGCCAGCACGCCGCGCTCGTAGTCATCGAGCGTGAGCTTCTGACGTTTGATCGGCTTGCGATTCGAGATTCCGGAAGTTGGTTGGACCCCGGACATGACACGACATGCGAACCGGGGATCCCCCTCGGATCCCTCCGGCACCCAATCCGGCATCGATGCCGAGGCGGCACAGCCATGCGGATGTTCCGGGGAGTTGTTGGCGGCTGTGGTCATCAGGATTATTTCGGTTTGCGAGTCTCACCGCTGCGCGGAGTCCGCTTCGATCCATGACCAGAGTTTGGCAAGTCCTTCACCAACTCGTGATTTGTTAGTTGCTAGATCGCCGCCGGGAGATGATTTTCCGAAAAGGTAGAACTTGATCTTCGGTTCGGTCCCTGACGGACGCACGGCGAAGGAGCGACCGTCTTCAAGATCAACAAACAACATCTTTTCCTTCGGCAGCAGATCGCCTTCCTGATCGTAGAGATCCTGCCGGGCGAAATCTCGGACGCGGACGACGGCGGAACCATCGACAACGGTCGGCGGATTCTCGGCATAGGAATTGGCAAGCGCCTGGATTTTTACCGCACCATCGGCACCTTCCATGACAAGGGACTTGCCGATTTCCTGATAGTAGCCGTATTCCGAGTAAATGTCATCCATTAGATCGGGGATGGTTTTACTAACCGATTTCGCGTAAGCGGCGACTTCCGCAAACATGAGAGTGGCACCATTGGCGTCTTTATCTCGCACGGCATCGGAGCCGAGATAGCCGTAGCTTTCTTCGCCGCCGAAGACGAAGAAACGCGAGTATTCAAGCCGCAGCAGGCGGGTTTGTTCCTCGGTGAGCGCGCGGTAATCGCCTTTTTTCCCTGCGGGGATGGCATCCTCATATTTGCGCAGTTTTCCGGCGATGTATTTGAAACCGGTGAGGGTATCGACGATTCCGACGCCGAATCCATCGGCGATCGAGCGCTGGAGCTCGGTGGTGACGAAGGTTTTGACGAGCACGGCCCGGCTGCGGTTCGCGTCGCTGAGCCAGCCGAGTTCAAAGCAGGTTTTCAATCGATACCATGCCATCAGCGAGCCGATCTGGTTGCCGGTGAGAAGAACCATTTTGCCGCTGGAATCACGGACGGCCACGCCCATGCGGTCGGCATCGGGGTCGGTGCCGATGACGATTTCCGCACCGGAAAGTTCGGCGAGGTCGATCGCCATCTTCAACGCAGGTGCGTTTTCCGGGTTCGGCGATTCCACGGTCGGAAAGCGTCCGTCCTGAATGTCCTGTTCAGGAACAGTTAGAACATCAAAACCAAAACCGCGGAGCATGGGAACGTTGATATGTCCGCCGGTGCCGTGGAGATTGGTAAAAACCACCTTGGTGGACGCACCATCTAACAACGATGGCTGGAGCAGCAGGGTTTTGATCCGGGCGACGTAGCAATCATCCATTTCCGCACCGAGAATGGTGATGGTGCCACGCTGCTCCGGCGGAAGGGGTTCGTAGTGCTCCGACGTGATGGCGTTCACCTCACGAACGATGGCCGATGCATGGGGATCCACGATTTGTGCGCCATCGTTGAAGTAGGCTTTGAAACCGTTGTCATGCGGCGGATTGTGGCTTGCTGTGAGGACCACCCCGGCATCGGCGCGCAATTCCCGGACCGCGAACGATAACTGCGGTGTCGAGCGCGGACCCTCGAACAAATAGGCGTCACATCCAAGATCCGAGCAAACCTTCGCGCAAAACTCGGCGAAATCCCTCGAAAAGTGGCGCGTGTCATGGGCGAAGACCAGCAAGGGCTTGCGGTTGGGGCCGGCGAACTCCCTAGCATAGGCGATCAAACCGCGGACGGCGCGGCTGACATTGTAAAAGTTCATGGTCGCGGTGCCGACACACGGGTGCTCCGGGCGATCATTCGGGCCGCCGATTCCTTGTTCGACCTTGGTGACCACTCGTCCGATCGTGCGGCCGCGCAATCCCCCCGTGCCAAACGCGAGGGTTTTGAAGAATCGGTCGTTGAGTTCATCCCACGCGCCGGCGGAGACAAGCTCTTTAATCGCCGTTGCCGCCACTTCACTGGTGGTCCCGGCGAGCAGCGAGAGAATGTTGGATTTCGAAGATGCCAGCAGGCTACCGCTGGCAACGGCCGAAGACATGGATGATTCAAGACGGTTCATGACGACCGCGATCATAGGAAAACACCCCTCCATGGCAATGACGGACTCACATGTCGGACCTACTTTCAGCCCCGGTCCGTATCGCAGGTAAAAAACTGTTAGCAAATCCTGCTGACGTACGTCAGCAGGATTTGTGAGGGCTGCCGCAGGTGGGGTAGGGGAATTGTTCGATTCGGGCGTCGGGTTGAACTGGGAAATACGAAGCAATTTTCAAATACCGAGGTTAATGATTTGGGTCGGATGAAAAAATTCAAGGAACGGCGAAACGTGTTCGCCGATGTCCATGAGCTGGCAATGAGTATCAGCGAAGCGCTTTCCATTGTCCCTTCATCCGCGTGGGCGATCAAGCATCGCCCTTCCTTGGAATAAGCGCCCTGCTCCCGTGATGATTTTCACACCGCATTGCCATGCTTGTGGAGCGAACGCAGAAAATCCCTGCCACGCTGGGTGACAGGGATTTTCGAGAACGGGAACTCACAAGCGATCAGCCGGGGAGCAGATCTTTCACTGCATCGCGCTCTTCCTTGAGTTCGGCGATGGTGGCATCGATTTTGGCTTGGCTGAAGGCGTCGATGGGCAGGCCTTGGACGACTTCCCATTTGCCGTTTTCGGTGACCCGGATTGGCATGGAGGCCATGAGGCCTTTTTCGATGCCGTAGGAGCCATCGGAGCAAACTGCGACGGAGGTCCAATCACCGGCTGGAGTTGGAGTGATGAGGCTGCGCACGGTGTCCATGGCGGCATTCGCGGCGGAGGCGGCGGAAGATGCGCCGCGGGCCTTGATGATGGCGGCACCGCGTTGTTGGACGGTGGAGATGAAGTCACCCTTGAGCCATTCCACGTGCGAGATCACGTCGGTGACCGGGCGGCCTTGGATTTTCGCATTGGTGAAATCCGGGTATTGGGTGGCGGAGTGGTTGCCCCAGATGCACATGTTGGTGACTTGGGAAACATGGACGCTGGCCTTTTTGGCGATCTGGCTCTTGGCGCGGTTCTCGTCGAGGCGGGTCATGGCGAAGAAGCGGTCCTTTGGCACGCCGTCGGCATTGTTCATGGCGATGAGGGCGTTGGTGTTGCAAGGATTGCCGACGACCAGGACACGTACGTCCTTGGCGGCGTTGCGGGCGATGGCTTTACCTTGGCCGGTGAAGATCTTGCCGTTGATGCCGAGAAGGTCGCCGCGTTCCATTCCGGCCTTGCGGGGGACGGAACCGACGAGGAAGGCCCAGTTGGTGCCTTTGAAGCCTTCGTTGAGGTCCGAGGTGCCGACGACTTCGTTGAGCAGCGGGAATGCGCAGTCATCGAGTTCCATCATGACACCTTCGAGAGCGGCCATGCCGGGCTCGATTTCGATCAGGTGGAGGTTGACGGGTTGGTCAGGTCCGAAGACAAAGCCGGACGCGATGCGGAAAAGGAGGGCATAGCCGATTTGGCCAGCGGCGCCGGTGACGGAGACAGTAATTGGTGCTTTCATCATAGGGTAGGTGTAGGAGGCGGAGAAACTATGGGACTTGTGCGGCAAGGTCAACATGCAACAGCTCGAATGCGAAATCGTGCGCGGGTTTTCTGAAACGATGCGCGGCCTGATAGGATCGGCGGCCTAGCAAGTTTGAGAACGGTATGACGAGCTGGATCATGGCCCCTGACCGTAGGGATGGATCGATCCTCCGGAATCACGCAGTTAAACCATTGGAAATCAATCGTTTCTGCCCCTCGTCATCCACGCTGACGAAGGTGACACGGGTGCTGAAAATCGGGTGGGGTCCGGCGTTTTCATCGACCACGGCGACGGCGTAGGTGACACTGGTTTTGCCCTCGCGTTCGCGGATGGAAGTGATTCGGAGAATGGTTCCCTGGCGCACGCTGTGATGGAACTCGACAGTGTCCATGGCCACCGTGACAAACTGGCAATGGCGGTATTCCAGACTGGCGGCGATCCATGAGGCCTCGTCAACCCATGCGAGCAGGCGCCCACCGAAGAGGAATCCGTATTGGTTCAAATCGCCAGGCAGAACGAGTCGATGGGTTTCCATAGGGTGTTACCAGCGGCGGCTTCTCTTTTCACGGTAAAGGCCCGCATCCAGTGAGAAAGCTCCAGCACCGGAGAAAATCAGAGCGATCATTGGAATCAGATAGAGCAGGGCAGGTTCCTTGGCCATCGGAGCACCCGGACCTAAAAACCACGGAGCACCTGAGTTGATCTGGAATGCGGCTACCACCATGGTAAATCCCAGCACGAATGCCGCAGGGCGGGTGGAAAACCCCACAATAATGAGTGCTGCCGCCACGAACTCGCCGAAGATACAGGCACCTAGACTGACTTGTTTGGACATGTGGCTGAGCGGGAAAATCTCCGCGATGGGAAACTTCTCCTTCATCGCGGAAAAGTCCCGCAGCTTTGGATAGCCGTGCCCGATGAGCATCATCAAACCGGTGAGAACCCGCAAAACCAGAATGCCCACGGATGCGGTTACATCCCGTGTGCCACAGTCAAAAAAGAATTTTTTCATGAAGCTGCTGAAGTTTGGACGGAGATCGTGATACACTTGAGGCGATCGTCTCCTTCGGGCGAATGGCATTGGATGCCGGGGAAATCCGCCAGGATATGATAGACCATGCGCCGGTAGTAGGCGTTGAGTGGTCGCATTTGATAAGGACTTCCGGTGGTTTTAACCCGTTCCGCGATGGCGCGGATTTCCTCAGCCATCTGGTCTTCCCGCATCGTTCGGAAATGCTCGCAGTCCACCTTGAAGCGCTCCGCTTTGGGGAATTGGTGCCGCAGGATGCGGTTGATGAGGTATTGGAGATCGTCCAGACGGTCGCCATCGCGGCCGATGAGAGTCTTGCTCTCGGAGGTGCTGATTTGCAGGCAAGGCCCGTCGTGGGTCTCTTCGACTGCGATTGTCGCCGTCACACCCAGGTGTCCGAGCATCGTATCGAGGATCTTGGTTGCTGATTCCGCCGTGGTCATGGAATGAGTTTAGAGAGTTCCACGGCGGGGTCAATCACAGGCTTTTCCGATTGTGCTGGATGCTACTCCTGAAAATCGCTACTCCACCGGCATGAAATCCTGTTTCGGCATGCTACTCGCGTTGGTATTTTTTGTCCTCGTGATCGGGGGCGGCGGCTTGATCTGGTATTTGAGTAAAACCGCCGAGTTTTCGCGGACAGGGGATAACCCGCCCGTGGCCATTCCGGTGGATTCGCACCGGTAATTGGACGGTTGCCAATCCCTGCTCTTGAAAACCCGCCGGTTCGCTGCGAGAACGGGCGCGTGATGAATTTCGACTTCGATACCCGGATTGTACGCCGCGGCACTGGCTGCATCAAATATGACCGCAGGCCCGAACTGGATCCATTCTGGGTGGCGGACATGGATTTTGTTTCGGCACCTGCCATTCTAGAAGCGCTCCACCGGCGGGTGGACCACGGGGTGTTCGGCTACGCCCATGCACATGAGGGTTTGAACGAAGCCATAATCACCTACCTGGCGGAACGACGTGGTGCGAAGGTTCCGGTGGAACACATTGTCCACCTCGGCGGCCTTGTCCCCGCGTTGTCTCTCACCGCCCGCGCATTCTGCAAGCCGGGTGAGGCGATGATGACCTGCACTCCTATCTATCCGCCATTTTTGGGTGTCCATCATGATGCCGGTGCGCGGTTGATCACGGTGGATTACAAGCTGATAGATAGCGTGTGGGAATTCGATTGGGACGCCATGGAAAAAGCAGTCACCCCGGACACGCGAATTTTCCTGCTTTGCAATCCGCAAAACCCGCTCGGCCGGGTGTTTTCAAAAGAAGAGATCACACGCCTGGCAGACTTCTGTGATCGTCACGACCTAGTGTTGGTTTCCGACGAGATTCACTGCGATCTCATCATGGATGAATCTCGCACGCCACATTTCTCCGCGCTGAATCTTCCGGAGTGTTTCGCCGGACGCACGATCACACTGCTCTCGCCAAGCAAGACATGGAATATCGCCGGTCTTGGATATGCCTATGCGGTGATCGGCGACGACGGATTGCGCCGCGGGTTCAACGCCGCTCGCGGACATACCCTGGCGGAAATCAACGCCCTTTCTTATTTTGCCGCAGAAGCCGCCTATCGACACGGCGAACCCTGGCGTCGTGAATTGATCGGATATCTGAAGAAAAACCGCGACACGCTCGTGGATTTTATCAACTCCCGTTGCCCCGGCATGTCGGTGTTGCCCGGTGATGCCACTTATCTCGCGTGGATCGACGCCCGCGGCCTCGGCGTGGAAAATCCTGCGCTTCATTTCGAAAAGAAAGCCGGGCTATTTTTATCAGACGGAGCGTTTTTCGGCTGGACGGGATATGTCAGATTCAACTTCGGTTGCTCACATTCACGTCTGTTGGAGGGTTTGGAAAAAATCGCGGGAGCCCTTTCACAACCCTCCTGATCCGCTATGAAATCCGCAATTCCCGTGGCGCTGACCATCGCTGGATCCGATTGCTCGGCGGGTGCCGGCATCCAGGCGGACCTCAAGACATTCCAACATTTCGGAGTGCACGGGCTCACCGCCATCACCTGTGTGGTTTCCGAGACTGCCAACATCGTGCGAGCGGTCCACCCGGTTCCCGTGGATGTCGTGGCCGACCAGATCTCGCTTCTGCTGGAGTCATTTCCCGTCCGCGCGGTGAAAACCGGCATGTTGTTTTCCGCGCCCCATGTGATCGCCGTGGCCGAGATTCTCGGCAGACACCGTGACGTGCAATTGGTGGTCGATCCGGTGATGATCGCTTCCACCGGCGACTCATTGTTAGAACCAGATGCTGTCACGGCTTACAAATCGCTGCTGCTGCCGCTGGCCCGCGTGATCACGCCTAATCTCCATGAGGCTGATGCATTGTTAGGTGAGAAGATTCCGGATGCACAGGCGCTTGAGAGCGCGGCGCTGCGACTTTCCGCCATGTTCGGCACCGCCGTGTTGCTGAAAGGCGGGCACCTCGACGGCCCCCAGTGCATTGATTTGTTAGCCGATCAGGGAGAAATCCACCGGTTCGTAGCGGACCGGATTCCCGTCGCGGGTTCGCATGGCACGGGTTGCACGCTTTCCGCCGCCATCACGGCGCTGCTTGCTATGAATATTCCGCTTCCGCGCGCGGTGGAAATGGCAAAGGACTACCTCGGCGAAACCCTGCGGCTTTCGTATCAATTTCAATCTCCGTGTGGAGCAGAAACCCTTCACGCCCTCAATCAAGGGACGCGGTTCAACAATCGCGGGTCGTAACTTTCAGGTGGGGTCGCGCGCAAAGGCAGGGACCGGTTTGCCTAACGCCATGCGGGGAGCGCTTCGCGGATAAGCTGTGCCGCTACAAGCGGGCAAGGCATTCCGCAGCGGTTCGTGCGGATGGACAGAGAATAAACAGCCGAGCCGACACACACATTCGCATTTCATCCGCGTGGACCGCCCGGAGGTCGGGTCCCTGCCTTGGTGAGCAGGGACAAACTATTTCGGAGCGGTCGTTCCGGCGGCGGGAGCTGGTGCTTCCGGAGTTTTGTCTTTCTTCGCAGCAGCTGCATCGGGAGCCGTTTTGGCGAACACGGGCATCAAGGTGAGCGGGTTGACCATCGCCTTGGGGTCCAACGGTTTGCCGGGAAGATCCTTAACGTGCTCGGCGGTGAGTTCCTCGACGGTCGTCTGACCCGTCTTGGTCCGTTTTGCAGAGATCGAGAACGCGGCTTTGGCCATGTCCACCGTCACGACATCACCCTTGGTATTGCCAAAATTGTTTCTGACATAGGTCATCACCCCGGCAAGGTCTTCGGGCTTGAGGTCGTTGGTGGCGTTCTGGCTGGGCATACCGGAGGCACCGCTGTAGATTTTACCGGTGCTCATCGGGCCGTGCAGGCCGTTGAGGACGATCATCGAGAAACGCTCGGTTTCACCCAACGCCCAAGCGGAACCAACCAGTGACGGGAAGTTGTCGCCCTGGCCCTTGCCATCCGCTTGGTGGCAAGTGATGCACTTGCTGCTCCAGACTTTCTTGCCACGCGCCATGTAGGCGTCCATCGCGGCTTTGGGTGGTGGGCCTTCGTCCGATCCGCCCGGTGGGGGAGTGCGCACGTAGCCATCGCGGAAGATTTTGTTGTAATCGAAACCTTTTCCGGCACCACCGAGGATGGCACCAGCCGACACTGCCGCCAATCCGCACGCGGCGAGCACCCAAACCGAGATGGGAGCGGAGCCGGGCTTGGCGATCGGTTTTTCGCGGCCGCATGCGGCCGCCTCACGAGCCGCGCGACGCTGGATATCGGTTCCTTCAAGTTCAGGTTTCTGATTGGGCAAGGACATGTGGGAAATTGGATGAAAGGTTGTGGGTTCGGAGTGGCGGCATCATTCCTCCGGCGGAGCGAAGTTGAGCGCTGCGGGAACGGGGTGGTCCTTTTTCAACGAGAGCAGATAGGAAACCAGGGCCTTGGCATCCGGTCCTGGAACCATTTCCATATTTTCACCCACATCCACAGCAAGCGCGTCCGGCGAGCGATATCCCTTGATTTCCTGCTTTTCGAACAGGAAGCGATGTGGCGGGCATTTCGAATTCCACGACTGCGGATCATTCCGCGGGTTGTAAAGATGAGCCATCAGCCAAGCGGTCGGATTGGCGGATGACGCTTCGGCGGTTTCCACACGGCGGCCGACGTTGGACAGGTCCGGGCCGATGCGCATCAAGCCGATCTGGGCGAATTTCTCGCCATTGAAGTCAAAGGCATTGGTTTCACGGCGCGTGTCACCGCGATCCGGGTCCATTTTCAAGCCTCCCCAATCCGGGCGATAAAGATCGTTGCCGGCATAAGTGGGGCGCACCAACTGGGTGTGGCAGATGTAACAACCGTTTTCCGCATAGACCCTGGCTCCATTCACCACACGACCCGTGCGTTTTGGAAAGAAGACACCGGCAGTGACCGTCTTGGCCTCCGGATAGGCGATGGGTGCCAGATCCCGCATTTTAAAAAACGGGATCACGATGATCGCAAGCCATGCGATGCCGAAGCTGGCGGTTAGAGCGAGAATGAATGTGCGGAAGCTCATGTGGGGAAAATCGGGAAGTTGAAATCTGCCATTCTACATCAATGCGCTGCGGAATCCAGGGCGTCAGCGGCGTGCGGATTGGTGAGCAAGGTGGGATTGGGACCACGCCGACCGAGGCGCAGCCACATCAAGGTGAGGTGGATGAAGAAGAAGAAGTTTGAAAGCAGGATCATGCACCAGGCGAAGGTGATGGCCACGGCGTATGCGGCTCCGGTTTGCGCTGCGGTCATCCATGGCAGCTCCCAGTTTTCCTGGTCGGTGCCCTGCAAATATCCACCGATGAGCGCTACGGCGGCCACGGTGATGATGCCATACACCGAGAAGAGGAAATGCCAGCGGATCAGCCTGCGGGAGAGCCATTCGCGGCGTGTCACGCGGGGCACGATGAAATAGGCCGCACCGAAGATCACAAAGCTAAAAAACCCATACATCGCGAGGATTTCAGCGCTGTATCCGGCCATTGAGAACTGGGAGGCCTTGAGGGTGGAATTGGGCAGATTGAGAAACACTCCGCAGATGACCAGAATGACGAGAGAGATCAACCCGGCGAAGGTGAAGCGCAGTGCGGGGCTCAGTGCGAGCGTCTCGCGGTTTGCCAGGATCGAACGCAGATTATTGACGGCCGCCGCGCAGGCTGGAATGAAGATCAATGCCGTGGCCGCTCCGCCGACGTATGGCAGGAAAATGGGAATCGGTGCACCCGCGAGTTTTTGCATCCCTGCCCATGGGGCGATGATTGCCAGCGACCAAAAACCGATTTTTGCCAGTTGATTGCTGAAAATCGGCAAGCCCGTGACCTTGGGAGTGATATAATAAACGGTGCCGAGCGCAACCGGAGTGAAGAACAGGAACACCATGCCGGATTTGAACCAGGCGTTGATGCCCGCAGCCATCACCGGATGACCGGGAATGCAATGCAGCAGGATATTGGCGGTGAGGTAAACCCACGGGAACCAGATCATCGCTGCGAGCAGATACCATTGCGAGATCATCGCTCCGCCCTCCGGACGAACCCGGAACTGAATGAACGAACCAATCACGATGACCGCATAAGCGACCAACAGAACCGGCCATGCGAAGGGAGGAAACTCCATCCACGGCATCCCGGTGCCGAATCCGGCGAGAATGCCGACGACACCGATGGCGATTCCGATGTTCCAGAGGTGACCAGCGGTTAGAATCGAGCCGATCATGGAGCACTCCTTACCGGATAGGCGCGCCATCAGCCAGAGGATCATGGCAAAAGCCGCCTGCATTCCCCATCCGTAAACCAAGGTGTTGACGTGTGCGGCATAGACCCGTCCCAAACTCATGGTGGCACAATCGCTCATGAAGTCCGGGTTATGGATCTTCACCGAGGAAATCAGCCCTAGCAGCATCGAAATCGCGAGCCATGCCGAGCCGCTCATCAGGAAAAACATCACCGGATGACGCAGCGAGCGGTCGATCCCCGAGCGCGTCAGTGCGTCCTGGGCAGTGGAAATGGGAGTGTCTGAAGACATCGTTTTTAAAATGGGAAAATGGAATGATCAGGGCTTGGGAGCATCCTGCCCAGTGGCCGGGGGCGTTGAGGATGGTGATTCGACGGGGGCCGGTGGTGTGGGTGCAGCGGGAGGAGGAGGATTTGCCGCTGCAAGTTTTTTGGCGGTCGGAGAATCCGGGATCACCTGATCCGGTTTTTCCACCGGGGCGGGTTTGGCTGCTGCGAGTTTTTTTGCCATTTCCGGCATGGCCGCCTTGATCGCATCTTGGGAAAGTTCGGCCGCCTGTGCCTGATCGACTTTGGCGCGGGTTTCGTAGCGGGCTTTGGCCACTACGTCCTCCAAAGTAACGGGAGTCTTGCCGTTGAAAGACCAGACGACTGCCAGTAGCAGCGCGAATATCAAGAAGGTACCGATTCCCCACCAGAAGGTGGTGAAGCGGATGATCGGATTGTCACGGGTAGGGTCCATGTGGGAAAGAGGAGGAAATCAGTTCGAGTGATTGGCGGATTCGAGGATGCGCGGATCGCGGCAGGGATAGAGCGAGTGCTGGCCGATGGCTCGCAGCAGGAAAAACAGGAAGGCCGAGCCGATGGTGACAAAGGCGAAAATATCCCCCCAGAAGGCACCGGGAATGGAGACTTGAATGTCACCGAAGACCGCCCGGTTGATGTTGCCGAGTGAGACACCGCGCTCCGGGATAGAAATCAGATAGTGGTCCAGCACGTGCATGCAAAGCGTGTAAACCGCGACGATCGCGAGCGTCTTCGGGTTTCTCTTGAGCCACGCCTGGAGCAGGACGACGAAGGGCACCACGAAGTGGCCGAAGACCAGGGCGATCATGGCGATGTTCCAGTTGCCGGTGTTGCGGATGAGGAAATAGCGGGTTTCCTCGGTGATGCCCGCATACCAGATCAGGAAGAACTGCGAGAAGGAAACGTAGGCCCAGAAGATCGTGAAGGCCAGCATCAGCTTGCCCATGATGTGGAAATGCTCGGGTCCGGTGACGTGCTTGAGGTGGCCCTGGCTCTTCAGCCAGGTGCAGACGATCACGATCACCGCCATCGAGTTGAGTGCCGCTCCGGCAAACAGATAGACACCCCACATCGTTGAGAACCACGTGTAATCAAGGCCCATCATGAAATCAAAACCGGTGAAGGTGATGGTGAGCGCGAAGATGATCAAGGTATAGGTCGAGTGGAAACGCGCCCTGAACAAACGCTTTGTGCCGGGATTCGGATCGGTGTCTTGATCGGTTGAGAGCTTGCGCAGGCCGATGATGACCAAGCTGAGACCGATGAAATAGAATGCCACCCGGCCGTACCAGAACGGAATGTTCATGAACCAATGCTTGTTGAGCAACAGGTGGTTCACGTGATGGAGGTGTTCCTTGACGTCTCCTCCATGAGCGCCGCGGTGGACGTTCATCCACTCGTAGAGGAAATGCTGCACATGCGGGCAGAACAACGGTAGACCGAACAAGAACATCCACGGATAGGTGGAGCCGAGGTTTTCATAGGTCCGCCGCACGGAGGTTCCCCATCCTGAGTTCGAGACGTTGTGGAGCAGGGTCCAGAAACACCCGCCGATCGAGAGCGTTAGGAAAAAGTAAAATGCGAACAACCACGAGTAGGCATAGGTGCCTTGGATTTTCTCGGGGCCGAAAAACAGCAGATAAAGGCTGACGACGGTTCCGATGGCGGCGATGATCGCGGCGATGGTTTTCACCTTCGATACCTTTGATGGTTCGAGGTGGTCGCCGTTGATGGCGATGTCTGCGGAGGTGACGTGGTGGTGAGCCATTTCGATGGGGAATTTGCGGAGAGAATTTACTTGGCCGGGGTGGCGGAGGCTTTGGCGGCCTGGAGGGTGTGGACGTAGGAGATGATCGCCCAGCGGTCCCTGACGGGGATGTTGTATCCGTAACCGCTCATGCGGCCCATGCCGTTGGTGATGGTGTTGAACATGCGACCGTCCGGATAGGCACCCGGAGCGTGGGCGTTGAGCTTGGCGTTGACGTTGGTATTCACCGGCACGCCGAACGATGCGGTGATGCCCTCGCCATTACCGGATGGTCCGTGGCAGACGGCGCAATAGATGTTAAAACGCTCTTGGCCACGGCGGATCAGCTCGCCAGCCGACTCTTCGGTGAGATTGAGTTCCTCCGGCATTCCATTGCCATAATAATCGCCCATCTGGCCGGTGTAATAATAACCGGTTTGGCCGCCGAATTCATACTCGGGGATGCCGCCGATGATTTTTTCACCCTGCGGATTGAACCCGCGCGGTTGAGTCTGGGTAATGGGAAGACGCGAGCCATGACCATCCGCGAAAAACGAATCGGGTTTCTGGGCGCGGACTTTGTCCTGCTCGTCCATATCCGGGAAAATCCGTACGGGCGGCTTGGCAAACTTCTGGCCGCGGAATCCGAAGATCCCGACGACGATCAGTGCGATCATTAGGTAAGCTAGGAAAAAGTAGCGCATCTGGGGTGGAAATTTGAGTATTTCAGTATTTCAGTTTTTCAGCATTTACCCTCATCAGTCTTCCTCTTCGACGAGTTCGATGTTTTTTCCGCCGATCTCGGCAAGCAGGTCGCGGGTTTGATTGGGGCTGAACTGGGGATCGCGGGCTTCGATGGCGATGAAGAATCCGTCATCGGTGGCACGGTGAAATTGCTTGCTCGCGAAGAGCGGGTGGTTCAGGCGCGGAAGTTGGATCAGTGCCAGAAGACCGAACAGCACGGTGAAACCGGAAAACAACACCGTCAGCTCGAACATGATCGGGAAGTAGGCCGGAATAGTGAAGATGTTGGTCGGCTTTGCCTGCACGATCGTCGGATAGATGATGACCTGGGTGGAGTAAGCCAGGGAGAAAGCGGTGGCCGTGCCGGTCATGCCGCCGAAGAAGACGAACCATGGCAGGATCGAGCGCTTCATGCCCATGGCTCCATCCAGTCCGTGGATCGGATAGGGCGAATAGCAGTCCCATTTCTTGAAGCCGGCGTCACGAACCTTCTCCGCAGCCTTGTAAAGCTGGGAGGCGTTCTTGAACTCGGCAAGGTAGCCGTAAACGCGTTTGCGGGTGGTGCTCACAATTGGAATTAGAGATTTAAGATTGGAAATTCGGGATTATTTTCCGGCCAGCTCATGCTGATAGGCGGCTTCGACGATGGTGCCGGGGTCCGGATGTTCGAGATGGTCGTCATGGTGTGGATCGGACTCGCGCATCGCCCATTTGACTTCGGCGATGTTGATGCATGGCAGGAAGCGGAGGAAGAGCATGAACAATGCGAGGAAGAGTCCGATGGTGCCGATGAAAAGTAACTGGTCCTGCGGCGATGGTGAGAAGGTTTTCCAATCGCCCGGCAGCCACATGCGGGCCAGCGTGGTGACGATGATGACGAACCGCTCGAACCACATGCCGACGTTGACGAACATCGCCACGATCATGACCACCCAGAGGTTTTCACGGCAGGAACGCCACCAGAAGACCTGCGGAGAAATGACGTTGCACGTCATCATCGCGAGGTAGGCCCACCAGTAGGGACCGGCAATGCGGAACTTGAAGGCGTCCATTTCATAGATCGCACCTGAGTAGAACGCGACGAACAACTCCATCAGATAGGCATAACCGACGATCGTGCCGGTGAGCAGGATGATCTTGGCCATGTTGTCGATGTGCTTCATCGTGATCAGGTCCTGAAGTCCGTAAATAAAGCGGGCGGGCACCATGATCGTGAGCACCATGGCGAATCCGCCGAAGATGGCGCCGGCCACGAAGTAGGGTGGGAAGATCGTGGTGTGCCAACCGGGGACCACGGAGGTGGCGAAGTCGAAGGAAACCACCGAGTGCACCGAGAGCACCAGCGGAGTGGAGAGCGCGGCTAACAGGAGATACGCCATTTCGTAGTGGCTCCACTGGCGGTTGCCACCGCGCCAACCGAGAGAGAAAATCCCGTAGAGGATGCGGCGCAGGCCGGGCTTGCAGCGGTCGCGGATGGTGGCGAGGTCCGGAACCATGCCGAGATACCAGAAGATCAGCGAGATCGTGAAATAGGTCGAAACCGCGAACACGTCCCACAGCAGCGGGGATTTGAAGTTCTGCCAGATCGCATTGGCATTCGGCACCGGGGCCAGGAACCAAGCGAACCACACGCGGCCGACGTGGAAAGCCGGGAAAATGCCGGCGCACATCACGGCGAAGATCGTCATGGCCTCGGCGGCGCGGTTGATCGAGGTCCGCCAGTTTTGCCGGGTTAGGAAGAGAATCGCGGAAATCAGGGTTCCGGCGTGGCCGATACCGATCCAGAACACGAAGTTGACGATCGGCCATCCCCACATGACGCGGTTGGTGTTACCCCAGATGCCGACGCCGGTGGAAACGAGGTGGGTCAATCCTCCGCCCACGCCGATCAGCGCGATCAGTGCGGATGGGATGAACAACAGCCACCAGATGAACGGTTGGCGGTTTTCAAGTACTCCGCAAATGCGGTCGGTAATCCAGTGATAGGAACGTCCGGAGAGGATAAGCTTTTCGCGCTCAAGCACAGGGAGTTTGACTCCTGTGTGGGGCTCATGCGCGGTGTGGGTGGTGGTAGCCATGTAGATAAAAAAGGAAGTGGATTGAAAAGTCGGTTAGACAGAAGAAGAGAAGACAGAAGACAGAAGATGGGATATTCCACCCAGCTTGGTCTCCAGCTTTGGCTTGTGCTTGTGATTCATGATTTCCAGTCTTCTGTCTTATGTCTCAAAGTCTTCTGTCTTGATCAGACCATGTGAATGGTGGCCTTGCCGATGAATTTGTGGTCCGGCATGTCGGGGTTCGGGTTCTTGACGCGGGCCAGATAGCCGGTGCGCGGGCGGGTGCCGATGTAGTTGAGCAGACTGTAGTTGCGCTCGAGGTTTCTGGCGCGGCCGTGTGCGGATTTCTCTTCGTCGAGACGGTTGCCGAAGGTAATGGCGGACGCAGGGCAGGCGTCTTGGCAGGCGGTTTTCACCGAATCCACCGGGATGCGCAATGTCGCTGTGGTAACTTCCATTTCCGTGGAGAGTTTGCCGGCGACGAGAGCTTCCTGTTTCTGTCCACCCTTTTGGCGGATGACGGCATCCTTGAGACGCTGCACGCAGTAGGTGCATTTTTCCATGACGCCGCGCATGCGGACGGTGACGTTCGGATTCTTCTGGAGGTGATCCGGATCACCCACAGCCTTCACACCGAAGGGACCCCGGTTGAGGTTGTGTGGAATGAGCGGGTTGCGCTTGTTGTAATCGAAGAAATTGAAGCGACGGACCTTGTATGGGCAGTTGTTGGCGCAGTAGCGGGTACCGATGCAGCGGTTGTAGGCCATCGCATTGAGGCCGTCCTCGGTGTGAACGGTGGCATTGACCGGGCAGACGGTTTCGCATGGAGCTGCTTCGCAGTGCAAGCAGGCCACCGGTTGCGGGACGAAGGCCGGATTGTCGGCGTCAAAATCGTTGTCCTTTTGCGTCGCATAATACCGGTCCATGCGGATCCAGTGCATTTCGCGACCTTTGGCGACCTGTTCCTTGCCGACGATGGGGATGTTGTTCTCGGCCTGGCAGGCGACGAGACATGCCGAGCAACCCATGCAAGATGACAGGTCGATGGACATGCCCCATTGGTGGAGCGTATCGCTAAGGTGGGGAATCGCCTGGCCCTTGTCCGGGTGCCAGGTTTCGGATCCCTTTGGGAGATATTGATAGACGTTGGGCGGCGCATGCGCGTCGTTGCCCTGCTTCTTGACCATCGCAAGCTGGTCGGCGAAATCCCCCTTGCCATCTTCCGTGTCGATCGTGGAAACCTCGCGGGCGAGGGCGCGGCCATACATCGCGCTGTGCTCCTGGGTGAGCGCCACGGAGTATTTTTTATCGGTTAGGACGATTTTGGCGCCTGTGGCGAAATAGGGAGTGGCCGATGTGCGCAGTGGATAGACATCGAACCCGCGGTTAACGCCGACCAGTCCGACGACACGATGCTTGTCATCGACGGGTCCGCGTTTCAGTTCGTCATCCTTGTCATAGCCCTGGCCGTATCCGACCGGGATGACAATCGTGTTTTCGGCCTGGCCGAACGACAGCAGCACTGGGAATTCCACTGTCTGGCCGTTGACGGAGATTTTAATGATGTGTTGCTTGCGGTTCTGCCCTTCATTGTCCGGGCCGACATCGCCGAACGCGCTTTCGACTCCGAGCACCGAACTGACAGGTTCCGGATCGACGATTTTGTCGTAAATCCCGAGTTCCTTGGCGGTTTTTGGCGCGATAAGAGCGGCGTTGTCCCAGGTGATTTTTGAAATTGGATCCGGGGCTTCCTGCAGCCATGGATTGTCGATCCAGCGTCCGTCATAAACCGAGGCATCCGTGGCGAAGATCACTTCCAAGGCATCCTTGGTCGGTTTGCCCGCCTTGCCGATTTCGATATTGGCGGCAGCAATGGTGGCATCCGCAGTGGGAGCGAGGGAAGCCGGGATGGTCGGGGAAGGCGAACCGGTGTAAAAACCGTCCCGCAGGAGCTTTTTCCAAGCCGTCTCACCTTCTTCTCCGATTGAGGCGAAAGTCGCACGCACGGCGTCGTATGCGGGAGATGGCGCGCCTTTGGCTCCTTCGCCATTGATCAGCTTGCCGGTATCGGAGAGCAGGGCCAGGAGAAGTTCGAGTTCCGAAACACAATCCTGATAGAGTGGCAGGATCATCGGTTGAACAACGGTATAGACACCGCGTGAGCTGCGGGCGTCAGACCATGATTCCAGGTAGTGCGCGGCCGGAATGTGCCAGGTGGAGGCGTATGCGGTGGCATCCGTGCGGTCGCTGAGGCGGATGCTGGTCTTGAGCTTGGCGTAGCTTGCCGCGAAATTGAGGTCCGCCGGGGCATCGTAAACCGGGTTGGACGGAGTGAGCACCAGCAAGGTATCGACGATTTGTGAGTCGATGTCTTTCTTGAGTGCTGCCAAATCGCCAAGGCCCTGAGCCTCGGTTTGCAGGACGGCAAGAGGTTTTCCTTCGCCGAAATTTTCAAGGGCGAGGTTGATGGCGAGCGCGAGGTGCTGGACAGCGGCGGGTTGGCGGGATCCGGCAAGCACCAGGGATTTTCCGGAATGCGCCTTGAGGTCCTCCACAAGCGGTTTGATCCACTTGATTTGGTTGCCATCGGTGGCAGGGTTCACGCCCTTTGCCTGGGGAAGGCCGAGTTCACGGGCGATCTCTCCCGCGACGATCAGCACTTGGCTGGGAGAAACCCGCAAGCGGTGGTCGGCCATGCCGCCGGTCAGCGAGTAGGCAGCTTCCACCACATACAAGCGGTTCATTTTTTCCGGATCAGGCTTGGCCTCGTATCCTTTGCCCTCGGGCTTGCGGCGTTCGAAAAAGGGTGTCACCGGTCCTTGCGGATCCAAGGCGGCAAAATCGCAGTCCAACGAGAGAATCCGGTCTGCCTTCGAGAAATCCACCGACAGTTTGGCTCCGTCGCCGAGCACCTTGGCGGATTCACCAGTCAGCGCCTCGTATTGATAGAATCTCGCGTTGGTGAACTTGGTGGCCAATTGCTTGGCCAGGCGGGCGCGGGTCGGGCTGACATCCGCGCCGAAGAGAAACCCGATGTTTGCCGAGGGGTCGGCGGCCAGTGCGGCGATGGCGACATCGAGATCCGCGCGTTTCACGGCTGTGCCGGATTTGAGGACTTTCCGCGAGCGGGAGGTCGAATACAGATCGAGCACCGAGGCTTGCGCGAAGGCATCCGTGCCGGCGGCATCCGGATGCAGGTTGTTAGGAGCGAGCTTGGTCGGTCGTCCTTCGAAGGTGGTCACCACCAATGGCGTAGCCCCGTTGGCGCGCGGCATGGCGGAGGCGTAGTAGGTCGCTTTTCCAGGGATCACCCACTCCGGAGCCTTGGTGTATGGGACAATGTAGCTTTCCGGGCGACGGCAGGCCGCCATACCAAATCCGGCAAGGGCCGTGGAGGCTCCCATCAACTTGAGAAACGAGCGCCGGGAAGTCTCCATGTCTCCTTCGTCAGCCATTTCCGCAGCTCCCTGGGGGAACTCGCGGTCCAGCCATTCGCGGAACTCGGGGGTGTCTTCAAGCTGGCCCGCACTGCGCCAGGCGACCGTGGTTTCGTCGGCGGGAACTTCGGGATGTTGCCAAATGAATTTGCTCATGTGCGACTGCGGAAATGATTAGGAAATGGGTAAAACGGGCGGAAGGATCAATGGTGGCAGGTGGCGCAGGTGGTTTTCGGTTTCACCTTGAATTGCTCCTTGAGTTTGAGTCCGAGTTCTTCTGGGGTTTTGACTCCCGACTGTGGATTCTTCGACAGATAGTCCACTGCGTTGTATTTGAAATTGTAAACCTCCTCCAGCGGACGGAGGTTCAGTTCCGGGTTCCGGTGGCAGGTCAGACACCAGCCCATCGACATGTTCTGGTCTTGGGTCACGACTTCCATCGTGTTCACGTTGCCATGGCAGTTCTGGCAGGAAATCCCGCGGTTGACGTGGGCGGAGTGGTTGAAATAGACGAAATCCGGGGCTTTGTGGACCCGCACCCACTCGATCGGCTTGCCGTCATATCCAGGATACGCCGGATCCATCGATTTGTGTAGCGGCGCCAACTTCGGGCTCTCCTTCTGGACGTGCTGGTGGCAATTCCAACACGTGCTGCCCGTCGGGACGTTCGAGTGCCCGGCAACATCCACAAACGAGTGGCAGTAGCGGCAATCCAAGCCCACCTGATCGACGTGGATTTTGTGCGAAAACGGGATTGGCTGCGAGGGTTGATAGCCCACCGTCAGTGTTTTCGGCGTCGCGTAATAGCTGAATGCGAACACCAAGCCCGCGACCACGGACAAGGCGCAGACAGCGATTTTGATGGGCAGAAGGTTGGACCAGCGGGGAAAAATGTTTGCCATGACGAGGGCTTTACAGTGCGGGAAATTCGAAATTAGGAAATAAAAACAACCAACCGAAATGCGGCGGAACGCAATTCGGTGCGCGGAGAAGATGCAAACCGCGCGAAACGATGCAACGGAAAAAAGAAATTTTGCGTGATTTTTTAGTCACCGTTGGCCTTTGTGTAGAATTTCAGCGGTTCGACCAATTCAGGCCGTTTTCCTGCCGCCAGCGCCGATAGGCGGCGAACTGCTCGCGTTTCGGCAGTTTCCGGTGCTCAGGGTCTTCACTCAAAAACGTCTCGAATGCACCTCCCGCCGAGGTTTCAGCAGGCAATGGCCCGGGGTCCGCATCCTCCCTGCGTGCGGATTCCTCGCCCAGCATCCGTTCCATCCGCCATAAACGCCGCGAAATCCCCAACAAAATCGCCACCACCAAGGCTAGCAGACCCACCGTGGCAACGAACAAAATCATGAAGGTCGAGGAAGTGGCGTCCGGCATGGCCACAGTCTTGAAAATACCGGTTTCTTTGAAAAGCATGAAATGCGCGCCGACATCTATGGAATGGAAAAGGAATGCAGCTTACAGAAAATCCAGCGAGGGATCGATCAGTTGGAAATTCTCAGTTCATCAGACAGGATATCGGGAACGCTTCCGTAGGGAATAGTCAGGATGAAACCGCGCATGTCCATACTGACGGCTGCTTCACTGATCCAATGGCTCTGCCTTGGATTTTGTTTTGCTGCTGACCAGATAGTGCCGTTGAAGACGGATATGGCAACAATCGACCCAAAGACGCGGGTTTACGACTGTGCTCCATATCAAACCAAAACGAAGCCCTGCGACTCCGAACTACTTGAAGCCCCAGTGATTCAGGTTCCTGAAAACACGGTCAATTTATCCAAAGGCAAGCCGGTGATTTCCAGCGATGCCAATCCTGTGATTGGCGATCTTAAAATGGTCACCGACGGTGAGAAAACGCTGTGTGAAGGCTCTTGTGTTGAACTGGAAAAAGGACAGCAATGGGTTCAAATTGATTTGGGGCAGGAATGCGACATCAATGTGATTTGTATTCGAATTGCAACGACAGGCAGAAAGTGAATACTTATGTCGAAGTTGAGGTGTTTGGTAGTCCGAGCGAGCCCGTCAAGAAGTAGCGCTCCTCAAGGTAGGGACTCCCACGCTCCTTGATTACAGACTCCGGTCTTTGATCTCCGCCGTGATCTCCGCGATGAACTCGTTCAGCGGTTTAGCACCGAGGTCGTCTTTGTCGCGGTGGCGGACGGAAACGGTGCCTTCGTCGGCCTCGCGCTGGCCGATGACGAGCATGTAGGGGACGCGGTCGAGGCGGGCGTTGCGGATTTTCGCGCCGATCTTGTCGCTGCTGCGGTCGACCGTTAGGCGGACGCCGAGGTCGGCGAGTTTGGCGGCGGCGGCTTCGGCGTGTTCGAGGGTTTTCTCGGAGATCGGCAGGATGCGGACTTGTTCCGGGGCGAGCCAGGTCGGGAATTTGCCTTCGAAGTGCTCGATGAGCAGACCGGTGAAACGTTCCATCGAGCCGAAAGGCGCGCGGTGGATCATGACCGGAACATGCGGTTGGTTGTCCGCTCCGACGTAGCTGAGGCCGAATCTAACAGGGAGATTGTAGTCCACCTGCACGGTGCCGAGCTGCCAATCGCGGCCGATGACATCCTTGACGACGAAGTCGATTTTCGGGCCATAGAATGCGGCTTCACCGATTTCCTCGGTGTATTCGACGCCGAGCGTTTGCACCGCTTCGCGCAGCGCGTCTTCGGCCTTGTCCCAGTTTTCGGCGGAGCCGACGTATTTGTCGCTCTCTGGATCACGCAGCGAGAGGCGGACGCGGTAATCGTTCATGCCAAGGGTTTTGAGGACCTTTTTGACGAGGTCGAGGCAGCCGGTGACTTCGGCGGCGACTTGATCGGGCGTGCAGAACAAGTGGGCGTCGTCCTGGGTGAAGCCACGGACGCGGGTCATACCGCCGAGTTCGCCGGATTGTTCCCAGCGATAGACGGTGCCGAATTCGGCGAGTCTAACCGGAAGGTCGCGGTAGGAGTGATGGTCGCTCGCGAAGATCTTGATGTGGTGCGGGCAGTTCATCGGCTTGAGCAGGTAACCTTCGAAGGTTCCGTCCGACAGGCCGTTGATGAGAGTGGCGCAGGTGGCATCCTCGTCGGCGAGTTTTTCCAACACATCGCGCTCGGCGATGGCTGGGAACTGGCTTTCCTGATAGTAGGGGAAGTGGCCGGAAGTGCGGTAGAGATCGAGCTTGCCGATGTGCGGGGTGTAAACCTGCGAGTAACCCTGTTTGTCGAGTTCTTCGGTGATGAATTCCTGAAGCGCGCGGCGGACGAGGGCACCTTTGGGTTTCCAGAGGATGAGTCCTTGGCCGACCATTTCATCGATGTGGAAAAGCCCGAGTTCCTTGCCGAGGCGGCGGTGGTCGCGTTTTTTCGCTTCTTCGAGCCGGTTGAGGTGTTCTTCTAGCAGTTCCTTGTTTTCGAAGGCTGTGCCGTAGAGGCGCTGGAGTTGGCCTTTTTTCTCATCGCCCAAGTAGAACGAGGATGAAACCGACATGAGTTTCACGTTTTTGCACTTCGAAGTGTATCCAACGTGCGGGCCAGCGCAGAGGTCGATGAAGTCGCCGTTTTGGAAACACGAGATTTGTTCGCCCTCGGGGATCTTGTCGATGAGGTCGAGTTTGAAGCGGGACGGATTTCCGGGGCGCTCGGTGAGCCCGCCGAGTCGGCCGGACTCGGCCATGGCTTTCGCCTCGTCGCGCGCGATCGCCTTGTATTCGAACTTCTGGTTGTCCTTGGCGATTTTCTTCATTTCCGCCTCGATTTTCTCGAAGTCGTCCGGGGTGATCCGGTGCTTCATGTCGAAGTCGTAGTAAAATCCATTTTCGATCGGCGGGCCATAGGCGAACTGGGCGTCCGGCCAAATGCGCAGGATGGCGGTGGCCATGACGTGGGCGCAGGAGTGGCGGAGGCGCTCCAGGTCGGTCATCTGCTGGCGTTCGTCGAGAGTCTTGCGGTCGTTCATGCGGGCGACAGGGAAACCCCCTCACGCGATTTGATCAAGGGGTAAATGCAGGGGGGAAGGCGTGGATTGGGCATCCACAAAGGATTTCAGCGAAATGCTGAGACGCAGAGTTCTCAGAGGCGGCCATATTGTGGCTAGGACCGTTTTGCCTTCGGTCATGCGATTTGCGCTATGCGATGCATCCTGCCGCCACGGGTGGCAGGAGTATTCCGCAACGGTCCGGTGAATGGAAGGAGGGAACGGGCGCAATCCCATCACCTCGATCCGATTCCGCACCTTGGTTTCACGGAGTGGCTCAGAAGGTTTGATCCTTATTGGAAATTAGCGACTGGAGGAATCCAGAAGGCCGGTCACCAGTTTGGTGAACTCATCGTTGATGAGTTTGTCCGCAGTGGTGTTGCGTGCGGCGGCGAGTTTGTCGAGTTGTTGTGCCTGGCGCTGTGAGATGCTCATTTTCGCGGCAAGATTTGATGTGTTCGGGATATCGAGCCAGACGTTTTTGGCTTTGGTGATTTCATCGGCATTGAGACCGAAGCCCTTGAGGACGCCGGTGGCCATCATCACATTGCCGGCAGAGGCCATGTGGACGCCATCGCTGGTCAGATAGTTGCCCTTGGTCGGACGGGTCTTGGCGGCTTCGGCGATGGTGGCTTGCATGTCGGCGTTGAGATCGGCGATCAAGCATTTCTTTTCCTTGGCCAGGGCGCGGAGGCAATCATTGTAGCCGACGAGTTTTTGATTTTCGGCAGTCGCCTGATCTTCCTTGATCATGGTGGATGTGAGGATCATCACCTTGACTCCCGCTGCTTGGGCTTGGTCGATGATGGCGGTGATGTTCTTTTTGTAATCCTCAAGCTGGACGCCATTCGCACCGTGCCAGACATCATTGACACCACAACTCAGAGTCATCCATTGGGGTTTTTTGCTCAACACATCGCGGCCCAAACGTTCCAGCATCTGGTTGGATTTGTGGCCGCTGATGCCGGCTCCGACGATTTCGATTTTCACTCCATTGGCTGCGAGTCCGCTGCCGATCAATTGTACGTAGCCGCCAGGACTGCCTTGGCCTTGTTGGGTGATCGAATCACCGAGGAAAGCGACTTTTTCTCCGGGTTTGATTGGGATTTCGGCATGCAGCAGGCAGGCGGCGGAGAAGAAAAGAGAGGCAAGGATGGCTGTGTTTTTCATAGGGTAGGTTGCTTACGGTCAGGGAGTGGACATTCATTCACAAACGGTGCGGAATTTGGGGGAGATGGGGCGGTTGCTGTTGTGGATTCAAGGCTCAGGGCTCGTCATGCTCAGTTTGTGGGACGGCAATGAAATAAGTATTCAGTAGTTTTTGGCCTATTAAAGCCGCCGCCACTGGTTGCCGTCCTGCAGGAGGAGGTCGTCCGCTTCCTTGGGGCCCCAGGTGCCAGCGATGAATTCAGCCATAGGCGGCGGGGTGGGGGACTTGTGCCAGGCGTGCTCGATGTGGTCGATGAATTTCCAGGCTTCTTCGACTTCGTCGCGGCGGGCGAAGAGGGTGGCGTCTCCGGCGATCGCGTCTAACAATAGTCGCTCGTAGGCTTCCGGGCTGGTTTTTCCGAAGCTGGTGGCGTAGTGGAAATCCATTTTCACGGGTTCCATGCGCAGGTTGTTGCCGGGGATTTTGGAAACCATGCGCAGCGAGATTCCCTCGTCCGGTTGGATGCGGATGACGAGCACATTGCCGCCCGGGACGCCGCCGCAGGAGGCGTTGAAAAGCACGCAGGGTGCGTCCTTGAAGTGGATGGAAATCTCGGTGGATTTTTTTGGCAGGCGTTTGCCCATGCGGATGTAGAATGGCACGCCGCTCCAGCGCCAGGTGTCGATGAGCAGTCTGACGGCCACGTAGGCTTCGGTATCGGATTGCGGGTTGACGCGGTCTTCCTCGCGGTATCCGGGGACGGGCACGCCATCGACATGACCGGCGGCGTATTGGGCGCGGACGACGTTGGCGGCGACTTTTTCCGCAGTGTCCCACTTGCGAAGCGATCGGATGACCTTGACCTTTTCATCGCGGATGCCGTCGGCGGTTAGATCGGTGGGTGGTTCCATGGCCACCAGGCTGAGGAGTTGGAGCAGGTGGTTCTGGACCATGTCCCGCAGGGCACCGGCGGTGTCGTAATAGGCACCGCGTCCGCCTTCCATGCCGAGGTTTTCCGAGCAGGTGATTTGGACGTGGTTGATGTATTTGCTGTTCCAGAGCGGTTCGAAGATGGCGTTGGCGAAGCGCAGCACCATCAGGTTCTGCGCGGTTTCCTTGCCGAGGTAGTGGTCTATCCGATAGGTGTCCTTTTCGTGAAACGTGGCGTTGACGACTTCGTTGAGATGTTTCGCGGTCGCGAGATCGATGCCGAAGGGTTTTTCCACGATCACTCGCGCCCAGCAACCGTTGCCAGCATGGTTGAGTCCGGCATTTTTCAGTTGGATGAGAATATCGTCGAAGAACTCCGGGGCGGAGGCGATGTAGAACAGGCGGTTGCCCTTGCCGCCGCGTGCGGAGTCGATGGCGTCGAGTTTTTCCGCGAGTTTGCGGTAGCCCTCGGCATCGGTGAACTCGGATGTGTGATAGCTGACTGTTTCGATGAAGGGATTCCAAACACGCTCGTCGTGGCCGGAGCGGGAAATCTTGCGGTTGATTTCGGCGAGGCCGTCGCGGAATTCCTGATCGGATTTGGCGCGGCGTGCGAAACCGATGATTTTCACGCCGGTCGGCAGTTCGCCATCCACCGCGAGGTGATAGAGAGCCGGGATGAGTTTGCGGTGTGTTAGATCCCCGGTGGCCCCGAAGATGACAATCGTGCAGGGTTCTGCAGATGAACGGGCGGAGAGATCTTCACGGAAGGGGTTCATGGCACAATTTTGAATTTTAAATTTTGAATTCTGAATGGAAGAGAAATGCGTCAGCTTAATTCAATATTCAAAATCCAACATTCAAAATTTCAGCCTCACCACGGAAGCGGGAATGCGCGGTTGAAGGCGAAGACGCGTTCGCGGAGGGCGTGGAGTTTGGCGGTGTTGGTGTGGTCCGAGAGCGCTTCGTGGATGAAGTCGGCGACTTGGATGACATCGGCTTCCTTCATGCCGCGGGTGGTGACGGCGGGTGTGCCGATGCGGATGCCGCTGGGTTTCATCGGGCTGCCGGTATCGAAGGGGATGCCGTTTTTGTTGACGGTGATGCCCGCTTCATCGAGGGCGTGCGAAGCGTCTGCGCCGTTGAGGCCTTTCGGGCGGAGGTCCACCAGCATGAGGTGGTTGTCCGTGCCGCCGGAAACGATGCGGAACCCGTGTTCGGTTAGACGGGTGGCGATCGCTTGGGCGTTCTTGATGATTTGTTCCGAGTAGGTCTTGAACTCCGGTTTGAGCGCCTCGCCCAGGCAGATGGCTTTGGCGGCGATGACATGCATTAACGGTCCACCTTGAATGCCGGGGAATACCTGCGAGTCGATTTTTTTCGCGAACTCCTCCTTGCAGAGGATGATGCCGCCACGTGGGCCGCGCAGCGACTTGTGGGTGGTGGAGGTCACGAAATCCGCGTGCGGAACGGGATTCGGGTGCAGTCCTGCGGCGACGAGGCCGGCGATGTGTGCCATATCGACAAATAGATAGGCACCAATCTCGCGGGCGAGTTTGCCCATGCGTTCGAAATCGATGGCGCGCGGGTAGGCGGAGGCACCCACGGTGATCAACTTGGGTTTGAGTTCGCGGGCGGTTTTTTCGAGCTCTTCGTAGTTGATGCGCTCGTCATCCGGAGACACGCCGTAATGGGTGACTTCATAGAAACGACCCGAGAAATTCGCCTTGTGTCCGTGGGTGAGGTGTCCGCCGTGAGCGAGGTCCATGGTGAAGATCTTGTCGCCGGGTTGTAGCACGGAGAAATAGACGGCGGTGTTCGCTTGTGAGCCGGAGTGGGGTTGCACGTTGGCGTGGTCCGCGCCGAAAAGCTCCTTGGCGCGGTTGATCGCGAGTTGCTCTACGACATCGACGTTTTCGCAGCCGCCGTACCAACGTCTTCCGGGGTAGCCTTCGGCGTATTTATTGGTCAGCACCGAGCCTTGGGCCTCCATCACGGCAGGGGAGGTGAAGTTTTCGGATGCGATCAACTCGATGTTGTTGCGCTGGCGGTTTTCCTCGGCGGTGATGGCCGCGTAGATGGCAGGGTCATTGTGTTCGATGCGGCTGCCGGATGAGTTGCAGACGCGGCTTGCGTGGCGGCCGCCTTCGAATGCGGTGTTGAGGAATGCGTCCACCATGGCGATGGAGGTGGCGGCATCGGTGTATTTGCCGGCGAGGCAGAGTACGTTGGCGTTGTTGTGGCTGCGGATGATGATGGCTTCCTCGACCGAGCGGATGTTCGCGGCGCGGACGTGGTGGTGGCGGTTTGCGGCGATGCACATGCCAACGCCGGAGGTGCAGGCTAGGATGCCGAAATCATAAGTGCCGTCAGCGACGCCGCGTGAAACGAGGTTCGCGTATTCGGCATAGTCCACGGATTCCTTGGTTTGGGTGCCGAAATCATGGACTTCGTGACCGAGGGTTTTGAGGTGGGCTGCGACGGCGTTTTTGAGGTCGAGGGCGCCGTGATCGGCTCCGAGGGCGATGCGGAATGTAGGGTGGCTCATGGTCGGGCGGCATTGAAGCTCGGGAATGCCGGATTGGAAACCGGAAATTTTCAGGAAGTGGGAATACTTGTCTTGCCTAGGCCTTAGTGCGCTGTTCATGGTGGGCGGCGTGACGCATCACCGCACCGACGACCTCCGAATCACTGGGATGAATCCGCTTATTTCCCCGGCGGTTCTGGCGTATTATTTGCCGCTGACCGAGCAGGCATCCGAGTTGGTTGCAGACGCCCGTGCCCAGGCCGATGCCATTTTACGGGGCGACGACGACCGTTTGCTTGCGGTGGTGGGCCCTTGCTCGATCCATGATCCCGAGGCGGCCATGGAATACGGGGAAAAATTGAAAAAAGTGGCGGACGATCTCAAGGACGACGTGTTTGTGATGATGCGTGTCTATTTTGAAAAGCCGCGGACCACGGTGGGCTGGAAGGGTTTGATCAATGATCCGAATCTGGATGATTCGTTCGACATCAACCAAGGCCTGCGGGTGGCCCGCAAGCTACTTCTGGACCTCGCCAACAAGGGAATCCCGGCCGGGACGGAGTTTCTCGACACCATTTCACCGCAGTTCATCGCGGATCTGATCGCCTGGGGAGCCATCGGTGCCCGCACCACGGAATCCCAGGTCCACCGCGAATTGGCGTCCGGCCTGTCCATGCCCGTCGGATTCAAGAACGGCACCGGCGGATCCATCCAGATCGCCATCGACGCGATCCAGTCGTCCTCATGCCCCCACCATTTCCTCTCGGTGACCAAACAAGGGGTCTCTGCCATCGTTTCCACCACCGGCAATGCATCCTGCCACTTGATTCTGCGCGGCGGAAAATCCGGGCCAAACTACGAAAAATCCAGCATCGATAAGGCCGCAGGCATGTTGCGTGACAACAATCTGACCGAATCGGTGATGGTGGATTGCTCGCACGGCAATTCCCTCAAGGATTACCGCAACCAGCCTCTGGTCGCGAAAAACGTGGCCGACCAGATTGCCGCAGGATGCAAGGTCATCACTTCGGTGATGATCGAGTCCAATTTGGTGGCCGGAAGCCAAAAGCTGGTCGGCGGGCTTGATACGCTGGCCTACGGTCAATCGGTGACTGACGCGTGTCTCGGCTGGGAGGATACGGTGGACACCCTGAATGTGCTAGCCGCCGCAGTCCGGCAGCGCCGGGGCCGTTGATTCCAACTTTTAAAGTCTCTTTGAAAGCGGAACCAACGGGGAATCGGCGAGTGCAAGATTTGAGTTTGATGTTCGGGTGGCGTTGCCACGGGATTTCCAGGCTTCCTCGTGCATCAGAGTTGCTTCCTCTTCGTGCGTGAGGATTTCCAGCAATGCATGCAGTCCGTGTGTCTCGGCAGTGGCTTTCAGGATGCTGCGGATGGCTGTAGCCGTGTGGCCTTCCGTGCCGATCAGCATTGCCACATCTCTTTTCACCAGCACCAGTTTGAAGCGCACTACACCCGGCGCGATTTCCTGGATCTTGATCTCTGCGAGGTCCGGTTGATCGATCAAGTTGACGGCGACGTATTGGAGGAAATGTTTCAATCGGTTCACGATCGAATTCAATTTCTTCCGGCTCAGGGATTTTTTCGGCCGTTTCTCCGCTTTTTTTCGTGCGGGCTTCTGTTCCTCCGGTTCGGCGCTTTTGAAATCCCAGTCGATGACCTTGTAGTTGGCGGCACGCTTGATCAGATCGACGACATCAACCTCCTGGTGGGCGATTTTGCTCACCGTTGGCATCGCAGTTTTGAAATCCCACTCCATCACCCGGATGTTTCCCAGCCGCCTGAGGGGGCGCACGATTTCAATCTCTTTGTTGAGGAGTCCTTTGAAGTCCCACTCCGTCACCCGGATGTTTCCCAGCCTTTTGAGGGAACGTCCGATTTCAAGTTCCTTGATATCCTTGTTGATGAAGCTTTTGAAATCCCACTCCGTTACCTGGATGTTTCCCAATTTTCTGAGGGAGTTTCCGATTTCAAGTTCCTTGATATCCTTGTTCAGGAGCGCCATGAAGTCCCACTCAGTGACCTGGATCTCTCCGAGTTCCTTGAGGGACTTGGCAATTTTGGAAATTTTTTTCGGCATGGACTTCCTTGATTTGTCGTCTCCAGATGCGTGCAAACGAGGGTGGCGAACAAGACTACTTTGCCAGTTCAAAAAGGGTTTGGCAAGTCAATCGCTGGTTGTTTTCCGAGGGCTTCAAATTCACAGATGACATTCAATCCTGTTCCACATCGATGTCCGGGACATGGGTGAAGCTGATGCGCATGGGCGCGTTGTCCCGGCTGTCTTGAACGCTGCCATAATAAACCACATGGCGGCCGTAGCGGGCCCGCAGTTTGTCGAGAGTGGTATCGAGTCGCTTGTGTTTTTCCTGATTCGGGGAGGCCATGGTGTCGGAAACGGTTTGGAAAAGGGATGGCGTATGATTGCCGGGATCACAAAGCCGCGTGAGGACCACGCCCACTTGTAGAATCCGGCAATTCGGCTCAGGTCGGTCACGCCACAGGCGGTCCAGCAGGCGTATCAACTCCAACGTCGAATCGGATTCGTCGATGCGGGCTTCGGATGCCCAAGACACTCCTTGGAGAAACGAAAGCTGCATCGTCAGGGCACCCGTGAGCAGGCCGTGGGAACGGAGTCGTTCGCAGGCCTTGTGCAGCAACTTGCAGAGCACCGGCCATGCACGATCCGGGGTGCGGCAGTCCGGTGGGAGCACATGGCTGTGGCCGATGGATTTTCGGGCGGATACCAGATCCGGGATTTCATCACCGCGCAGCAAATGCCAAAGCCGGTCACCCATCACTCCGCCCCAGACCCTGTGCAGAACGGGCTTTGAGGCTGCGCAAAGACTCTCCACCGTATGGATTCCAGCCGCGTGCAACCTCGCTTCCATGCTGCGAGCAATGCCTGTCAAATCCCGGAGCGCGAGCGGGTGGAGGATCTCCGGCAGATCACGCGGTTCGATGATGAACAGCCCGTCCGGCTTGCGCATCTTGCTGGCCATTTTTGCCAGGAATTTGTTAGGGCCTGCGCCCACGCTCACTTTGATCACCGGCGATACGTTCCGAGTGACGGATTCCTTGATTTTCCTGCCGAGGTTTTCCACGGTTGACGGCTCGCGCAGATTGTAGGGCAGCCATGCCCACATTTCATCGATGCTCAGGACCGCTTCCACATGGATGCAATCCTCAACCGCCTCGATGACGCGGTGGTGGTAGCGGATGTATTCGGGAGGTTTGGATTCCACGATGGCGATGCCGGGACATAGGATCCGTGCGTCGCTGATGCGGGTGCCGGTCTTCACTCCGCAGGCCTTGGCCTCGTAGCTGGCGGCGATGCAGCAGGAACTCTCCGCCATCACCGGGGCAACCCCCACCGGCCTGCCACGGAGGCTGGGATCCAGGTGTTGCTCGACCGATGCGAAGAAGGAGTCGCAATCGACGAATAGGGCGGTGAGTGATCGTTCCACTGCCGGAAGAAGTGCATCCAAATGGCGGTCAGGTCAACTAAAATGTGTTCAATAGAACTATAGTTGAACGGGGCGAAAATGCGTCGAACATTCGTCTTCGCCACCACCGGCACTGAGGCTATGGAGGTCAAGAAGGTTACGACGGACAAGCTGTTTCGCGGCTTGTTGATTTTGACTTGTGCCTTGTTTCATCACTTCAAAAATCAAAAACCTGCGGTCTTGAATCTCCGGTTTTTCCGGCTTAGCTTGCGCGCCCGACCCGGAAATTCCATGCCGAAAATTTACCTCAAAACCTACGGATGCCAGATGAATGAGCGCGACTCGGAACAAGTCCTGCGCACGTTCAGCGAGGGAGGCTACACGGTCACGACGAAGGAAAATGAGGCGGATGCCATTTTGATCAATACCTGTTCCGTGCGTGATCAGGCGGAGCAGAAAGCGCTCGGGAAAATGGGCCACATGATGCACGCCGGACGCGATCGGAAACATGTCGTCTATGGATTCATGGGCTGCATGGCCCAGTCACGCGGTGACGAACTTTTCAAAGCCGTGCCGAGCCTGGATGTGGTCGTTGGCACGCAGAAATATCACCGGGTTTTTGAATACGTGGACACCATCCTCAAGCGGCGTCTCGAAGCCCGCATGGACGATCCGACCTACTCGTTGCGTGGTGATAGTGTTTGCGATGTGGCCGAAGAAGAGGGCTCGCAAAACACCATTCGTGATCATGTGGTCAAGCCCCGCGAGTCGTCGGCTTTTGTTTCCATCATGCAGGGCTGCAACATGCGCTGTTCGTTCTGCATCGTGCCGGATACGCGCGGCAAGGAACGTGGGAGACCCATCCATGATATCATCGGAGAAGTCCGTCACCTCGCCGCCAATGGCGTGAAGGAGGTGACTTTGTTAGGGCAGATCGTCAATCTCTACGGACGCAACGAGTTCCCGAAAATCAACGGCAAGTCGCCCTTCGTCCAGCTTCTCGAAGCTGTGCACGAAATCGAGGGGATCGAGCGCATTCGTTTCACGTCCCCCCATCCGATCGGTTACCGGGACGATCTCATCGCCGCCTTCACTTATCTGCCGAAACTTTGCTCGCACATTCATTTTCCGATGCAGAGCGGATCGGATCGCATCCTGCGCGAGATGCGTCGACCGTATCGCAACGAAAAGTTCATCGAGATCTGCGAGAAAATGAAGGCCGCTCGTCCCGGCATCGCCATCACCACCGACATCATTGTTGGCTTCCCCGGCGAGACCGTGGAGGACTTCCAGATGACGATCGATACCGTCGAGCGCCTGCAATTCGACAACGCCTTTGTCTTCCGCTATTCGAAACGCCGCAATACCCCGGCGGCAGAGATGGAGGATCAACTTTCCGAACCGGAAAAGGAAAGCCGCAACCAGCGCTTGCTGGATGTCGTCAACCGCATCGCCATCGCGAAAAACGCCGCTATCGTCGGCACCACCCAGCAGGTCCTTTGCGAAGGTCCATCCAAAACCAAGGCCACCCGCCTCACGGGACGCACCGCGCAGAACAAGGTCGTCATCTTCGATGGCGAGCCAGACCGCCTCGTCGGCCGATTGCTCGACATCCAAATCGAGGAATCCGGCGGATTTTCGCTCTTTGGTAAAGTGGTCTAGCGGGCGGGTGATTTTTTCAAATGCGCATGTCATGATGAATCGGCCATCCATTCCGGACGCAACCCCGATTGGGGTTGGATAAAATGTGGGCCGGATTTGACGTTTGGTCCAAACCTGTTTATGGATCGTTTTTCCACACCGACCATTTTTCCACACCGACCATGATTCGCGAAATTGTCCAATACGGCCATCCCATCCTCCGCCAACGCTGCCGTCCCGTCACCGAAGTGAACGATGACGTGATGCAACTTGTCGCTGATATGCTCGACACGATGGTGGACGCGAACGGCGTGGGATTGGCGGCTCCACAGGTGGCTGAGGACGTGCGACTTGCGGTGATCGATGTCTCACACGATCCCGAGTGCGTCTCGTTTCTCAAGGTCAATGGCGAGGATGCCTGCTTGGAATCGATCATGCCATTGGTTTTCATCAACCCTGAGTTGGTCTACAGCCAGGAAAAGGAAATGGGCACGGAAGGCTGCCTGAGCATCCGCGGCATCCGCACGGAAGTCCGTCGGCCCTCTGCGGTGAAGGCGACCTTGCCGCAGCTTGATGGATCAGTGCTTGTGGTGGAAACCGACGGGCTGCTCGCACGCGCCTTGCAGCATGAAATCGACCATCTCAACGGAGTGTTGTTCGTGGACCGGCTCAGCGCGGTCGGAAAGGTTTCGATGAAAAACCGCCTCCGCAGATTGCTTGAGGAAGGACCCGGGCGTTAATATCCCACCACCGGACTGGACGTGCCAGTCGTGGTTTCTTCGTCATAGCTGTCGGCCAGTTTGGAGAGTCCGGCGCAGGTATCCGCCCATTTTTGGTCCGACCAGATATGGGGATGTTGCAGGGTTTTCCAACGGAATTCCTCCACTCTCTCCCGCGCCACCGCCGTGATGTTGCGCGGCAGTTCGGCGATCGCCCGCGCTGCGATTTCCGCCGTGTCCGTGCGGTGGCAGATCATCGCGAGGTCGTTGCCCGCCGAGATTGCGAGCTTGGCATCCTCGCCCCGTCCGTAGCGACCGCTGATCGCCGTCATGTCGAGGTCGTCGGTTAGGACGAGGTGTCGGTCGAATCCGAGCTGGTCTCTCAGAAACCGGCGGATGACGCGTGGTGAAAGCGATGCGGGGAAATCCGGATCGATGTTAGGAAACTCGACATGTGCCAGCATCACGGCATCCAGCTCCGGCATCAGCGCGGTGTAGGGAATGACATCCTCGCGCAGCAACTCGTCCAGTGTGGCGGGTGAGGACGGCAGATCGTGATGGGGGTCGGAAAGCGCACGTCCGCAAGCCGGGAAATGTTTTCCGCAGCCGGCCACGCCACGTTTGCGCATCCATCGGTTCCAATGGCCGGCATAGTCGATCACCCGCTGAGGATCGCGTCCCCAGCAACGGCCGCGCAGCGCGTTCTGGACGCCGGGAAAATGATCTAGATCCAATACCGGAGCGAAGTTCAGGTTGATGCCTAACAAGCGAAGAAGGTCCGCCGTCAACACCGCCGCATCTGCGATGTGCCGCATGTTCCCCACAGCGGCCAAGGCGGGGGCCGATGGCGCGGCGGGTGCGATCCCGGTGGTCCGGGTGACCCGTCCGCCCTCCTGGTCGATGCCGATGATCGGCAGTATCCTGGATAGCCCGCGCAGATCATCGGTGAGCCTGCGTGTTTGTTCCGCAGATACGATGTTGCGCGTGAAAAGGATGTAACCCGCCGGTTGAATTCTTTTGAATAAATCCGCCTCGTCCGGAGTGAGTTCCGGACCCGAAAGGCCTAGCAGGAGCAACGAACCATCCGTCATCGCCGCTATTTCATCATGTGCCACCGGGGATGTCGATAGCGCTAGACGGAAAAAACCGCCTGCGCTTGGGGCACAGGCGGTTTTGGAATGATGGATCGGATTACCGGATTATTCCGCAGCGGTCTTCGCTTCGGTTTCGGCGGATTCCTCGACGACTTCCGCAGTGGCAGCCACGACGCGGTCGACCCACTCGATGACAGCCATCTGGGCGGAGTCGGTCATGCGGGCGCCGAGTTTGGTGATCCGGCAATAGCCGCCTTGACGGTCCTTGGAAGCGGGGGCCACTTCGGAGAACAGTTTCTTGACGGTTTCCTTCTGGTGAAGGAAGGCAATGGCCAAACGGCGGGAATGCAGGTCGTCGCGCTTGGCGAGGGTGACCAGTTTTTCCGCCACCGGGCGCAGGGCCTTGGCCTTGCCGAGGGTGGTTTTGATACGGCCGTGCTGGATCAGGCTGCAGGCCAGGTTGGAAAGCAATGCCTTGCGGTGCGAGGCGTTGCGCTTCAGTTTTACAGTTTTGCTACGATGTCTCATCGGATGATTCTTTTTAAAGTTAGAAGTTAGGGGTTATTCGTCAAGGTTTTGGGCGATCAGGTCGGCAAGTCCGACCGGAGCCTCGTCTTCCGCACCGAGACGCGGACCGCGGGAGGCGGCGGCGGCACCGGCCAGCAACGAGGGTTCGAAGGTCATGCCAAGACCGAGACCGAGCTCGACGAGTTTGTCCTTGATTTCGTTGAGCGACTTCTTGCCGAAGTTGCGGTATTTGAGCATCTCTGCTTCGGACTTCATCGCGAGTTGGCCCACCGTGGTGATGTTCGCGTTGTTGAGGCAGTTGGCGGCACGAACCGAGAGTTCGATTTCGTTGACCGACATGTTGAGAAGCTTCTTGAGAGCGGCGTTTTCCTCGCTGGACTCGGCCGGTGCTTCTTCGAAGTCCACTGCGTTTTCATCGTAGTTGACGAACACGTCGAGGTGGTGGCGGAGAATCGCGGATGCTTGCAGAAGCGCGTCTTGCGGAGTGATGCGACCGTCGGTCCAGATATCGAGCACCAGCTTGTCGAAGTCGGTCATCTGGCCGACCCGTGTGGTTTCCACGGCATACTTGACGCGGGTAACAGGGGAGAAGATCGAGTCGATGGCAATGACGCCGATCGGTTGGTCCTTGCGCTTGTTTTCATCGCCAGTGGAGAAACCACGGCCGACGCGGACTTCGAATTCGCAGTCGAACTTCACCTTCTTGTCGAGGGTGCAAATGAGCTGATCCTTGTTGACCACATCGAAAATATGGTCGGCTTGGATATCACCAGCGGTGACCACGCCTTCTTTCTCAACCTTGATGGTGAGGATGCGGGGCTCCTTCTCGTTGTGGATGAATTTCACCTTCTTCAGGTTGAGCACGATGTCGGTGACATCTTCCACCACGCCGGGGAGGCTGGAGAATTCGTGCTGCACGCCCGCGATGCGGACGGAAGTGATGGCGGCACCTTCCAGCGAGGAGAGGAGCACGCGGCGTAGGGAGTTACCGATCGTGTGGCCATATCCGCGCTCAAAAGGCTCGGCGATGAACTGGGCGTAGGTATCGGTGGCGGTATCCTCGTTGCGAACGAGGCGGTTGGGGAGCTCGAAACGAGCAAGTTTAACGGCTGACATATTGTATTTTGGAATGCCGGGTTACCCTCCAGCGGGCAAATTCACCCCAATTGATGGGACGAAGCGGAGGACCGACGGCGTGTTTGAAATGCCCGGGACGCGGACTAAATGCCGCCTTGCGACTGCTTGCAAACCAATTTTTGCCAAATTTCATCAAAAAAATGATCTTTTTGATAAATTTTTGCTAGATTTCCCGACGAAAATGGGGTAAGTGGCGAATGCATTCAAACAATAACCCTATGAAATCAAAGAAAAACCTTACCAGATTCACCTACGAAAGTGCGGCATTTGAAGGATGGCGTCTCTGCATCAGCAGGGCCGGCACCACATTCACCCGCTACTTCCCTGACAAAAAGTTCGAGGGACCTAAAAAGTCGCTCGCTGCTGCCGAGAAAGCCCTCGCGGAACTCAAGGCAATCATCGATGGCGCGAAACGCGTGGACGGAAAGCTGACCCCAACCACGATTCGTAAGGCCGAAAAACTCCTTGCGGATGCGGTGTGAATTCCCATGGCCGGGGTTATTCATTCTTTTTTGACAGCCCCGGCTTGTGAGGGATTGACCTCGTGATTGGCCAAATGTCGTCGGTGATTCATTGGTTTCGCCGCGATTTAAGAATCGCGGATAATTCTTCGTTGATTCGTGCATCGGAAACAGGCCTGCCTGTGATTCCTGTCTATTTTCCGTCATCATGGAAGCGTGATCACGCATGGACCGGGGCAGGTCGGCAACATTTCCTTTGTGGCTGCCTTGCTTCGTTGTCCCGGAATATTGAAACCCTAGGCGGACGATTGTTGATCCGTCACGGGGATGTGGTGGAGGGATTGCGCCGATTGGCGGCCGAATGTGGTGCTGTGGCGATCCATTTCAACAAAGACCCGGATCCTTATGGAAAGCTTGTTGAGGCGCGGGTGCGGAAAATGTGTCTGGAAATCGGGATCGATTGCCATGGATACGATGATGTATCGCTGCATCGACCCGACGAAGTTCTAACCCAGGGCAGGCAGCCATATCGGGTTTACACTCCCTACAGCCGGAATTGGTTGTCGCTTGCAAAGCCCAAGCCAGTGGGTAAGCCCAAAACACTGCGGACGCCCGCGATTCTTAAATCCGAACCGCTTCCCACCGTGGCGCACTGGGGATTGACAGTTCCCTCCATACGGATTCCGGAGCCTGGCGAACGGGCGGCCCGGGACAGGCTGAAGGCCGCCGTGCACGGGAAAATCCAGGCATACCTCGCGCATCGGGATTTTCCGGCGGCGGATGGCACCTCAAGAATCTCACAGGATTTACGATTTGGCCTGATTTCTATCCGAACGGTTTTTTCATCGGCCATGAAGGCCCGCGCGCTTGCTAATCCGCTCGGACGTGCGGGGATCGATACCTTCATCAAGGAGTTGGCATGGAGGGAGTTTTATTTCGCGATTCTCGATCATTTTCCCCACGTGCTCGATGTGGAATTCAACACCGATTGGCGCGGATTGCCATGGGCCGAACCCGGTCCACTATTCGAACTCTGGAAAGCCGGTCAGACGGGTTTTCCAATCGTGGATGCCGGAATGCGCGAATTGCTGGCCACCGGGCACATGCACAACCGGGTCCGGATGATCACGGCGATGTTTCTCACCAAAGACCTGCACGTGGATTGGAAACAAGGGGAGTCCCACTTCATGCGCCATCTGTTGGACGGGGAGATTGCCTCTAATAACGGCGGTTGGCAGTGGTCGGCCGGCACCGGGGCGGATGCCGCACCTTATTTCCGCATCCAAAACCCATGGTCCCAAAGCGCGCGATACGATGCGGCCGGCACCTACATCAAACGCTGGATTCCGGAGTTGGCGAATGTCGATGCCGCGAAATTCGCAGCACCTCCAGCCGACGGAAAACCGCTGGCTCCCGGATACCCGCTCCCATGCCTGGACCACGGCAAGGAACGCGCACGCACGTTGGAAATTTTCAAGCGCCACCGAGCAAACGCCCGCTGAACACTGGCATCTTCTCCCGCTGACCACTGATCCCTCGCACAAAAGAAACGAAAATGAAAACCAAGAAAGCCCCCTTCGACATCTACATCCCCGCCATCGAAATCGAGGTTTACACCGACGGTTCCAGCAACGAAACGGTGACACCGGAGTCCTCCATCCTCATTGATAAAACCCAGGCTCGCTACATGGGCCTGCTTGTCGGTTTGGATATGATATAGTGGGAATCATGCCTCGCCTAAGTCAGAGGCGAGGTATGTTCACAAGGACCTCTGTTTCAGCTCGATGTTGTGGTAATGGCGTCTCCGCTTCCAGGAAATCACTCCGGCCACTTCACGTCAGGGGCCTTGCCCTGCCAGAACGGTTGGGAGGGATCGAAGATATCCTTGCCGTTGATGAAAACGCGACCGGATTGATCGACGGGGTAAAAACTAACGGTATTGTCCAGAGACAGAACAATAGCCGTGCCGCCATACTCTTTCTTACAGAGTTTGTAGTCGAACAGGTATTTGCCTGCAACCAACGGAAACACTACGATTGGAGTCTCGGGAGGATACTTGGAACTCGAAAGACCTGCGATATAAGAGAAGGGGGTCTCACCTTTTCCCAACGCCTTTGCACCGGTCATGACATTATCCGGCTTTGGGTTGTCCCAGCATTTTGCGTAGAATGGATTTTCACGATTCAGGTTTCCCGAAACGATCAATTGACGGAAAAAATCATTGGATGACGACTTGCCGAGTGGAATGTTAGAGTCCGGGTTGTTTGACTGAACCTTCGGAATGGTGTCGGCGCATGGAAAACTCCCGTAATCTTGGTCAAAACCATAAAGTAAGATTCCGATCTCTTTGGCATTATTTATGGCTTGTGAACGAGCACCTTTCTTGGTGGATTCCAGCACTTTAGGCATCCCCAAGCCCACCACCACCACAATCAATGTGATGATTCCACCGATCATCATCCATTTACGCCAATGCGATGCACGAGGCACCGTTTCGGACGCTTCGGGTGCCAGATCATCCGGTGGTGGCTGAGGAACCATTTCAGACATCGTCTTACCACGTGATAAAACAAATGTCGAACCGTTCCTGCTTCTATCTTGTTATTACTCAGCGTCCGCGGCCGCCGCGGCCACCACCCCACATGCTGCGACCGTCGAGGATGTGTTGCTTCGTATCATCGGACAAAGTGGTGGATTGTTCCACATACGCCTTCGCCGCAGTGGCGTCCTCGCGCATCCAACGTGCTGCGGCTATGCCGATGGACCTGTCACGGTCTCCTTGATCGGCGATGGTTTCGGCCACTTTCACCAGATCCGCCGGAGCACCGGTGTTGTTACTCCAAACATAGGTCTGGAGGGCGCTATCACGGGTTTTCCCAGCCTCCAGAGAGTTGGCATAACTTAGAGCCGCCCCGGCATCCTTGTTGACCCAAGCGGGGATCAATTCCCTCATGCCATCCCGCTGCACGTCCGCGCTGCCCTGTTGCGTAAGCACAGCCGCAGCCGCCTTTGGGTCCACACGGGCAAGATCACCGACCACATTCGAAACCGCACGGTCCTTTGCATCGCCTGCCGCCATCGACGCCAGTTCCCTGGATGCCGCCTGTGGATCCTTGTTGGATAAACCGCTGATGGCGGACGCCATCGCTTCGGACTGCTTGTCTGCCGGCAGAGTGCGCACCCAAGCCTGAGCCTCGGCGAAATTCTGTGCGCCGTAATTCGAGGCGATCGATCGGTAAGCGCTACTCTTGTCTCCGCTCATGGATGCCAGCATTTCAGCGGCTTTCTTGGGATCGGTCTTGGAAACCTCGGAAACCACGGAGGTCATCGCCTGCTCCTTTTCGGTGGTC
>CAIVKO010000045.1 GCA_903906515.1 Akkermansiaceae bacterium
GGATCGTTGCGGTGCCACGGGCATCCGCAGAACGCAGGACTTCCAGGTTGATGACGAGTTCGTCTCCGGCGCGCTGCGTGCCAAGCATGCGCAGGGATGAATTCGCGGCGGTGTTGCCGGTGAGCGAGAGCACGCGGACGGCTGGCTTCTGCGGGAGGTCTGAGAGTCGGGCGCGCGCTGCGGCCCAGCGCTCGTCATCGGGTCGCCAGCTTGATGATTGGAGGTCGGAGGCCAGCCAAACTTCCGAGCGCCCGGATGATTCGGATAGAAATTCCGAGGCACGCGTGAGCAGGGTGGGGAAGTCTGCCGCCGCATCAGTGCCCGCGGTGGCAGAGAGCTTGTCGAGAATCGCGGGGTCGGGGATTTCCTGCGGTTTGTTGGTGGCGCTGTCGATCAGGACAAGCCTTGCGGAGCCGAGGCCGGCCATGGCATCACGGACTTTTTCAAGAACCAACTGGCGGCGCGATGGCAGGCCGTCTCCGGGTTTGATTTCCATCGATGGCGATCGATCTAACAAGAGAACGACCGTATCGATCGAACCGCCGCCCCAACCGATCAGGCCGGAAACGAACGGGCGGGCCGCCGCAGTGGCCAGCGCGGCGATGCCGAGGGCGCGGCAGGTGAGGATGAGGATGTGTCGGAGTTTCTTTTTGCCACGGGATTCGCGCGCGGCTTTCAGCAGGAACTGCATGGCGGCCCACTGGATCGTCTTGTGCCGCCTGCGGTTGATCAGGTGGATGATAACCGGAGCACTGGCGGCAGCCAGGAACCAGAGGAGAAGTGGACTTAGGAAAAACATCGTTAAAAATTCAGTGTTTCGCCTTAGGCAAACGCGCGGTTAGAAATTCCCGCAATAATGGCTCCAGCGGCGTGTCGGTGGTGACTAGTTGGTAGTCAGCGGAGGCGTCGTGGCATTTGGCGCGCACCGAGGTGAGGAAATCACGCAGCGCGGTTTTGTATTCGTCGGCAATGAGGTTGGGCTCGACGACCAGCGCGGTGCCGTCCTCCAGATCAACGAACCGGTGGGGACGTTCGAACTCGAAGCCGATTTCCAGCGGGTCCATCAGGTGGAAGACCGAGATATCGTGCTTGCGGTAACGGAGGTGTTGTAGCGCATCTCCGAGCGCGGCGGTGTCGGTGAATAAATCGGATAGAATCACCACGAAGGCGCGTTGCCCGATTTTTTCGGCGATGGTGTGAAGGGCATTGATCAGCCCGGTTTCACCGGTAGGTTCGAGTTTTCCCAGAGTGGAGAAAAAACGTTCCAAGTGCGCGGCGCGGCGGCTGGGCGGAACTTCGAGGTGAAGCTTGTCGGTGCAGATTGACAGACCGGCGGCATCGCCCTGATTGACTAACAAATACGCGAGGGATGCGGCGATGCGGCGGGCGTATTGGATTTTCGCCTCGGCATGGCCGGAAAATTTCATCGAACCGGAGGCATCGACGACAAAATAGGCGCGCAGGTTGGTATCCGCCTCGAATTCCTTGATGTAAAAACGGTCCGAGCGCGCGAAGGCCTTCCAATCGAGACGGCGGGTATCATCGCCGGGGACATATTTCCGGTATTCGGCGAATTCGACCGAAGACCCGCGGTGCGGCGAGCGGTGTTTGCCAGCGACGTTGCCAAGCATCGGCACGCGCGACTCGATGGGTAGCGCACCGAGTCGGGAAAGCAGGTCGTTGTCGATGAAGGAATGCATGGAAGAGAGAAAAGAGGCCAGAATCAAGAATCCAGCAATCCAACTGTACTGGCAGTGAGGGTATTCATCTGGCGAATGGCGATGGTATTGAGTTTGGTGAGACGGGTTGCTGGAGGGAGTTGCATGTGGATGAACTCGGAGTTGAGGCTTTCCAGATTGGCCATTACCAAGAGTTGTTCGATGGTGGCGTGATCGCGCATGTTACCGTCGAGTTCCGAGTTGCTATCGCGCCATTGTTTTGCGGTTAGCCCAAAAAGCGCGACATTAAGAAAATCCGCTTCGGTGGCGTAGGTAATCGCTGCTTGTGCCGGAGTGATTTCGGGCGGGATGAGGTTGGCTTTGATCGCATCCGTGTGGATACGGTAGTTGAGTTTTGAAAGGGTTCGGTTGAGATTCCAGGCGAGTGATAGTCGGCGGTTTTCGTCGTCCTTGAGGCGCTGAAATTCCTTGATGAGGTAGATTTTGAACTCGGGGCTGATCCACATGCCGAATTCAAAGGCTATGTCTTTATGGGCATAAGTGCCTCCATATCTTCCGGCGCTAGCCTTGAGTCCGATAGCCCCGGTTTTCTCCACCCACTCCTTCACACTGAGCTTGTAACTGTTGAGACCGGCCTGACTTTTAATTATGGCGAATTCGCCGGAATTAAAATTGGGGTTATAAACGGATTCCCAGATACCTAGAAACTCGATGGTGTTTCGGTTTCTGAGCCAATCGGAGATAAAAAAATCGCCATCCTTGGCCTTGAGCATGTCCGTCAGGGAAATGAAGTCGCCATCCAAAGTATTCAGAATCGAGATTTCCTCCCCCTGAACCTCAATTGTGGTTTTTACCGGTTTTTTCATAGGGTGTGACTGAACGGCCCGAAAAAATCTTCTTCGCGCTCAACTAAATTTCCCTCTCACTCCTCCCGCATTTCTTTGATCAAGCGCTCGACAATCTTCTTCGACGTCATGCCCTGCGACTCCGCTGCGAAGTTGGTGATAACGCGGTGTGTTAGAACGGATGAGGCGACGGCTTCGATGTCCTCCAGAGAGGCCATGTAGGCACCGCGGAGGGCGGCGCGGGATTTGGCACCGAGGATGAGGTATTGCACGGCGCGCGGGCCGGCACCCCAGCCGACGGTATCCTTGATCCATTGTGGGGCTTCGGGTTGGCCGGGGCGAGTCTTGCGGACGATTTTCACCGCATACTCATAAAGGTGTTCCGGCACGGGGACGCGGCGCACGAGTTGTTGGAAGGCGAGCACCTTTTCTCCGTCGAGCAGATGGTTGAGCGCTTCGCGGGCAGTGCCGGTGGTTTCGCGGGCGATGCGTTTCTCCTCTTCCTCGGACGGGTAATCCACCTCGATGAGAAACATGAAACGGTCGAGTTGGGCTTCCGGGAGCGGATAAGTGCCTTCCTGTTCGATCGGGTTTTGCGTGGCGAGTACGAAAAACGGCGGTTGCAGTGTGTAGGTGTTGCCGAGCACGGTCACCTTGTTTTCCTGCATGGCCTCGAGCATGGCGGACTGGGTCTTGGCCGGGGCACGGTTGATTTCGTCGGCCAGCACGATATTGGCGAAAACCGGCCCCTTGATGAACTCGAACTCCCGTTTCCCGCCGACGCCGGATTCCTGGATGATGTCGGTACCGGTGATGTCGGCTGGCATCAGGTCGGGCGTGAACTGGATCCGGTTGAAGGAAAGATCGAAGGTCTGCGCGACCGAGGAAACCAACAGGGTCTTGGCCAGGCCGGGGACTCCCATCAGCAGGGCGTGGCCGCGGGCAAACAGGCAGATCGCCAATTGCTCGATGACGCGATCCTGACCGATGATGATTTTACCGAGTTCGGCGCGGAAGGCTTGGTAGGTTTTTCCGAGTTGATCGATTGCCGCGACGTCATCGGGGGGGAGTTGGTGGGAGAGATCGGTGGTGGATTCCATGGTATGTTGGTAGGAGCGATGCTAGAAGACCGTCTTGTTTTGTCCATGCGCGAAGTCGGACAAATTTATTTTTTGAGACGACCCGGCGGCACAATCTGGATTTTTAAGACTTTTCGGGGTAGGAAAACCCTCGGATTGGAATAAATTTTCAAAACTTCACGAATTTTTCCATTTACGGCTTGCCAGCCCCCGGCGGTCTGCTAAATCACCCGCCCCGCGGGCACTCCGGTGGTATCCGGCCCATTCCCGCGGTAAAGCGAACTCACGCACATCATGGCACGCATTCTAGGTATTGAAATCCCCAACGAGAAGCGCATCGAAGCTTCTCTGCCCTATATGTTTGGTATTGGCCGCTCCACAGCAGCCAAGATCCTTGAACACGCAGGTATCGACCCAAACATCCGCACTGGCCAACTCAGTGAGGAGCAACTGGTGCGCATCGCCCAGGTGATCCAAACCGAGTCCATCATGGTCGAGGGGGATCTTCGCCGCGAGCGCCAATCACAATTGAAACGCCTCACCTCGATCAACTGCTATCGTGGCATCCGCCACAAGCGTGGATTGCCGGTCCGTGGCCAACGCACCCGCACCAACGCTCGCACCCGCAAGGGCAAGAAGAAGACCGTGGGCGTGAAAAAATAATTTTTAACAATACTCATGTCCGAAGAAACCAAACCAGAAGCTGCCGTAAAGCCGGCAGTTGAGCCCGTAGCAGCTCCAGCACCCGCAACCACCCCTGCTCCTGAAGCAGCCGCCTTCGATGGCGCGCCGAAGAAGGAAGCCAAGCGCGACATTTTCGCCGAAATCGGCGGAGGTGAGGAGGAAATCAAGATCCACAAGGCCAAAGGCGCGAAGAATGTCCATCGCGGCATTGTTCATGTCACCGCAACCTTCAACAACACCCTCGTCAGCGTGACGGATGCCAACGGCAATTCGATCGGTTGGTCGAGCGCCGGCAAGATGGGCTTCAAGGGATCCCGCAAGAGCACGGCCTACGCTGCTCAGGTGGTTTCGCAAGATGCCTGCCGCCAAGCCATGGGCCACGGTCTCAAGGAAGTGGATGTGCGTGTGAAAGGTCCGGGTTCCGGCCGTGAATCCGCAGTCCGTGCCGTGCAAGGTCTTGGTTTGGAAATTCTTTCGATCCGCGACGTGACTCCCATCCCTCACAATGGCTGCCGCCCGAAGAAGGCCCGCCGCGTGTAATTCTCCAACCCTTTTTCAAACACCACCATGGCACGTTATACAGGTCCCCGCGCGAAGATCAGCCGCCGTTTCGGCGTCTCACTCTTCGGCCCGTCCAAATCACTCGAGCGTCGCAACTTCCCGCCCGGCCAACACGGCGTCCGCGCCGGCCGCAAGAAGAAGAGCGAATACTCGGTCGCCCTCGGCGAAAAACAGAAGCTTCGTTTCCAATACGGCGTGCTCGAAAAGCAATTCCGTGGTTACTACGAAGAAGCCGCACGCCGTCGCGGCGTCACCGGTGTGATCCTTCTTCAACTCCTTGAAACCCGTCTCGACAACGTCTGCTACCGCGCTGGTTTCGGCAATACCCGCCAAGCCGCACGCCAGATCGTCAACCACGGCCACATCCTCGTGAACGGCCGCTGCGTCGATATCCCGAGTTATCAGGTCAAACCCGGCGACGTCATCAAGGTCGGTGCCAAGCCTTCTTCCCAGCAACTGGTCCTCCGCATGACCGATCTCACGCAGGCAAGCCCCGGCGTGGATTGGGTGGATGTGGACAAGGACAAGCTCGAAGCCACGGTGACCCGCGTGCCCGAGCGTTCCGACATTGATCCGCTCGTCAACGAGCAGCTCATCGTCGAGCTCTACTCCCGCTGAAAAACCTTTTTCATTGGTTTGTTTTTGGAAAACGTCCGGACGCAAGTCCGGACGTTTTTTTGTGGGGTGGTGAGAATAATACGAAGGATGTGCCGCTATTGACAATAGCGTGGGATGCCGGTAACGAAGACGCATGAGCGAGACGCCTCAGGACGCATGGTTTTATACCATCGAAGGAGAAAAAATCGGGCCGGTGACCTTTGCCGATTTGAGGGTGAAAGCACAGGAGGGCGGTCTGAACCCGCGATTGGACATGGTGTGGTGCGCCGGAATGGCGGATTGGAAACCGGCGGGCGAGATCGAGGGGTTGTTCGAACGTCGGGGGGCTCCTGTGGTGAAGGAGGACCTGTCATCTGCGGTCGACCCGTATGAGTCGCCTGAGGAGTCTGTGGAGGACACGATGGCGAGTTTGGGAGAATGGCCGGGTGCGAGGCGCCGGAGTTATCTTGTTGCCACGATTATTTTTCCGTTCGTATGGCCGATGTTGGTTTCCATGAGCAGCGGGTTTTTTATCCAACAACTGGGACCGCATATCGAGGGAGTGATGCAATTGGCCGCGGGATTCCTGCCGCTGGTCGTGGCGATCCGGTTTGGCCTGGCACGTTTGGTGAATCTCGGCATGAGTCGGTGGTGGTTTCTCGGTAATTTTGTGCCCTTTCTGAACATGTGGGTCGGCTATCGCTGTTTCGCCTGCCCCGCTGGATATGACTATCACAAGAAACTCGACGGGCTGGGAGTTTTTCTGGCGATCATTTATTGGCTGATGGTGGTGGTTTCGATCCTCATTGTGGTGGCCTTCATCGCCCTGTTCTTGGGTTTGGCCGGGGATCCTGCCATGCAGGAAAAAATGCGTGAAATCCTTCGCGTCGCCCAAGAGAGAACCGCCAAACCGTGATCCGCATCACCAAACAAACCGACGAACGCCGCGAGGCCGGGCTCTGTGAATGCTGGTGCCTGCACGGTGCCGCAGGTATGGCGGCGGATTTTCGCGGATTTGCCAAATGCCTCGCCACCGCGAAAACCGGCACTCGCGCGGTGGACCTCTGGCGGTTTCTCGAATGCCAGCCGCTGCCGATCGCCGACTTCGGTCCGGCACTCAACGCGGATGCCAGCGGCGAGACCGCCCGCAGTGGCGGACGTGCTTTGTTAGGTTATTCCATGGGTGGGCGGTTGGCGCTGCACGCGCTGTTAGAAAAAAACCATCCGTGGCAGGCCGCTGTGATCATTTCCGCGCATCCGGGATTGGAAAGCCCGCAGGAACGTGAAACCCGCCGCGCCGACGATGCTGCCTGGGCAAACGCCGCCCTCACCGGAAACTGGCAGGAATTTCTAACCAAGTGGAACTCCCAGCCGATCTTGGCCGGTGCCTCTCCGCGCGATCAAGGAGCTGCATCGGCCATGGTGATGCGGCGCAGGGAGATCGCCCGCAGTTTCGTCGATTGGTCGCTCGGTGCACAAGAATCGCTCTGGCCACGCCTCCATGAAATCACCATCCCCGTGCTCTGGGTGGCCGGGGAAAACGACGCTAAATTCCGCGCCATCGCCGAACGCGCGGTGGCGGAAATCCCGTGCGCCACGCTGGCCATTGCACCCGCCGCAGGTCACCGCGTGCCATGGGATGCCGAAGCATGGTTGGCCAACCAAGTGGCTGGATTCCTCCGCACCGGCGGGCCATGAGGCCTACGGACCCGTCGAGTTAAAATAAAACGTTTTTCATGGGGGCGAATTGGAGCATCGCCCATCCGGATCGGAGTCCGGCCCTCCTTGTGACACGCCTCTGTCCTTGAACCCCACGATTTCTCCACCTAGCATTTCGCGCATGAGCATCATCACCGGCCGCGGGGATACGGGGGAAACCGATTTGTTGTTTGGCAAGCGTATTGCCAAGACCTCCGCGCGCATCGAGGCGCTCGGTTGCGTGGATGAATTGAACGCGGCACTCGGCGTGGCCCGGGCGTCGGGCGCGAATCCGGAGTGGATCGCGTTGATCGATGCGCTGCAGGAAAAACTCGTCGGCTTGATGGGTCAGCTTGCGACTCTGCCGGAAGACGATGTGCGCTATCGGGAGACGAAATTTCCTCTGATCGACGAGGAAGATGTCGAGTGGGTCGTGGCGGAAGCGCACCGTTACGAATCCGCTGGGATTCGTTTTACCGGCTGGGCGCGGCCTGGGGCGGAAGGTTGTCTGGCGCGGGCGAATGTGGACTTCGCCAGATCCGTGGCGCGTCGGGCGGAGCGGGCGGTGTTGGCCCTGCACGAATCCGGAGAAACGGTGCCCGAGTCTGTACGTTTGTTTTTCAACCGCCTGGCGGACCTTCTGTGGATCCTTGCTCGGGTGGAGAACGATTGAAAACTTCACGTCCCTGGCTCAGGTGCCCTGCATGAGCTTATAGCTCCACCAAATGAGTGAGCAGGTGGCGACGATGAGAAGAATGAGCATCAGAATGTTCTCATTGTGATGCCGATGGACATTCTTGATTTCACCGCGGGTGGTGGCGGCCTGGTGCGCCTTCATTCTGGTGCGGGTGGCGATATCATCAAGTGGCGGGATCATGCATTCCCGCTCGGCGCGTTCACGCTCGATGCGTCGCTGGTTTTCCTCGAATTCCTTGCGGCGCCGGAACAGTTCGGTTTCCTTTTCGAGGATTGCGTCCAGCTCCAGTTCTTCCTTGAAAGGTGTGGCAGGGTCCATGGCGTGAGACGTCCGGTTATTTGAGCAAATAGATCACCAGCGCGGCACCGCCGAGCACGAGGATCGGCAAATTGAAGGCCAGCCCGTTGCGCAGGTTGCTGACGAATTCGCCGGATTCCTTGCTCCGGGAGTTGGTGCGGCTGCGTTTGGACGCACGGCCGAAAATCGCTCCACTGCGGCTGCCCTCGAAATGAGCGGCCGCCTGATCATACTCGTCGGCAGCCAAATCAATGCTCACCGTGGCGCGGTCGAGTTTTTCCGGCAAATTGTCGCGGGTCCAGTTCTCCGGGTTGATCTTCTGGATTTTATCGAGGTGGGAGGAAAAGCAGGTGCGGCATTGTTCGAGGTCTTCGGCCTCCTCGTGGATCTCGTTGAGTCCCCGTTCGATCAGGGTGATGGCTACGGTGAGTTTTTCGGTGAGTTCCACCTGCTGGGACAGGAAGGCGCGCTTGCGGCTGGTGAGCTCCTCAAGCTCCTGTTTTTTGCGGGCCAGCTCTTCGATTTGCAAGCGATTGCGCTCCATTTCCTCCTGAGTGTCCCGGAGTTTGCGGTCGTAATCATCGGTGGTCCTTCCCGAGGATACGGAGGATGGCATTTCCATCTGGGTCGAACGGATTTTCAAATGCTGGGTGTGTTCGTTTGTGGTGGCCATGGCTTGGATGATTTGAAGGTGCCGCGACATTAGCTAAAATCCTTTCCTTCGGCCAGCGAAATATCTTACATTTCCTTATAATTACACGTGGAAGGCAGGGATAGTCTCTGGACGCTCCGTGAGAATGAAAAGTGAATGAACGAATAGAGTCTGGATTCCCACGCATTTCAGGTGCGTTTTCCGACCCCTGCGAAGTGCCGCGAATAGGCCTCTTCATTCAAGAGACATATGACCAGCCTATCGGACGCTGGCCGCGTTTGTACACGGCGAGTTGCCGGGAGAGGTTGATCTCCACGCTGACCTTGCCCGGGCCTTGATCGTCATTCCAATCATACATGACCATCGTGGCCTTTGGGGGTGGCTTCGGTTTGAAAAGTCCGCATGAGGTGAGCGGCATCACCCAGCAAAGAATCAAGGCCAATAGTGCGGATCGGTAGGTCATCGACGGCGCAGACATCAGCCGATTTCCGGAAAAATGGGAAGAGAAATTCAGTGACTGCCGGGAAATGGCTTTTGATAGGAGGATGGACCGGCTTTGTCCGAACGGGGGGTGGAATCATGACCCGCAGGTTCACCGAGGAGTTGGCTTCATTTGCCGACCGGAGATGGAATCATGTATTCATGGGCGATCGTCTGATCGGGGCGTATGTATTCCACCTTTGTCTGGGTGGAGGAAACCGCAAGCCGGAGGTGTCCCGAACTACCGAGAATCACACCGTCCTTGTAGCCGTATTCGGCTGCTGACCGTGACTCCTTGCCATTGCCGGGCGCGCCGGGTTGCGGTAATTCCTGATAGACGATGCTATCAAGATCCTGTTTGGCATACAGATGATCGTGCCCGTGAAACACGGCGCTGACCTTGTTCCTGACTAACAATTGATGGATCGGCACGGGCCAACCGGGACGGTGCTCGGCAAAGCCGTCCGTGCCATCGGGATTTTTTCCACCCCACTCATACCATGGCGCGACTTCCGCTCCACCCCGGCATTGGTTGTCCGCGCCGCCGACGAGATGATGGATGAAGATGAATTTGAACTTCGCCTTGCTGGCTTCGAGGGTTGCCTTGAGCCATTGATATTGGTTGGTGCCGAGCGTGCGGCTCCAGTTGTCCTTGTGGCCGCGTTGTTGCTGGGAGAACCAGAATGGGTCGAGCACGATGAACTGCGCGTCGCCCCATTGCCATGCGTAGTAATCCTGCAATAGACCCGCTTCGGGATGTTTGTTGGAATTGCCCGTAAAGAATGCATTCGGCACCGGGTTCGGGAAATAACGTTTGCGTATCATGTTGGACCAGACCGCCAGGCTGTCGGTTGCATCACCGCGGCCGCGCGGGCTTTCGCCATCGTGATTGCCAAGCACGAGAAACAACGGCACGGATTGGCAGGTCTGGCCGAAGTAGAA
>CAIVKO010000046.1 GCA_903906515.1 Akkermansiaceae bacterium
CGCCGGTGCCACCACTACTACGTTGCTATGGCTGCTCTTTGGTCAAGGGATAAATTGATCTTTTTTCCATGGCTCGCCGAGAGTTATGGTTTTGTTAGTTTGACCTTGGAGGAAAGTTGTTCACAGGGTTCTTTCGCGAGAATGGGCCTCTTACAAGCTCGTCGGAGCGAAGGGTTCCTGTGAACAACTTTCCGGGGTCGGTTGGTTGTGAGGTGACGGTTTTACAGGGCGCTGGAGACCTGGGTGGCTGGGAGACGTGTTAGGTAATAGTTCGTCTACTGCTTGGGTATGCTGCTATGCGTGGGCTTCCGGATTGCTCCGGCCTATCCACATGATTTTGATTCACCACTCGACCATGACCCAGTCTCGGTACGGGCGCTCGATGACTTTGGCCAAGTGCATCTTATCCCAGAACGTTTATCGGGTGCGGGTCTGCAAGCGTTTCCCATCCATCCAGGACTGCAAGGTCCTTGCCGATGCTTGTTTTCCATCAAGGAGGTCGGATCGAGGTTCCATGTGTTGATATGGTGGATTGATGGAGAGATGAAATGACGGTTTTCACGGTTTGAAGGAGGATTGCATTTTGACTCCGATTTCCCAAATCACACCGGTGAGTTCACGTGCGACGGATACCTTGATCTTGTTGTGGTGCATAAGGCGTTGGCGCAATTTGGTGAACCGCGCATAAAGACGGTTTTGGGCTTTCCATGAGATTTCCTTCAACCAGGCAGGTTGGCCTTGCTGGCGGATCGATAGAGCGCTTCCGATCCTGGGTTCGGACCGGTAATGGGTCGCGCATTCCACCATCAGCCAGCGGAGGTGGGAGTTGCCGCATTTGGTGATGGCTCCCTGTTTTTGTTTTCCGCCCGACGAGTATTCGCCCGGTGTCAGTCCGAGATAACTCATGAGTTGCTTTGGATGGGTGAATCTAACGAAGTCTCCGATTTCAGAAACCATCATCATGGAGGCGATCCGGGCAAATCCGCGCAATGACATCAAGGCGTGGACCACGGGTTTTCTCGACCATTCCTCACACAACATCTCCATGTGGTTTTCGATCCGTTCAATCCGGGCTTCGAGTTGGTCGATCTGACCGATGTTTTCCTCCATGATGATGCGGTGGGCCAGGAGAGGCAGGCGTAAATCACGAAGATAGCGTTTATGGGCTTCGGTCCAATGAGTTTTCCCGGAGTAATTGAAACCCATGCGCCGGAGCATGGCGAGCAGACGGACTTTGCACCGCCTGAGGTCATCAAGAGTATCGACGCGGGCGCGGCACAGGTCGCGGATGGCTTCGTCGGTTTCATCGGGGATATGGACGGCGGTCAGTTCTCCGGCGCGTAACAGACGAACCAGTTTGATGGCGTCCTTTTTGTCGGTCTTGACATGATCTCCGGCCTTGGAGGGGATCAACGAAGGGGCGACCACCGTGCACTGGACTTTCAGGCGCAACAGCATGCGGGCGATCCACATGCCGCAACCGCCCGCCTCGTAGCAAACGTGGATTTCCGGGAGGGCACACCCGCGGGCCTTGGTGATGCGGCGGATGATCCGTTCCAGCGCGATCTGGCTGGTGGCACAGTTGCCGTGGCTGCGGATTTCTCCTTTGGCTCCCGGTTCCGCGAGGGCGACGGAAGTTTGTTCTTTATGGACGTCCAATCCGATGTAGAGTTTGGCCGTCGTGTCTGAGTTCGTTTTCATTACTTGTATTGTTTTGAATGTGGATAGGTCGCAACGACCTCGTGCCGTCGCGATAGCCCACGACTTGAACCAGACACGACACCTCCCTTTCAATCCTCAATCCGACCGAAAGATGTCTGGCCTGCGCCAGTCGCAGCCATAAGGTCTCGGTAAGAAAATGAGTATATCTTCATACACACAAGAACTTAAGGATCGAGATGTCCTACAGAAGAAGTGGGAAGTCGTAGTGTCTGCTGCAATTTCCGAAGTGGAGAGAACCCTATTGAAGAATTACCCAGGATTTCATC
>CAIVKO010000047.1 GCA_903906515.1 Akkermansiaceae bacterium
AAGCCTGGGAGATTTTACCGTTGGAACCGGCGACCATGTCGCGGATGATAGCGCGTGCGACTTCGCGGTTTTCGTGGGTGTCGTGGATCTGTGTCGATCCGGCGACACGTCCGGTTTTCTTCCAGATCGCCTCGGCTTCGGTGGTCTTGCCAGCCAGCCGCAGGAAGTGCGCCAGGATAGGGCGGAAATCCGAGTTCTTGCACTCGCGGAAGCTGCGTGTGCCGCAGGCTATTTCCGTTTCGGAATAGCGCCAGTCGTCAAACTTCCCCTCGACTAATCCGGCCTTGGTTTGGGCGGCCCAGGCATCGCGTGCGGCGATGGAAAGTTTCGTCTTTTGATCGTTCGACAGGAGCTTGGTTGTCCAGGACTGTGCCCGCTGCGGACGCTGCTTGGGTTCGGGTGCGTTTGATCGGTCGTAGAAGCTCATTCGATTAGGAAATAAGGGGTTTGTCGGTGCCTCGGATGGAGTTATTGATGCCGTTGCGTTTCCCGGCCATGTAACCAGCAGTCAGGGATTTTACGGGGATCGATTTCGGCGCGATTGTGCGGGTGATGAGCCTGCCGCCGGTTAGCAATACTTCCTCCTTGTAGGATTGAAACGACGGCACCAAGCCCGGTTGGTGGAACTTCGGTGGCATCAGCTCATGAATGGCGAGGAAGAATCCGTAGATGTAGGACTCGCGATTGCGGAGGCGCTTGTTGGCTCGGTTTTTCCAGGCGTTTCTGGCACACCTGACGAGGTAAACGAAAACGTAGATCGCGAGATCACAGGTTTCCGGGTAGCCGATGAAGTGAATCACAGGTTTCCCGAGCCTCTTTGAAAACAGGACATCGACGTTGAAGTGACTTTTCACCAGGCTGCTTGCATTCCGCTCCGCTACACCGAACAAAGCTCCCGTGGTTCGGTGGGTGATCTGGGAGCCGGCATCATCCGTGGATACCTTATCGAGGTCGATACCGTGCTCGGCGGCCAGCTGCATTGCCTTCGAAAGAGCAGTGGCTGCTTCATTCGGAGTCGCCTTGGAACACTTCGCCAGGCGAAGGAGTTTGCGGATCTTATCGATGGCTGGATTCATACGAGATTTTCTCTAGGTATTTCTGTGGGTTTGGAGCATCGGCGGCGCACTCGATGCGGTCTCTTGGCAAGAGGCGTTTCCGGTTGAGGAATGTGGCCATTTCTCGGATGGAACGCTCGCCATCCGTGCCGCGCCTGGTGGCTTGGACAAGGTTGCCGTAAACGAGTTGATAGTCTTTCACGCAAGGCTCCTCTTTGCGGAGCTTCTCGGCTTTGGTCTGGGAATGGTATCTGGTGCGGACAAACCAGCGTGGAGGATCAATGATGGGTAGTTCTTCGGATATGGTGGTGTGGGTGGAGATTGGAGACTAGAGCAGGCGGAGTTTGGATTGTGAAGCGGTGGAATGCGTGCGGTTGTGGGACTCGGAAAAGGCCCGTCCGCAGTGGACGCATGATTCCCGTGGGGCTACGTAGGATTTCTCGCAGATGCAGAGGATAGTGCCGCGTTTTGGGGCTGGTAGTGCGAGGGCTTTTTTTGGCTTTGATTTTGCCGGATCTCGATAGTTTTGGTTGAGCTTGAGTTCTATCGTCGAACGGTGCTTGTCCTCATCCGGCTGATAGAACCAATGATCACTACTATCGGCGTCGTGATTGAGGGTCACTCTCTGGAGTTTTGAGAGAATGGCAACGGCCTGGGTGGCGGCGGTAATGCTATCTACCGCATATTTTTGATACCCGACCTCGATGATGTGTTTCTTAATCATGGGATCAGTGAGCGCGGGTTTTATGGGTGAGAACTTTTACAACGGAGCTAGCTCGATAATCGCACTCAGAGCACTTGTAAGAGGCGTTTATTTTTTGTGGAGGCTCCGGAATTTCTGCCCAGTGAGTTACGGGATCAACGACTTTTTCAGCGGTGTCATAGCGCCAATAGGAATCGGGATCGAGAAACCCGAACATTACGTCGTTTTTCGTGTCTGCTACCAGCACGAGGCGCTCATCATCGGGTAGCTTGTCGGCTACCGAGATCCAATTGATACTAGCGTCGCTTGCCTTGTTGGCGCGGATGCACTCTGCGGATTTCAATTTCAGAGCATGGCGTGTCACATCGTGGGCCTGGCGCTTTTGAGCGAGTTTGATTTCCAGTTTCTTGATAATCGGAATCGCGTCCATCGGACGGACACCAACACCTTTGCAAAGTTCATCGAATGCGTCGGCTTCTGGAGTAGGGTATTTCATTTGGAATCAGGCTGGATTTTTCGGCAGCGGGCGAATGGCCATGTTCTTGGCGATCTGGCGCTGCAGGGCGCGGCGGAAGTCGATGATTTCCGGGTGGGGAAATTCCACGGCGCACACGGCCTCATAAAGCCGCGTGACGAGCGTTTGATTCATCGCGGGGATAACTTCCGCCGTGCGGGCGAGCAGGGCGGCACGGAAGGCAATCTCGCCGCGATCTTCCAGCTTGAGTTTGAGGTTAGATTCAACGGTGCGGACAAGGCGGGTATGCTCTTGCAGGACGGGGTCTTTGGTGGTGGTAGTGGCCATGGTGTTTGTGGTATTGGTTTGGAGTTAGAGAACGATGGTGGAGAGTTGATCCAGATGGTAAAATTTCAGCTGCATTGCCTTGGCGGCATAGACATCATGCTCGGCGGCCACGTGCTCATGGTTTGCGGCCTTGCGGTTGGCCACTGCAGCCACTTCGTGGCGGTCTTGCAGGTCCTCTGCATATTCCAGGGCGGTGAGGTGTTTTGCGGCCAGAGGATCGGCACAGACGGCAGGCAGAGCGAGGCTGCGGATGCGGGCTTCCTCCTTGCGTAGGTATTGCTCGCGCGGAACGGTGACAAGTGGGCGGATGGTGGTGGGTGTGGTCATTGGTTGATGGATTGGGTGAGAGAGGAAACAAGGGCGGAAAACCACTTGTCATCATCGAGGCGGGATGAGGCATTGCGGAGGCCGCAAATCACGGCACCGTGAGTTTTGCCGAAGGCGTCTCCAATCTCAGAGAGCGACCATCCTTTGCGGCGTAGAACGACGAAGATGGCCCAGCGGATTGAGGCTACCAGATCCGTGCGGCAGGTGCTGTAGATCCTGGACTGTTTGACGCCGGTGAGCTTGGCGGCGTTGATGACCAGGTCATGGGAGATATTGGTGACAACGGCGTCCATGGTCTCAGCGTGAGGTTGCAAGTTGCAGGCCGCGCTCGGTAAGGCGGAAGGCGGTGAGGGAATCGGCTATTTCGTGGCGCTCAACGAGGCCTTCGAATTCCAGATCGGAGAAGAAAGCCTCAATGACCTTGGCGGGTTGTTTGAGGCGTCCAGCGGTAGAGTCAGGGGTGGATTGTCCGGCGAGAAGATCGCGCAGAATTGAGGTGGTCGTTTTCATGGTGGGTGGAGTTGGTCATTGGTCAGGAGAAGAAAGGTGGGGCAGATGATTACGAGGGATACAAAACCTTGCCCGCCGTTACCGGTCGGGCCATCTGCCCCATTGGTTTTAGTGGGGGGAGGAATCTGATAGGCGGTAGAAACTATGGGTCTTTTTACCGAACCGCCGGTTGCAGTGGTCAATGATGTGGCCACGTGAGCGGAGGTCTGAGATCCGGCTGTGGACGGCGTAGCCTCCGGCCATGCGGGCCAGGGATGGCATGGGCACCCACTCGCCGGGCGTGCTTTGCAAACGTGCGAGGATGATAGCGCATTGCGAGGTTCCAGCTTCGACGGATGGGTGGGTAGTGCTCATGGTTTCGGATTTAGGGCTTAGAATTTAGAGCTTCATTTCTTGGCGTAGATGAGTTCGCCCATCATTTGGCGGCGGGTGGCGATGGCGGTGCGGATCGTGTCCGCGCTGGTGGTGCGCTGGCTCTTGCTGGCGATACGCGAGGCAAATTTCAGAGTCTCGCAGAGGATGCCGAGGCGGCCTGGTGAGTTGGCGATATGCACCAGCTCCTTGCGCAGATCCTTGGGCACGGCTTTGAGGTATTGCTCCACGATGGGCGCGATGTCCTCCCAGGCGAACTCACGCGGCAACTGCACCGGCATTCCGATGCGTCCGAGGATTTGTTCGTATTGATACTCGGACTTTCTAACGCCCTCGTCAAAACGGCGGGTGGTAAGCAGGGCGAGACCGCATCCGGTGCGGTCGTGGATGTCCCGCAGGATCTCAAGGAGCACCGGCTCACTGCGCATGTCCTTGGGCAGCAGGCGGTGGGCTTCATCCACGATGAGCATGCGGTTTTCATTGAAGGCCCGCAGGATGCTCTCATGCATGTTGGTGAGGCCGGTGTTGCGGTTGATGCCAAGGGCATGGGCTATCTCCTTGAGCAGGGCGCGGGCGGCACCGTAGGCCGGGGCAGTGATGAAGACGGTGCGGCCATGGTTATTCTGATCCCTCCACCATTTTGCGGAGGCCGTTTTTCCCATGCGGGACTCGCCGGTGATCTTGACGATGGAGTTATTCGCCATGGCGTAGGACAGGCCGCCGGTGACGAGCTTGGTGAAGCGGGTCTCGCAGAAAGTGGCGTTCTTGATGGCGCAGCGCTCGGCGACGATGGTGCGGTAACTATTGATGCCCGCGATGACCTTATCCCAGCTTCCCTCGTAGGTGCCCTTGAGAGCGCGATAGATGGTAGTGTTAGAGTAACCCAAGGCAGCCTCGCATTTGTTCCAACTGAGTCCTTCCTCCAGCGCGTGCTGGTGGAACCATGCAAGCTGATCTTTGGTTTCATCCGGCAGGTGCTTCCAGTTTTCCAGATTGAACGGGATGTTGATCCTGGAATGCGCACTGGATGCCAGGGCGGTGTCGGATTTGCTTGCGGGTGCTTTGCGGGAGTCATCGCTAGTGGCGATGATATCAATGGTGGTGTGTGCTTTTGTGGTCATGTGTGTGGGTGGAGATCATTGGTGGAAAGGTGGATTCAGTCTTCGAGCCAAGCGGCGATTTGGTCCTCTGGAATGAGCGGTGCATCGTCGGCGCGGGCGTCTTGCAAGAGGTCTGCAGGCATGTCTTCCGGCATTTCATCTGACCAATCGTTCACGCGGCGTGTGCTGGCGGCCTTAAGGCCGGATTGGTGGCGGGCCTCTGAGATCTCGTCCGGTGTGATCGGAGCGCCGGAGGCCACGCGGCGGTTGTGCTCTCGCAGTTCACGGGCTTCCTGCACCTCGGCGGCGTGGAGGATGCGGGATGGCTCAAGGATATCCGCGATGCGTGAATGCTTCTCGCCTGCAGCTCGGGTGATATCTGCGCTACGGATTTCCGGGCGTTCCTCGTAGGGTGCGTCTGATCCGAAGGCAGAGGGATCGATTGGAAGGACTCTCTTGTAGAGCGGCACCTCGCCCAGGTAACGGTCCTTGGCATCCACGATGATGGCCGTGGCGTCATCGAATGGCAGGACGAACATCTTGCATTTCTCACCGTGCGGGATCTCGCGGCCAATGCGCGGGCCTACGGTGAAGCGGGCCTGATAGATAAGCGGATCACAGGAGATTTCCTGATCGGATAATTCAAGGAACCCCCGGCGGGCGGTAACTTCGCGGGCAAGGTCCGCGCCGATCATGTCACAGAGGACAGTGGGCGGAAGTGGCAGGAATTTAGGACGGCGGGCGAAAACTTCCGCAGATGATAGATTGCGGCGGCGTGACCAGGCACGGGGATCTTCCTGCGCGGCCTCACGGATGGCGATCTGCGAGGGCATCGGCAGTTTGAGGAATGTGCTCTCATCGAAGAAATGACCGCTTCCGGGGATGGTCGTGTATTCGTTGATCACATGGCCAAGGGCTTCCCATCCCTCAAGGTCATGGTCGGTGCGTCCGTTGAGGCCAAACTGATAGTAATCCACAAGGAACGGATAGAACTGGGTGTGGAAGTCCAGCGTGGGCAGGCGCAGGAGATCCAGCCGGTGAGGAACTTTTTCCAACACGGTTTTGATGATCCTCTCGATGTATGCGGCGATGCGGTCCGTAGTGACAGGACCTTTGAGGCCGTGGGTAAAGTGGCCTGTCTGCATGGGCAGGGCATCCAGATCATTATGGATGAGATTGTGGGTGGATTCCAGGCAGGCCTTGGCGCGGAAGTTGCCACCCTCAGTGCCGGACCAGAATCCTGATAGGGCGGCTTGCTTCCCTTCGATTGGCTGATACTCCACGCGGATCATGCCGCCGGTGGCATCGTATAGGATGCGGGCGATGTCCTCGGAAACCTTGGCTGTGTTGTGCTCGCTCATGAGCATGCAGCCTTGCGGGCTGTAGCCGTAGCTGTGAAACATGCCCGCCAGAAACATGCGCATGTCTGCCAAGAGCAGGTTTTCATAACGCCCACTGTCCCGCTTGCGGCGCGGCTTGGCTCCCCAATGGAATCGGTTAGAAGAGAAGAGATCCAGCGCCCCTAATTCCATGACATCTACCAGATCCCGCTTTTTACCGAAGGTGACCTTGTTGCGGTGAACTACGTCGTCAAGCTGGATAACGGCACCCGGCCACAGGCCCACGCGGGTGGTTAGAACGGTGGGCAGGAAGGGGTTGGTCTTGGAGGATGTCCCGACCCTCAATGAGGTGAGGCGGGCGAGGTTGGTGTGCTCCTTGACGATGCGGCCCAGATTGGCGTCACTCCATCCGGCGGGGATCTGCGGCCAGCCTGGCCATGTTTCATAGCCGGGGATGGCAGTCTTGCGGGCGGCCCAACGGCGGCGAAGCTCGCGGAAGGCCGGGACGTTTTTACGCTGATGCGTTTCTACCAGGCGCACCAGCTCGGCGGCGAAGTGGGGGCTGCGTGCCAGTGCCTGGGCGGCGCGGTGGACTTTGCATTTGCGCTTATCCACCAGCACCGTCCAATCACGCCCGCTATTTTCGAGGGCGTAGTAGTGTTTGCGGAAAGTCCCCTCGGGCATTCCGATAGAATTCGCCTGGCTCACCAACCATTCCGTGATCCCCTTGTCCGGTGGCTCTCGCAGTGCGTTCATGAGCGTCTGCAATTCCTTGCGGTGGTAGCCAGGGATGGCTTCCCATGCGGGTGACGAGTAATCGAGCGAGAGGATCATGGACGGGAGAGGTTAGAGGTTGCTTACTTGAGGCGGGCATTGAGGCGGTCCCGCAGCCAGAGATTGAAGTCGCGCACCTTGGCTAGGCCGTTCTTGTCCAGGGCATCCAAGTAACCGGCGGCGACGAGCTTCTCCCCTTTCTCGATCCAGACCCCGAAGAACTCGCGGGCGTCCCGCAGCTTCTGTTTGGGGTCATCACCGGGGAAGTTTGTCAGGGCGAGGCGGGCGGCCTCCTTGGATGGGCGGCCCTGCTTGTAGAGGCTGTTGAGCGTGGGCATGGGCAGGCTATTCTTGCCTGCGTGGTGGCGGATGTCCTTGATCCGTGCGCGGATCTTGGCGGTAGTGGCCTGCTCCGCAGGAATGCCCAGGGAACGGAAGGCGGTGGCGTATTTTTGCGCGGTAGTGCGCGGCAAGCGGGGGATGTTCTTGACCAACCAAGCGGAAAAACCGAGCGAGTTTGGCCCTTTTTCGGAGGTTGTGCCACCGTGTGGCATAACCTCTTTCGAATGCTGATTTGCTCCGCTCGGGTTGGGGATACTCATCCCAAAAGTCTCCTGGGCTTTAGCAATTTCCACGCCGATGAGGAGGCGGGGTTCAAGGGTAGATTCCTCAAAGGCATCCTCGTGGGAGACGATGAGATCCAGAGTCTGGTTGATGGCCTCGGCGGCGGATTTGAGCGCGGCGGATGCGTATTGTTGGTCGGTGATGATTTCAGTGGTCATGGGAGAAAGACAGAAGATTTTGAGACAGAAGACAGAAGATCAGAGGCGGGCTTTGCGGGCGATGCGTTCACCGGCGGCGAGGCCTTCCTTGTAGCCCTCGAAGTTGGCGCGGCGGAGTTTTGAGGAGGCGAATATGGCGCAGCCGAAAAAGCCGATGCAGGCACCGAGAATGGCGGCGAATAGTATCCAGGCGGTGGGGTCGTTGGTCATGGTGGTTAGATGTGTCATTGGTCAGCAGTCATTTGTCAGCGGGAAGAGAGCGGCGTTTGTCCACGAGGGAGGCTCCTGGGAAGGTGGCGAGGAAATCGGCGGCGGCGGCATCCGGGTCTTTGCGGGAACCGCCATAGAAGCCAACGGAGCGGCCAGCTGGCGTGCGGAGCGTCACATCGCCCTGGCGGCTGATGGTCACGGTGTGCTTGCTGTAGGATTTCATGGGATTTGGAAAGTGGCGGGGCGGATGCTTAGACAGCTTTCTCAGACTGAGCCGGGCATTGCTGCCACCGGCCATCCGCCCCATTGTGTGTTAGGAAAAAATTCCGGCAGGATCTTGGACTTCGGTGGTATCCGTGATGGAGAGGTTGTTTCCGTATTTGCGGCGGAATTGGCGCTGGGCCTTGCGGAAGGCTGCGGTGCGGTAGCGGGCCTGCACGAACATCGTGCTTTCACCTTTGGCCGGTTTGTCCGGATGCGGCGTGCGGCGTTCCCAGTGGATATTGATGAGGAATTGCATGGGTGGTCGGTTTCGGATTTGGAGCTTAGAGTTTGGTGCTTTCCAGAAAGCCCAGGGCGGCTCTGCGGATGCGGTGGGGAATGGCTGGGTCCTTGAGGGTGCGCAGGGCCACTTTGGAGCGGAACATGCGGACGATGGTGGAGACGGCTGCTTCTGAGATCCCACATTGGCGGGCCAGCTCGGCGAGCGATTGCGGCTCTGGCATGAGGCCCGCAGCACGGAGGGCCTCACGGCGGATCACCGGATTGGAATCCGCCTGCTCCACCCAGGCATCCGCGAGCGC
>CAIVKO010000048.1 GCA_903906515.1 Akkermansiaceae bacterium
TGAACACGGGATTTAAATCAAGGGATGAGTAGTCTACTATAAATCCCGTATTTGAGACCTTCCGCCGACCGCTAAAGCCAACCTCACATTTCCGCAGGGTCAGACACTCGTCAGCACCGCGAAGAAATGACAACCGGTGCCGGCCATGACCCACAAATGCCAGACGAAATGGCCGTATTTCATGCGTTCGTCGGCGGCGTAGAAGGCGGTGCCGATGGTGTAGGCCAGACCGCCGGCGGCCAGCCACAGCAATCCGCTCAACGACATGTTCAACCACAGCGGCCGGGCTGCGATCATCACCAGCCAGCCCATCAGCAAATAAAGTCCGGTGGAAACCCATGGTCGTTTAATCCCGCCCACCAGTTTGAGCGCGATCCCCACCACTGCCAGCACCCACACAGCACCCAGCAACGACCACCCCCACGCGCCCTTGAGCACCCCCAGCGTGATCGGCGTGTAGGTGCCAGCGATGAGCAGGAAAATCGCCGCATGATCGAACAACCGGAACCATTGTTTGGCTCGGCCTGGCGGCAGGGCGTGATACAAGGTCGATGACAAATACATCAGGATCATCGCCCCGGCGAGAATGCTACCGCCCACCACCATCGCAGTGTTGTTTTTCGCCACCGCCGTCGCAATCAAGACCGGCGCGCCCACCAAAGCGGCCAACAAGGCCACCCCGTGGCTGATCGCGTTGGCAATTTCCTCCCCGAGTGTTTGGTCTCGCCCGATCACCACCAACCCGCGATGTTCGCGCAACTTGGCTGGATTTGGCATATCATTCATCTCGGGCACGACAGAGTTTAGCACACGTTTCACCTCACTCAATCGCGAATGAATGAAGAATGAGCGGATCGCGGGAGCCAGGGGCTTCGCTGAGTCATTCTCATCTCATATACACGGACCGCACGGAATGCCCCGGCCGCGCAGGCGGCATCATGCAACGCGTAGCGCAAAATTGCATTGCCGAAGGCAAAGCGGTCCCTGCCATACGGTCGGCAACAAATTCCTTGGCAAAGCGGTCGGTGAATCTACCCTAGCGACAACTGCGCTGATCCGGTGAAATCTCCGTCAACCCAGTGCCAAAAACCTTCCTAGCATTCAACCCATCATGAACCTGCACCTCCCTCTCGCCATCGCGGCCAGCGGTGAATCGACATCCATCAATCTGACCGCCATCGACTGGGCGATTGTGGCGATTTACGCTCTTGTCATCCTCTCCGTGGGATTTCTGGTCACCCGCAAACAACAGAGCAGTGAAGCCTACTTTCTCGCGGGGCGCTCGTTGCGGTGGCCGATGATCGGGGCATCCTTGTTCGCAGCTAACATTTCTGCCGAACATTTCGTCGCACTGGCCGGAAGCGGGTTTGCGGTTGGCATCGCGATCGGCGCGTGGGAGTGGTCCGCGGTGTTTTGTCTGGCACCGTTGATCCTGTTGTTCCTGCCGTTTTACATCCGGAACAAAATCTACACGGTTCCGGAATTCCTTGAGCGCCGCTTCGGACCATCCGTGCGGATGACATTTTCGTTATTCATGATCGTGCTTTCGGTTTTGGCGAAGGTCTCGATCTCGCTTTGGGCCGCATCGCTGGTGATGGTGCCGGTCTTCGGGTTGTCCCACGGGGTCGATATCTTAGGCATGCACTTCGGCGGACAGACGGTTTTGATCTGGGGCATCGGCTTCATGACGGCGCTCTACACGATGAAGGGCGGGCTGAAAGCCGTGGTCTTCACGGATTCGCTGCAATCTGTGGTACTCATCACTGCGGGCTTCATCCTGTTATGGAAGGGAATGGACGCCGTCGGCGGATGGGAGGGCATGAAACATGGGTTGGACATCGCCAAAGCACAAACCGGGCGCGACTACCTCAACATGATCCAGCCCGCCACGGATGAATCCGTCCCCTGGTTCGGCATGATGACGGCGACGGTGCTGGTCGGATCGTTTTATTGGTCGATGGACCAGGTGCTGGTGCAGCGCGTGTTTGCGGCAAAGAGCCTGAACGAGGGACGTCTCGGTGCCACATTTTGCGGATTTCTAAAGCTTCTAACACCCTTCATCCTGGTCATGCCCGGCATCATCGCTCTGTCACTTTACCATCAGGGAAAATTGGTCATGCCATTGGATGATCAAGGCAAGGTGATTAACGACGCCGCTTATCCAACGATGCTGGGCACTCTGATGCCGAAGGGTTTGTTAGGCCTGACGGTTGCCGGAATCGCCGCGGCGCTGATGGGGCATATCTCGGCGACGTACAACTCGATCTCCACACTTTTCACGCGTGACATCTTTTTGAAGTTCAAGCCCGATGCGGATTCAAAATTACAGATCACGGTGGGTCGCTGGGCGGTATTCGTGGTGTTTATCCTAGGCGCGGCCTGGGCGCCATTGATCGGAAAAGCCAAGTCGATGTTCGACTATCTGCAAGCGGTGCAATCGTACATGATGATTCCGTTTGCCGGGATTTTCTTTCTCAGTGTTTTCTGGAAACGCATCACCACGGCGGGCGTCCTTGCCTGTGTGGCCACGTCCTCGGTGGTTTCCTGCCTATTCTTGTGGAACAGCACCCGCATGAAGGAAGGCGCCGCGACCTTCCTCCCGTATATGGATAATCCTTATCTCAAGCCGTTCGTGCACAGCGCCATGGTAGCTGGCACGATCAGCATCGTGGTGCTTGTTCTCGTGAGCCTCTTCACCAAACCATCCACCGCCGCACAATTGGCCACGACAACCATTCAAGGAGCCACATTCGCCGAGAAGGATGAACAGGTGGCTTGGTTTGCCAGCTATCGCCTGTGGCTCTCAATCGCCATCGGCAGCGCTGCCGGACTCTGGATCTATTTCAGTGTTTAGATCGCTGGTGCCTCAGTGCTTGTCTGAATATTGCCAAAGGCAGGGACCGATCCTCCGGGCGGTCCACGAGAAGGTAAAGCGGCAGACCGGCCACGAACGTCTTTTCAAGCATTTCATGCGCGTATTCATTCTCATTTCATTTACCGGACCGCCCGGAGGATCGGTCCCTGCCATTTTTAAGACAGTCGCTCAGATGCGTTTCTCATCGGCGTCGATGAGATCGACAAAGGTCTTCACGTCATCACGCCCGGCGAAACCTGACTCCACCTTGCGTTGTTGGATGCGTTCCTGACCGACCGTATCGTCGGGAGTGGGTCGGCTCATCATGGCCTCGCAGTGCGCGGCTTTCGCAGCGGGGGATGCCACGACATTCTGCCGGACCCAGTCGCAGACTTCGCCGTCGGTGATTGAATTTTTCACCAACTCGATCATCTGCTCGTGTGTCACACCGGCGGCATTCAGCCAGAGTCCATCAAAGCCTTTGCCGAAGTTCGCCTGGTAATCGGGATGCAGCCTGTCGGCCAGGTGCAAGCGGATCTTGTCGATGTAACGCGGCAGGTAACTCCAACCGGTCATGGTTTCGCGGGGACTGCGGGGGTAGATGATGTTGTTCATTTTTACTGTAGTAAGGGTTCTCAGGGTTTTTGTAAATCCAGATATGGCCGGATTTTTTCGAGGGTTTTTTCTTTGATGGAAGGAACATTCTTCAAGTCCTCGACTTTCTGATAGGGACGATGTTCGATGATTCGGTTGGCAATTTCCTCGCCGATGCCAGGGAGCTTCATCAGATCATCGCGCGCCGCGGTGTTGGGATTGATTTTGAAGTCTGCAGGTGTAGCAGATTTTCCGATAGCGAGGTTGACTTCCTCCTCATCCCTGCGCTGGGCCAACCGTTCGGCCGGGAGTTTGTCCCAATCGGTTTTCGCCCAAACTCCAAGACCGCGCTTGGCAGCTTGGAGTTCTAGATCGTTGAGGATTTTTTCGTATTCCTTGGAACTTCTCCCACCGGGTCCTTCGGCATAGACGCCGAATGCTCGGGCGAGCCCGGATTTCACGAGTTCCGCCGCAAGGTCGGTGCCGTCGGAGCACTCGATAAACGCGTAGATGCGCGGGTGCTTGCCATCACCAAGAGCATCCCGGAATCGGGTGTGTACGGTGAAAGGTTTGGCGAGCATGGCTGCCGTTTTCTCGGCGGCAGCCTTGCCGAAGCCTTTGGCCAACTCAATCGCGTCTTGCGCCTTGAGGGCGGCTCCGGTGATTCCGAAATATTGGCGCTGCGCCCGGAGGCGGCGGGCATCGGAGTCGTCGGAAACATGCCATTCGATGCAGTCCGCCCCATAAAGGCGAATGGTGTGCAACTCGCCCGCAGGCGTCTTGATTTGGAAACTATCGCCATCGGCCCAAGGCGTGGGGATAAAGGTGCATTTTTTGATGGTTTGCAGTGGCTTATCGGGTGCGGCGATGGCCTGGGAAAAACAGGCGAGAATCAGGGCGGCAATCCATAAGGATAATGACATGGCATCATGTTGTCAGACGCGGCCTTGGGGAGTCAAATTCTAACGCTGAAAGCGAGGGTGTGATGGAGTTACATCTGACGTCCTATTGAAGGGACTTGCGCTGGGCACGGGCAAATGCAGCCAGCACTTCCAGCCCACAGCTTTCCATTTTATTCCACGGAATGAGGGTGACCGGATCGATGACCTTGACATTGTTGAAGACAGGAGCGCGGTCACATAATCGAGCAAGCTCTTCCAGTCGAATTCCATACACACCGGACATCAGATCCACGACACGAAGCGGAGACTGTTGTAGAGTCAGTATTCCGAGTTGTCCGTCAATTGGAGAACTCCCCCGAATCAATCTATAATTCTCTGCATCCAGAATTTCCTTCCATGCAAGCGGGCTCACCCAGATATCACAGTCTTTAGAGCTTGTCTGAATATTCCAAAGGCAGGGACTCGACCTCCGGGCGGTCCACGAGAATGGGGCATGAACGATCAGCCATGAATCGATTATCAAGCATTTTCATGATCGCCCGCGTTCTCCTTCATTCGCCGGACCGCCCGGAGGATCGGGTCCCTGCCATTTTAAGACAGGCTCTTAGAGGTGAACGGGCGAAATAAGTGAAGTTTCTCGGAATGTTTATTTCTGTCGAAATACTCCGCCCAGAAATTGACCGCCTGACTCCCGGTCGGTCACTTTCCTATGTTCGCTGCGAGATTCAAAAACCGGCCTTTCTCAAAAAAATCAGGCGGGAAAATCGAATTTTCACCTTGGATGACTTCCGGGCTTTCGCCGTTTTCCAAGCGCCGACGATCCTCGCGCCGACGATCCTCGCGCCGGGAGGCCCTCTTTTCGGCAGCCCGATTTTTCAGATTGAGATTTTTAGGCGGTTCCATCTGCAGAAATGCATTGGGCCTGAGTGGTCAAGGCATTGGAACCTTAGCGACATCAGGGCGATCTCTCAATATCCAGGCCCAACACGTCCTTGGGCCCAGCCCTCCCGGGTGGGAAATTTCAGGGAAATTGTGCTCGTCATGAGCGGGTTGATTATTGAAAATTCGGCTCGTGATCCATCCAACAGCCATCGTTTCTCCACTTGCCAAAATCGGGAACAATGTCCGAATCGGCCCGTATTGCGTGGTCGGAGCGCACGTCGAACTCGGCGACGAGTGCGTGCTGCACTCCCATGTCGTCCTCGAAGGACACTCAAAATTCGGGCGTGGCAACGAGTTTTTCCCGTTCGCTGTGATCGGCGGAAAAACCCAGGATCTCAAGTATGCCGGGGAACCAACGCATTTGGAGGTGGGGGATCACAATGTTTTCCGGGAAAACTGCACGGTCCACCGGGGCACCCACGGCGGCCTGCCGACGCGGATCGGCTCGCACAACCTGCTGCTGTGCTACTCGCACGTGGCACATGAATGCCAACTCGGGGATCACATCATCCTCTCGAATTCCGTCGGGTTGGCCGGGCACATTACGGTCGAAGATCATGCGATCATTTCCGGCTGTGCGGCGGCGCACCAATTCTGCCGGATTGGCAAACATTCGATCGTTGGCGGACTTTCCAAGATCGTGCAGGACGTGCCGCCATTCACGATCGTGGATGGCAATCCAGCGTCCACCCGCGGACTCAATCTGGTGGGTCTCCAGCGGCGCGGATTTCCGGAAGAGGACATCCGCGCGCTCAAATCCGCCTACAAGAAACTCTTCCTTAAAAAAGACGGCAATCTCGCCAATGCCATCAGTTCACTCAAGGCCACGCACGCGGCGGACACCCCGCAGGTGGCGCATTTGATCCACTTCATCGAAAACTCGGAACGCGGAGTCACGCGCTGAGTGCGTGACGATCAAGGCACGTAAGATTTCAGCAAGGCATCCGCCTTGTCCACGGAAACGCCCTCGTGGAAATCATCATTGACCATGCAAACCGGCGCAGTGCCGCATGAGGCAAGGCACTCGGCGAACTCCACGGAGAAATTCCCGCACGGCGATACCGCGATCGGATGATGATGGGGATCGCACTGCGAGCGATCAATCCCGGTGATTTCACACAACCGGTCCATCAATTCCTGGGACCCGCCCATGGCACATGAGAGCGTGCGGCAGACACGGATGTGGAATTTCCCCGGAGCCGATTGGCGGAAACCGGGGTAAAACGTGACGACTTCGAGCACTTTGACCGGTTCCAGATCGAGCTTCCGGGCGACCCACTCGATGGCCGGTGCGGAAATGAAACCGAACCGGTGTTGCACGATGTGGAGCAACGGCAGGGTGGCCGAGCGTTTCACCGGATAGTGGGTGATGCGTTCGTCGGCCTCCGATTCCAGATCCGCCGTGATTTCAAACGGCGGAAAAAACCGGGCACCCGGAGTTTCGTGGGATGCGATGGATTCTGCTAGAGATGAAACGGACATGATTATTTGACGAGTTTCTCAAGTGCTGCGAGATCATTGTGTTTCAGCATTTACCGATCACACTCTCCCATCACGAAATCGAGCGACCCGAGAATAGCGGGGACATCCGAGACCACATGGCCCGGCAAGAGGTGCGAGATGATGGATAGATTGCAGAACGAGGGGCTGCGGATCTTGAGCCGGTATGGCACACCCCCACCCTTGGAATGGATGTAGAAACCGAGCTCTCCCTTCGGGTTTTCCGCAGCGAAATAGACCTCACCGGACGGGGCGTCGATGCCCTGCGTGGCCACGATGAAATGCTGGATAAGCTCCTCCATGGACATCATCACGCGCTCCTTCTGCGGCAGCATGCTCTTCTCCCCCACGATATTGACCGGACCGGATGGCATGGTGTCGAGCACCTGACGGCAGATGCGCACCGACTGTCGCAATTCCTCCATCCGCACCTGGTAGCGGGCGTAACAATCGCCATCATCGGAAACCGGCACATCGAACTGATAGTTCTCATAACCGAGATACGGGCTGTCCTTGCGCAGATCACGCTCCACTCCGGAACCACGGAGATTGGGACCGGTCATTCCCCAAGCGATGGCGGACTCGCGGCTGATCACGCCCACATCAACCATGCGGTCGAGAAAGATCTTGTTCTTATCCAGCAGTTTGGAAATTTCCAGAATCGTGACTTCGCATTCATCGAGGAATTTTCTAACCGACGCCTCGAATCCGGTCGGCATGTCGCGGATTTGTCCGCCGACGCGGGTATAGGAAGTGGTGAAGCGGGCACCGGTGAGTTGTTCGCAAAGGTTGTGGACCTTCTCGCGCTCAACCATGGTGTAGAGGAAAACCGTCATCGCGCCGACGTCCATGGCGCAGACACCCACGCCGAGCATGTGGGAGGAGATCCGGGCGAGTTCGCAGCACAGGACACGCAGGGCCTGTCCGCGCGGCGGCAGAGTCCAATCCATGAGTTTTTCCACGGCACAGGCATAGGCCACGTTGTTGGCCAGGGGAGCAAGGTAGTCGAGGCGGTCCGTGTAAGGCACGAACTGGTTGTAATGCATGTTCTCGGCGATCTTTTCATCGCCGCGGTGAAGGAATCCCACGTCTGGACTCGCCTTGTGGATCACCTCGCCATCGAGTTCGAGAATCAGGCGCAACACCCCGTGTGTGGCCGGGTGGGACGGGCCCATATTGAGGACCATGCGCTCACCGACGAGATCGTCCGTTTCCGCGTGATAAGCATCCGCCACCCGTGCGGCGCTCGCGATGGTGTCTGGGGCTTCGATTTCAGTGGTGGATTTACTCATGCCGGTGCCGAAGGAATAAGCACCGAAACCCGCCCGTTTCGCAAGGGGTTTATGAAAATTCTCCGCAAAACGCCTGCGCCAAGGCAGGGACCGTATCTCCGAGCGGTCCATGTGAATGGACAGAGAGAGAAAAGCCGTTCAGATTCATTCATTCGCCTTTCTTTCGCGTGGACCGCTCGGAATGCGTTGGCCGCTTGTAGCGGCAAGGATCATCCGCGAAGCGCATCCCGCATGGCCGACAGGCAAAGACGGTCCCTGCCCTTGCTCACCCTACCGGGGCGGAAATCCGGGCGACAAACGCCCCTACGGCGGATTCCGGTAGGTCGATCCAGACATGGTGGGGGTCGCCGGGAGCCACGGTGATCGCCGCGCCATCGGCATTTTCCATGCGGGCAACGGTCTGACGAGTGTTGCCATCGGGCAGGATGACTTCAAGGGTGTCGCCCAGATCAAAGCGGTTTTTCACCAACACTTCCATCAACCCGCGCCCGGCGTCCCATGCCAGCGCCTTACCGACGTAGCGCCCGGTCCCGGTTTCTGATCGACTGCCGACGTAATTCTGATAGACCGCGGTCGGGTGGCGCTCGAAAAACCCGCCGGTGTAGCCACGGTTGGCAAGCCCCTCCAGATCCGCGAGCACCGCCGGATCAAAGGCGCGTCCTGCAAGCACGGCGTCGATCGTGCGCCGGTAGGCCTGGCAACTTCTGGCGACGTAATACGGGCTCTTGGTGCGGCCCTCGATCTTGAACGAATCAACGCCGATCTCCATCAGGCGTGGCACGTGCTCCACGGCGCGAAGGTCCTTGGAATTCAAAATGTAGGTTCCATGCTCGTCCTCCTCGATGGGCATGAGTTCGCCCGGCCGCTGGCTTTCCTCTAGCAGGAATTCCACATCGTCATCCACCGGAACACCGCCGTCGCTCTGGTGGAGTTGGTATTTCCAACGGCAGGAATTCGTACAAGCGCCTTGGTTGGAATCACGGTGGGTGAAGTATCCTGATAGAAGACAGCGACCGGAATAAGCGATGCAAAGTGCACCGTGCACAAACACCTCCAACTCGATTTCAGGGCATTCCTGGCGGATTTCCGCGATCTCATCGAGCCCGAGTTCGCGCGACAGGATGATGCGGGAAATGCCGAGTTTTTTCCAAAACCGGACTGCCGCCCAGTTCAGCGTGTTGGCCTGCACCGAGAGATGGATGGGCATCTCAGGCCATGCCTCGCGGGCAATGTCGATCAATCCGGGATCGGCCATGATCAGGGCGTCCGGTTTGAGCGCGACGACCGGAGCCATGTCCTTGAGGAAGCTGCGCACCTTGCCATTGTGAGGAAGTACGTTGCTGACCACGAAAAACCGCTTGTTTTGGGCGTGCGCCTCATCGATCCCCACGCGCAGGGCCGCCGTGTTGCGGAACGCGTTGTTGCGCACCCGCAGGCTGTAGCGCGGCAGCCCGGCATAGACCGCATCCGCCCCGAAGGCGAAGGCGGCGCGCATCATTTCCAGCGATCCCGCCGGAGCCAGCAATTCGGGCGTTTTCATCGGGGAAATTGGGTCATCTTTGCGCATCCCCCGCCCTACCGGCGACCGCGGCACGGGTGTTTTTCATATCAACATCCAGCGCCGCGAGAGACAGGTTGATATCGCGCAGGAAATAGACGAGCGAAACGATCAGCGAAACCATGCAGGTGGAAAACAAGGCCACCACGAAGTACTCCAGCGGCACAACGAACACCGAACCCAAAAACAACCCAATCACCAACACGGCAGCACACAACACCGCCGTCACTCCGAAAATGATCGAAACACGCAGCAAACGGGCGCGACGCAGCAGGATTTCCACCTGCGGCCAAACGTGACCACTGGCGTGCCCGGAGCGGCGCACCTCGTCGCCGAGCACCCTGGAGCGATCAATCACCCGGCCGTACCGGTTGGTGATGGAAAGCAGCAGCAAACCGACTCCTGAGATGAGGATCACCGGTCCGACGGAGACCTGGAGGATGGGAACGATTTGGGAGAAATTCATGGGAGTGGTATCGCGGGGGTTGATTGCCAACAGCGGGATCACTTTGGAATGGGCGGGCCAACGATGCAACCCAATCACACATTTTTCCGACAAACCCGGATTTTCAGCCTCCATGCTTTACATCACCCGGTGCATGGCCGATAAATTCGCCGTTCATTTCCCCACCCAAAAACCCCTCGCCATGCAACCAAAAATCGCCCTATTGGCATGCTCGGTCTTCGAGCGCGAAATCGAAATGCTCGCTGAAGGCTCCCCCCATCTCGTCGAAACACGGTTTTACGAGATCGCCCTGCACGACCGGCCCGACCTACTACGGGCAAATCTCCAGGCCGAAATCGATGAGGTCGATGCCCGTGATGACATCGATGCGATCGTGCTCGCCTACGGTCTCTGCGGACTCGGGACCGCCGGACTGCGCGCGACACATCACCCCTTGGTGTTTCCGCGGGCGCACGATTGCATCACCGTGTTTCTCGGCAGCAAGGAAGCCTACTCCGGCCATCAGAAACGCTGCCCGACCTGTTATTACTACACCCCCGGATGGAATCGCGCGCGGCGGGTTCCCGGACCGGACAGGGTTGTTGCCATGAAAAAGGAGTTATCCCAAAAATTCGATGAGGATGATGTCGAGTTTCTGATCGAATCCGAACAGGCGACCTGGGCGATGCACGATACGGCAACCTACATCGACCTCGGGACCGACGATGCCAAACCGGAAGCCGAATATGCCCAACAATGCGCCGATTCGCTCGGTTGGAAATTTGAACACATCCATGGTGATTCCAACCTGCTACGCGACCTACTCTGGGGCAACTGGGATGACGAACGTTTTCAAACCATCGCTCCAGGCTCCATGCTTGGCCACTCGCCGGACGACAAGGTGATGCGCTCCGAATGCCCCACCACCTGATCATCCGTTCCCAAGCACCGTGAGCCAACGTAACCTCATCACCCTGCAACCCGATCACGGCGAAGACGTGGCAATCCACGCGGAATCCTCCGCACGCACGCTCTCGGACATCCTCGCCGCCCATGGCTTCCCGCTCAATACACGCTGCGGCCAGCGCGGACTCTGCCGCGGCTGCGAGGTGGTCCTGCGCGAAGGCTCGGTGATGGTCGAGGGTGCGCGTGTCCACTCGCCCGCCACGCTGCGCGCCTGCCGCACCCGCCTCGATGGGCCGGTCACCCTCGGCCTGCCATCGCGCTCACGCATCGAACACAAACCCCAGGTCGGCGAAACCTTCGAAATCGCCGTGCCCTGCGGCCATGATCCACTTTTCACCACCGACGGCATCCGCGACACCGGCTTCGCGGTGGACATCGGCACCACCACCGTGGTCGTTCTGCTCGTCGATCTAACCACCGGCGAGGTGGTTTCCCGCGCTGGCGGATTCAACGGCCAGATCCGCTTTGGCGACAACGTGCTCACCCGCATCGATGCGGCGCGCACGCCGGAGGCCATCGCCTCGATGAAATCCGCCATCGTCGGCGAAACCCTGGCACCGCTCATGTTAGACGCCTGCCAACGCGCCGGACGCGGACCGGAGCGCATCGCCGGTGGATCGATCGCAGGCAACACAACCATGCTGCACCTGCTTGTGGGCGAGGATCCCACATCACTCGGCATCGCACCATTCACCGCGCGCTTTCTAGCAGGAAGACGGGTTTCCGCAGGGGATCTCGGACTCACGGTTGAAAATCTTCCAACTAATACCCCGATCCAATTGTTACCCGGCATCGGTGCCTACATCGGCGCGGACATCACTGCGGGAATCTACGCCACAGGCATGGTCTTCGATACCGAACCCAGCCTGCTGGTGGACATCGGTACCAACGGTGAAATCGTCCTCCAGAGCGGCGGGGTTCTCACCGCCTGTGCCACCGCGGCCGGCCCCGCCTTCGAGGGTTGCGGCCTGCGCGGCGGCACCCGCGCCCGCGAAGGCGCGGTGAGCGATCTACGGCTTTGTCTCGACCCATTCGCCGTGACGGCGGAAACCATCGGCAATATTCCGATAGAAAAAGCATCGGGCATCTGCGGGTCTGCCTACATCGATTTCCTCGCATCCGCCCGCGACTGCGGATTGCTCACCCAAACCGGTCGATTCGCAGCCACGGCGTGGGCCACCATCCCCGCAGACCACCGCTGCACCGATGACGACGAACGTGCGCTGAGGCTTGCTGGCACCGGGCACTCCGGCGAACCCTGCGTGAGCGAGGTGGATGTGGCCGTGCTGCTCCAAGCCAAGGCAGCCATCGGCGCGGGCATCGAAACCCTGTTGGAAACCGCCGGCATCCGAGCCACGGAAATCCACCGCGTCTATCTTGCCGGTGGATTCGGCATGCACCTCAATGTTCCCAATGCCATCGCCATCGGCCTGCTGCCGGAGTTTCGCCCGGAACAAGTCCGGGTGGTTGGCAACACCTCGCTGGCCGGTGCGCTGCTCGCCCTGATCGACCGCACCACGCTCGATGAAATGGAATCCATCCGCGAGCGGGTGGATGTCATTGAACTCAACCTTGCCGAGGGCTTCGAGGACCGTTATATCGAGCACCTGATGTTGCCATGAATGATTTTCCCGCCGTTCCCCTACTCGACCACCGACCCTACGACCGCATCCGCGAGTTCTACCTCTATCAGGAACCCGCGCTCCTTGCCGCCATGCGCCGCGGCGACCGTGGCGAGGCGATGCGCATCATCAACCACGTGCTCGTCCACATCTACAGCGCCGGCGAGGAACGCAGCGACCTGCTCAAAGGGCTGCTGTTGGAACTGGTGGTGATGATCTCGCGCGCCGCCATCGAGGCGGGTGCCATGCAATCGGCTGTGCTTGGCACCAACTTCCGTATTCTAACCGACCTCGCCGAAATCGACGATGACGAGCAACTCGCCGCCTGGCTACGCCGGGCCTTCGACCACTTGTTTTCAACCATCCAGCAGCAGGAGAACTACACCCCGCCGGTATTGGTGGGCAAGGCGCTGACCTACATGCGCAACAATCTTCATCTCGACATCACCCGCGACGCCACCGCTCAGCACGCCGGCATTTCTCCGGGCCATTTCTCGCACCTGCTCAAGGAACGCACCGGACGCTCGTTCACGGAACTCCTGCGCCAGTGCCGCGTGGACCTCGCCTGCGAACTGCTAACACACTCGGAAAGAACCCTCGCCGACATCGCCGACTGCTGCGGGTTCTGCGACCAGAGTTATTTCACCCGGGTTTTCCGCGATGTGAAGGGCATGACCCCCCGACAATACCGCGAACAGGCGGGGAGCTGAAGGTTTATCTAACCCAAAGGCAGGAAACGACCTCCGGGCGGTCCGCGAGAATGAGGCATGAACGATAGGCCATGAGTTGATTTCTAAGCATTCTCAAGACCACCCGCGTTCTCCTTCCATTCGCCAGACCGCCCGGAGGTCGGTCCCTGCCATTTTCAGGACAGAATCTAACCGAGCCTGCGGCTCCGCCCCTTCTCATTGGCGGCGTGGCAATGCGGGCATTGGACGATTTTGTCATGACCGTGATCCTCGAACACATGGAGACAAAGCCGGCAGATCACGCGGTTCGCCAGCGAGCGGCTTTCAGCCCGGGCATGCAACGTCCTTGAAACCACGGCGAACAACAGCACCAGCGCGCAGGAGCCGAAGACGATAAACAGCACAAAATCGGATAGACTAAGGTTCATTCGCGACTTGGTTGGTGAATCCCACGCCCACCGCAATCCAGCGGGACGTCTTTTTGGGATCGGGCTTGAAGGAAATCGTGCGCAACCAGCTGGTTAGAGAGATCAGCCCCGGTTGGTCACCACCGGCCAATGAAACGCACTCCAGCACGTTGCCGTCAGCATCCAGCTGCATCAGAAAACGCCATGACTCCGCAGCCATCGCCACATCCACCGCAGGTGTGAAGGCCGGAAGTTTCCCAACAATTTCAACACCCGCCACTGCCGAAAGCGGGTAAACCACCGGAGTCGGCCTGAGCGTGGGCGTCGGGATGGCTGACAGATCCGCAGGCACCCGCTTCGGCCACATCGGCTGCGCTTCGGCGGCCAATGACACCTTGGATGGAAGCGGCACATGCACCAACCCACGCAGCGCGGGAACGTAAGGCGCGGGTTCCGGGCGACCGGCAGCGACCAACGCCTGTTCCATTTCCGCCGCACCACTCCATGACTGCGGCTCGAATCGCGAAGGAAACGGGCCACCCTCGCGCGCCCGCAAGGCGAGCGCCAACCCCTGCTCATCATCGCTTGCATGGATCATGGAGGCTTTTTGCGCGCTCCATGGTTTCGGCGGAATGACCTGAACGCGCAGGTAGGCCAACATCATGGCGAAAAATCCGGCCACCAGAAAAAACGGCAACCAACGGGCGGATAACGGGCGACCCAGCGGTTTCCAGGAAAACACCCATGCCGGGGCCTCCTTGCGTTTGCTTTGGATGGACACGCGGCCTTCCATTATTCCCCGGGGGTTGGCTCCTTGGAAAAATCCTGCACCCGCGATGAGTTCGCACCGACGAGCGCCAAGCGGAAACCCTTGCCCAACACCAATTCCGAAACCTCACGCTCAATGCCCACCGGCGTTCCGGTGTCGGTTTGCAACAACACGATCGCCTTGGCGGCCGCCCCCTCGGAGCGGAGTCGCTCGAGCTTTGCGGAAAGATCCGGCAGAGTCACCAAATCCCGACCCAAATGGACCCGCGGCGCGCCATCACCAGGACCCAACGTCACTACCAGCGAATTCTGGAATCGATCGAGCTGGAATCTCGACGGCGGCAACTCCACGGCAATGCCGGATTGCCGCGACAACGATGGCCCGAGCACGAAAAGCAGCCATAACAGAGCGAACACGTTGAGCACCGGCACCGCATGAAGCAGCCCCGGGCGCTCCGGCAATGACATCTCCAACTTCACTTCGCGGATTCGGTCTTGGTTTTCCCCGGTTTACGGCCTGCCGCCACTTCTCCGCGAAAAGGTGCGTATTCCTCCTCCTCACGCGTATCGGCGATCATGTGGACAACTTCGATGCCCGCCCGTTCGATCCGATGCACCAGGCGCTTCGCCCGACCGAGGAAATACAGGTAAAACAAATACATCGGCACCGCCACCGTCATCCCCAGCACCGAGGTGATCAACGCGGTGAACACCCCTGTGGTGAGCTCCGCAGGACCGGTGAAACCTCCCTGTTCGTTGACCTGTTCAAACGTTTTAAGCATGCCCAAAAGCGTGCCAAGAATACCCACGAGCGGCGAAAGCAAGGCCACCCCTAAAATCGCACGGACGTTTTTCTCAATGCGCGGCACCTCAAGTTGGCCCGCCTCCTGCACAACATCCCGCAAATCCCCCCGTCCAAGATAATACCGCAGCAAGGCCGCATGCGCCACACGTGCCACCGGTCCGGGGGCTCGCGCCGCCTCGTGCAAGGCCTCGGCAAACGCCTTGCGCCGAACATGATGCGCCAGCCCGACCAGCAAATCCGCCACATTGATCCGCGCACGGTGGAAGAAAAACAAGCGCTCCACCACGCAAACCGAGCCAATAAACGCCAAACCGAGCAGCACCCACACCAGCGGTCCGCCTTGCCCGATCAATCCTGAAGGTTCCAATAATCCCAAAATCATCCGCCGCAGCCTAAATCGTTCCCAAGCCGCTGACCAGTACCAAAACGCAACGAACTACCCTTCCGCCAGCAAGGCCCGGAAGTAGCCGATGGTGGCGTCCAGGCCCTCATCCAGCGTGACCCGCGGCTGCCAACCCAACTCGGTCCGGGCCAGGGTGATGTCTGGTTGCCGCTGTTTCGGGTCATCGCCGGGTAACGGGAAATACGTGATTTTCGAGGAACTCCCGGTTTTTTTCAAAACGATTTCGGCAAGCTCCAACATGGTGAACTCGCCGGGGTTGCCGATGTTCACCGGCCCGGTTAGCGACGGGTGGTTCATCAGCCGCACAAATCCCTCGATCAGGTCGTCCACATAACAAAACGAGCGGGTCTGCGTGCCGTCGCCATAAATGGTGATGTCCTCGCCCTTGAGCGCCTGGACGATGAAGTTGGAAACCACACGTCCGTCGTCAGGCAACATCCTCGGGCCATAGGTATTGAAAATGCGGACCACCCGGATGTCCACATGGTTCTGCCGGTGATAATCGAAAAACAAGGTTTCCGCACAACGCTTGCCCTCGTCATAACAGGAGCGGATACCGATCGGATTGACGCTCCCGTTGTAGGACTCCGGCTGCGGGTGGATCTCGGGGTCGCCATACACCTCGGATGTGGAGGCCTGGAAAACGCGGGCACCCAGGCGCTTGGCCAAACCGAGACAGTGAATCGCCCCCATCACAGAGGTCTTGATCGTCTTGATCGGGTTGTGCTGATAGTGAGGCGGCGACGCGGGGCACGCGAGATTGTAAATCTGATCGACCTCGAAACGGAACGGCTCGGTCACATCATGGCGGATCAGCTCGAAATACGGATTCCCTAACAAATGCGCGATGTTGCGTTTCCTCCCGGTGAAAAAATTATCAAGACAAAGCACTTCGTTCCCCTCACGGAGAAGACGATCACACAAATGGGAGCCAAGAAACCCCGCCCCGCCGGTTACCAAGATGCGCATGGCCTCAACCAAACAGCATCCACCCCAAAAATCAAGCCCCGATTCCACGACAGCAAAATCCGGGCAAGAAAGACACCCAAACAAATGAGCACGCCTAACATGCACCGTGGCTGGGACTTGCAGTCCCAGTCCGTCTCAGGGACATCCTGTCCCTGATTGATGACGTCCCCTTTTTCCAGTCGCTACCCACTTGAAGCGTGACCATTTCACCATAGGCATCCCAACCGCGCTTTTTCCTACGCACCGCGCTCAAACCGGGCATTAAACGCAAAAGAAACTCGGTTTCGCGGAAAACCCGCTCCTTTTCGTCTAAGGGATGGCTGATGGAATTCATGCACCGACTCTCACCATGAATTCATTTGGAGCGAAGAACATCTCGTGATTATTTCGACACACGGCCAGCCGGCGGTCAGCAGTCAACGGCGTCAGCAAGGTCAACCGAACGAAAACACTTCCAAATCCAAAACCGCCCCCACTCCGTCAATACACCAAAGACCATTGCTCAATCTCTCATTTCTACCTTTCAGCATCAACCCCATGATCTCGCTAGATCACCCTGTAAAAACGGAACCGTATCGGGCCGGATAGACGAATACACCCCAGATTTACCTTGCCTAATCGAGGGTTTACCGACCATTCTCTCTTAAAGAGATCATCGTGGATATCACGCCACGACATCCCACAGTTCAAAATTGTTAGCTTTTATATGCACACGCTCTATTGAGACATGTCAGGCAGCTTCCCGGTGACGCGGCCCAAGTTCTCCGTGGCGGCGATTTCACGACCATCGGCTAACACGCGCAGCCCTTTTCCTTTGTGATATTTCTCGCCGGTTTTGTCCCACAGGATGGTCAGCAGGTGGCCGTGATAGGGAATCTGATCGAGACAGCAGAACTCCCAGCTGCGAGGCAGCAGCGGATTGACCTCGACGGTGGCGTCTATCCGCGGACGCAGGCCGACGAGCCCGCTGATGATGAGGTCGCAGTAGGTCGAATGATTGTAGTCCTTGCCGCGTTCAACCCCACCTTTGCCGGCATCCCAAGTGCCGTCTTTCCATGACTTGAGGCGGGTGCGGGAAATCCAGTCGCCATTGGCCGGATTGAGGTTTTCATCGATCCATGGCACAATCCGTCCGTCGTCGCGTTTGAGTTGGTGCGATTTGGCATAGATGCTGAGCACTTCGAAGTAGTCCTTCGCATTGATGGCCTGTTGCGGCGGGCCATTGAGAAGATTGGCAAGAGCAGTTAGAGTGATTGCGGTGGAGAATGGCCAGCTTGGCCCGTTCCACTGGCATTCATGTCCTTCATAGGACACCCTGAATTGCGGGTGGCGTTGCTCTGCGGTGGTGGGACCGAAGGGCGCGAAGAACCCTTCGGGATCCATCAACTGCTTCCATGCCACCTCATACCCCTTGCCCGTGTCCGGCAGGTTGAAATACCACGGTGTGAAACCATGGAGCTCGCGGACATCCACCAACTTGCTATTTTCCCCGCGTGGCAGGACTTTGAAGAATTGCGCGTCCTTGTCCCAAAGTTTTGTCTGCACAAGCGCCTTGATCTGCTCCGCCTTTTCCATGAACTCCCTCGCGACATCCTTCTGCCCGGCCAGTGCGGCGATCCGCGAGATCGCGACCGCATCGCCGAACTGATAGCTGTTGATGGTTGCGCGGTATCCGCTGCCGCCGATGGAAACTTCCATGCCATCACGGTCGTCCACCTGCCAGAACAAGCCGGACGGGTCACGCTTCGTCTTCTCCCATGCTTCGTAATTGCGGATCAGGTCCGGCAGCAGATCGATCGCCACCCCGGTATCGCCGGTGACCATGGAATGCGCCCAAATCGCATCCGCCGCCCAGAAACTGTATGCGCGCGGGTTACCACCACCTCGGAGCCAGAATCGCGCATAGTCGTCGAGAATCCCGCAGTTGCGCAGCCAGCGGCCTTCATAGAAATGGTGACCGGCCGGACAAGGGATCGCGTTGCATTTCCCCGCCCAGGAAACAGGTGGCAGAAACTCATCCACGATGAAACCCGCTGGCGTTTTCTTGATGTGCTTGCGGTAGGTCCACCAGCGGAAATAGTAGGTTCTTTGGATGTCCTCGTCCGGACAATCCAACAACGGCATATTGTGCTCAAGGAAATCCCATGCCTCAGCGTTTGGATAGAGATTGCGCTGGATCTCCTCGTCGTCCTTGTTGAATTGCGCGACATAGTGCCGGAACGCCTCCGCCTCCAACACAGCGGGCGAGGCGGGCGCGGAACATGCCGCTGTCCCTGCCACGGCAATCACCCATAGCATGTGGAGTTTCATGACAGAAACCCTATGATTCGTGATGAAACCTGTCGAAATAAAAAAGCGGGACCTCTTTCGAGGCCCCGCCTGATGATTCGGATAATGATTACTTGGTCTTGAGCAGATCGTTCATCGCCTCGCCCATGGAGAGGCCGACGTCCATGTAAACCCTGGAGTCGAGACCGTAATGGCCATTGCCGCTACCGCCGCGGGCCATGTCATGAGTGTAAACGGTGGCCACGTTACCCTTGAATTCGGGGTGTTTGCCGCTCTTGCCGTCAACAGCCAACATCGCTTCAAGCACCTTGCCTCCGTTGCCTTCACCACCTTTGGCGGATTCTCCGAGCGTTCCCATGACGAACTTTCCGTTAGGGGAATTGAATTCCTTGCGCAATGCCTTGATCAGGTTGACGAGGTTATCCTCGTAATGAGCCGAAAGGCCTTCGTCGCCGCAGTCTTTTTCGCCCTGCCACCAGAAGAAGCCCGCGACCTCGTATTTGGTCGCACCGGGGTAATGCTTGTCGAGTTCGGTCAGGACCGTCTTGGCGTTGGCGATGTCGTCGTCCCACTGCTTGCCGGCATACCAGCCGATTTTCACAGGTTCCGTACCCTTTTCCCATTTCATTGGAGATTCCTTATAACCGGCGTAGGTATAGGTGATTTCCTTACCGGTCTTATCCTTGCTCGTGAAATCATAACCCTTGCTGCCCGGAGGAAGCAGGTCCCAGCCAAGGGCGCGATTGCCGATGCAGCTTTTCAGGAGCATGACCGGTTCGCTGAGGGTGTTGCCCAGTTGGTGGCCGACGCCGTATTCAATGCCCAGTGTGCCACCCCCTTTGCCCGTGGTGAATGCTTCACCGAGCCATTCATTGCGCAACCGGCCCATACCGCCGCCTCTGCCGACCATGACCTGCACGTTGCGTACGTCTTTTCTTTCCAGCCAGTTACCGGCGTCATCGACAAGGAATGGATAAAGTTTCTCCGTCTTGACGGCCTGCTCCAAAGACAAGCCCTTGCCGGCACCGGAAAGTTTGGCCATGCCAACCGCATTGGACTGACCCATGATCAGGAAAACCTGGACGGGCTTTGTCATGTCAGCGGGTTTACCGTCCGGCTTAGGCAAGTCGGCGGCCAGTAGGGGTAGGCTGGATGAGACCAAAGCGGCCAGCATCAGCGCGGATTTTTTATGCGTTATTTTCATATCGGTGTGTTTTGTATCAAACTTGGATCGATTGATAGAGTTCTTTTCTACACCGCAGGGATCGGGCATCTTTCATAAATCACGAAAATCACATGGAATTCAGGGATTTTGAGGAGGAGTCATCGGATCGCCGCTCGCCAACACATGGTGCCTTAAGGTAGGGAAATTCCCGACTTCACTTTCGCGGATGGATTGGCTATGAGGTCATCGCAGCGATGACTGCGACCCTTGTGCTTCCGTCACATACTCCATTTCAACCCCATCGAGATCATGAAAAAACGCTGTAAAATCGCAGGAATCAACTTCGACCACATGCACATGGGAGACCTTCTGCGCATGGCTCATGATCATCCTGATGCGGAAATCGTCGGCATCTGTGATGAACAACCAGTCCGGATGCGGGAGGCGATCACCAACTTCTCGATCCCGTCAGACAGGGTGTTCACCGACTACCGTCGCTGCATGGAGCAAGCCCGCCCTGACCTGGTGATCCTGTGTCCCGGCACGGCGGACCACGCAAAATGGACCAAGCGCATCGCTCCTTATGGCACCCACATTCTGATGGAGAAACCCTTCGCAGCCTCGCTGGCCGATGCGGATGCCATGATCGCGGCGATGACCGCCACCGGCAAACAACTCGTCATCAACTGGCCGCTGCGTTGGTATCCATCGCATGTCACCACCAAGCGGCTCATCGACGAGAAGTGCATCGGCCGGGTGATCGAAGTCCATTACTACGATGGCAATCGCGGACCACTCTGGCACGGTGCGGACAAGGTGGAAAAGACTCCGACCGCCGCCGCAAAGGCGAAGAGTTGGTTCTATCGAAAAAAAGCAGGCGGTGGCTCGTTGCTGGATTATCTCGGATACGGAGCGACGCTGGGCACCTGGTTCATGGATGGCCGCGCACCCATCGAGGTGACCGCGGTGGTTGATCAACCCGCCGACCTCGAAGTGGACGAACACAGCATCGTCATCGCCCGTTATGAGAGCGGCCTGTCGAAATTCGAAACGCGTTGGGGCACCTTCACCGATCCATGGACGCTGCAGCCCCAACCGAAGTGCGGGTTCGTCGTCGTCGGCACGCACGGCACGCTTTCGAGTTATGATTTTGAACCCACCGTCCGTCTGCAAACCGCCGCCAACCCGGCAGGTGAGAATCTCCCTGTGGATCAACTCAAGCATCCCGACCACAACCCGGTCGCCTATGTAATCGATCGCCTGGCGCGCCGTAAAAAAATCGATGGCCCGCTTTCGCCACAGATGGCCCGCATCGGCCAGCAGATCGTGGACAGCGCGGTCAAAAGCGCCCGCCTGCGCAAGACCGTGCCACTGGTTGACAGATAATTCGTTAGAAAAAACCATGTCCGGAAATTACGATCTCAAATCCACATCGGGTGCCGCCATCGCCGCACCCGAATTGCCATACGCTCCACCCGCACCTCGCGATTACCGCCCGAAGATCGGCCTGATCGGATGCGGCGGCATCACCGAGCACCATCTGCAAGCCTATCAATCGGCCGGTTGGGAAGTCGCCGCGTTTTATGATGCTCATAAACCCTCGGCGGAAAAGCGCCGCGCCGCGTTCTATCCGAATTCCAAAGTCTGCGACAGCGTGGATGAATTGATGGCGGTTCCGGGCATCGACGTGCTCGACATCGCCACCCACCCCGGCGTGCGGGTACCTTTGATCGAGCGGGCCATCGCCGCTGGCAAGCATATCCTGAGTCAGAAACCCTTCGTCACCGAGCTCGCGGAAGGCGAGCGCCTCGTCGCACTGGCCAAGGCCGCCGGTGTGAAACTCGCCGTCAACCAGAACGGGCGCTGGGCTCCATATTTTTCCTACATGCGGCAGGCCGTTCGTGCTGGACTCATTGGTGAGGTTGGCTCGGTCGATATAGCGATCCATTGGGACCACACCTGGACCGCAGGCACCGCCTTCGAAAACATCCATCACCTGGTGTTATATGATTTCGGCATCCATTGGTTCGATGCCGCCTGCTCGTTTTTCGGCACTGCTGCGCAATCCGTTCAGGCCACGGCCACACGCTTCCCTGACCAACCGATCCAACCACCGATGCTAGCCTCCGCCATGGCTTGTTTTCCGCATGGCCGTGCCACGCTCGTTTTCAATGCATGCAGCCGTTTCGGTCCGCTTGAAACCTGCACGGTGGTTGGCACCAAGGGCACCTTGCGCGCGAGCGGGCCGGTTTGCGGCATCACGGCCGTGGATCTCATCACGGCGGATGGCACCGCGCGCGCCGATCTCACCGGGTCATGGTTTCCCGACGGATTCCGCGGTGCCATGGGCGAATTGCTCTGCGCCATCGAGGACGACCGTGAACCGGAAAACTCCGCTGCGGAAAACCTCAAGAGCCTCGCCCTCTGCTTCGCCGCCATCAAAGCTTCCGACGAGGGTCGGACGATAAAAATCTAAGAAACTTGGATCTTGTGTGTCTTCTCAATTGGAACCAGGATTCCCCTAGTTTCCAGCGTCACAATGCGTCTCCGCATTTGGTTTTTGAACCCCGACCATCCCGTCATGAAAATCCGTCCCTTGATCCACCCGGTTTTGACCACTGCCGCACTCATCGCATGTGCCGTCATTTCACCCGCCCTCCGTGCTGAAAACGAGGTCGGATTCATCGAGAGATTCGCTCTCGCCACCGACCGCGAAAAGGCCCTTGGCGAACTGGTTCCCGGCAGCGAGGACTACTATTTTTTCCACTGCCTGCACTATCAGAGCGCACAGAATGAGGCAAAATTCAACGAGTTCATGGGCCAATGGAGGAAACGATTCCCCAACGAAATCACCCGCCGACGAATCATCGAGAACCGCCAGGCCTTGCTCGCCTACGATGCGAATCCCCAACAGACACTCGCCTATCTAAAACGCCAACTCGGCGTGTCCCATCACCACCAGCAGGAAGTCCGCGATCAAAAACCAAACCTGCCGAGCCAACTCGACCCGAAACGTGTGAGCCGTGATGTGTTCGAGCGCGATGCGCTGATCAACAGTCAGTCTCTGGAAGGACTCTCGCAAACCACCTTGGAAATCCTGGTCCGCAACAAGGTGGCTCTCACACCCCAACAACGTCGGTCGTTGCTTTCCCAACTCCAGCGGCCGGATGTGCCGAATCTGACAGACCTGATCATCGCGGATTTCAAAACGCCGGAATCCCGTGGTTTCGGCGAGTTTAACATCCACCGCGCGCTTCTCCCTGCACAATTGGACGTGCTCGTCGAAGCAATTCCCGCGCTCGCAACCTACGATGCATTCGTGCAGACGCGCCTGCGAAAACTCGCACCCTCCGAAGATGTCGATGTGGCCTTCGACCCCGCCGAGCGCGAAGCATGGCTGGACAGGCTGTGGGCCTACGCCAAAACGCTGCCACCCGCATTCAACAGCCTCAAGGCACAGATCCTCTATCAACGGCTCGACCACGACCGCTCGAAGGGTATCTATGATCAGGCGCGTTTTCTCGAATACCTTAAACTGCCTCGCAGCTTCGGATATGTGAATCCGAAGTGGTTGGAAAAACGCGCCCTAGCAGCCGACCCGCAGTGCGATCTCAATGTCGACCTCAGCGCCGCGCTGATCATCCATCGTCCGATCCCCAATGACGAGCCCTTGGTACGCGAATATTTCCTCGCTATATTCGACCAGACGGCGAAAGCCAATCCACAGGGAATGGGAAATGAAATGTTGACTCCCTACACCGATTACGTGCTCGACACATGGCTTCGCCCGCTGCTTGCCGAGGCACTCATCGGCGGCGGCCATGGCAATGCCGAGCGCTGGGCATCGCTGCTCAATCCGACGGCTTTCCAACAACTCAAGGAACGGGTGGATATCGAATTTCCCGCAAACAATCCGCAGCTTTTCCAACCCGGCGAGGACGCGCAGTTCGATGTGGTGGTCAAGAACACTCCCAAGCTCATTGTTAGAATCTACGAGTTGAATGCGCTCAACTTCTTCCTCACCCAGAAACGCCAGCTCAACACCGACCTCAACCTCGATGGATTGGTGGCGAACAGCGAACAAACCCACACCTTCGAAACCGGCCCATTCAAACGCACACGCCAGACCTTCAAATTCCCCGAACTCAAGGGCAAACGCGGCGCATGGATCGTCGAATTCATCGGCACCGGCCGCAGCAGCCGAGCGCTGGTCCGCGTCGGCCAATGGCAGGTCATCCAGCAAACCGGCCCCGCCGGCGATCTGTTGTTGGTGGTTGATGAAAAATGCGAACCGGTCAAGGACGCCGTGGTCTGGCTCGACGGGCGCAAGTTCACCCGCGACGAGAAACTCGGCCGCATCGTGGTGCCATTCACCAACCAA
>CAIVKO010000049.1 GCA_903906515.1 Akkermansiaceae bacterium
CTCGATCGATCCGCGGCCGAGTTGGTGGAGAAGGATCTCAAGGAATTTTCGGGCAACGGTGTCCGGTTCGCGGTTGCCCAGATTGAAACCGTGGATCGCAGCCGTCTTGACGGCGCGCGGCTGAAGAAATTCGCCAGCGCCCTGCACGAGCGCCGCCAGCGTGGTGGCTGGGAATTTGCCGCGCTGCTCGTCACCGATATTTTCCGCAGCGACAGCCTGGTGTTGCTCGATGTGAAAACCCCGATGATGGAGCGGAAGCTTGGACCGAGCGGTGAGGTCTGGGCGGGCTGCGTCTCTCGGAAAAAACAATTTCTGCCGGAAATCCTCAAACGTCTGGGGGAAAAAGCGTGAAGCCACAGATCTCCAAATCATCCGTGGGATGGTGTTGAATAAGGGAAAGCCCTATGGATATCCTCAAGACGTTCATCAAGGTGTTAGTGATCGCCTTCGTCTATCTGGGGATCGGGCCGATGCTTGGGTTCTACCTCAAGGGTAAGGACACGGCGAGGCGGATCACGCTGGGGTTCATGGCATGGTGGCTGGTCCGGCCACCATCGGATTTCACCTTGATGCTGTATTCGATCGAGAAATATCGCGGGCACTGTCGCGGTTTCGAGTTCAACTACGTCGAAGCGATCGCGATCGGCCTGGCACTGGCGGCATTGTTAGAGAAACGGAAGGATTTCCGTTACCTGCCGCCGGGCTTGTGGGCCTGGTTCCTGTGGATCGCGGCGGGCCTGCTGTCGGTTCCTGGCGCGCTGGATCCGATCTACGCACTCATGCCCGCCTTCAAGTATGCGAAGATGGCGTTTGTGTTTATCGGAGTGTTTGCCGCGCTGCATGACGAGCGGGATATGAAGGCGGTGATGCGCGGTTTTGCAGTGGCCTTGATCGTGCAGATTATCCTTTGTCTGTGGAAGCGCTACGTGCAGGGTGGCTTCCGGGTGATGGGTTGGTTCGAGCATCAGAACCCGATGGCGATGTGGTCCTACATGATCGCGTTGCCCATCCTCGGCCTGGCGATCTCGAAGCAAACCTCGAAGCGCGATGTGATCCTGTTTTTCTTAGCCTTCGCGTCGGCCGGCTTGGTTGTGGTGCTTTCGGTTTCCCGCGCCTCGCTGGCGGCCTTCGGCGTGGGCACGGTGTTGGTGATGTTGGGGTCCTTTGTGCAAGGGTTCACTGTGCGGCGGGTAAGTCTAACGGTGGTCGGTGCGCTCGGCGGACTGTTCGTCATGGCCATGGCGGCGGACACCTTCATGGAACGGATGGGCGAGGACAGCTCACCCAAAAACGACCTCAGATTCGCACTCAACCAACAGTCTGCGGCCATGTGCGCGGACAAACCGCTCACCGGGATCGGCTGGAATAACTTCGGCCTGGCCAACAGCCGACCACAGGGAACGAGGTATTCAAATATCCTCGAACGTTGGGAACAAAACCGGGGACGGAATATCTATCCGGAACAATACCAGGCGAATCCGCTGACGGAAAGCCTCTATTGGCTGCTTCTGGCGGAAACCGGTGTGCCGGGATTTGTCATGTTCCTGTTATTCGCCCTGATCACGCTCTGGCATGGGATACGTGCGACTGTGGCTTTTTGGAAAACGCCGTTGGGTTTGATGTTATTCGGGCTGACGGTGGCATTCGGCATCTCCTACTTTCACGGTCAAGTGGAGCGCGTGCTCACACAGACAAAAAACCTGACGACATGGATCATGCTGTGCGCGATGCTTTCCAAAGCCGAGTGGTGGCGGAGGCAGGAGAAGAAGTTGAAATCACAGGGCCAACGAATCCGCTAGATTCTGGATCACGGTGGCGAACTGAGTGGAATGCTGATGACAGGATCCTGCGTGCCTCCCGCGACTCTGGAACCCTCACCGGATGCGATGGTGCGTGCCGCGTCCTGGAATACCAGCTGCACGGTCGCCTCAAGCAGGCCGAGTGGACGCTTGGGAATCCAGACGATGTCTCCCGGTTGGAGCAGCACGTTGGTTTCCTTGCCAGTCAGGATCGCCTGGAGATTCACGATGGATGCGGCGGGCTTGTCGAGCGTGCCGCGGACAATGACGATTTCCTTGAGGTAAGCACCCTTGGCCGGCCCCTTGCACTGGGCGATGCAGTCGATCAAGGTGAGTGAGTCCTTGTAGCCGATGGCCTGTGGTGCCGCGACAGCACCTAACAAAAGAACCGTGGAAGTGGCGGCGGACGGAAGATAGATGTAGTCGTTGTGATGGAGATAGATGTTCTGGGATGTATCGCCGGAACGGACGAGTTTCTCGAAATTCACCGGCAGAATTTCACCGTTTCGAATGACCACACTGTTGGAGAGGTCCGCAAGCTCCTCAGTGGTGCCGGAAAAGCGCGA
>CAIVKO010000050.1 GCA_903906515.1 Akkermansiaceae bacterium
TCCTCTCGGCCGCTCGCGATGCAATAGACCTCCACCTGGTCGCCTCCGACCTTGCGGGCAATGTCGGCGAGATCGGGTAGAGTGACAACCACGTTGAGTGGCGCTGCTTGCAGGATGCCGGTGAAGATGAGAAACGGGATGAGTAATGTTTTCATAAAATGATGGATCAAGGTTGGAATGAATGTTTGTGAGGACCGATAACGACACTCCATTGCAGGAAGCCGAGCCAGTCGTCGTCCTTGCCTGCGAAATCGCCGTTTTCTCCTTTGATGTGACTGATACCCAGGCGCAGGCGGTTCAACTCGCTGAAGTTATAAGTCAGATAGGCCGATATGGATTGCTGTGTCGAGGTGCTGCGTGCGAGTCCATCCGCGATGCCATTGCTGTCGGTGTCGGTTTCGGACCAGCTTTCCGGGCGGAACCAATCATAACGAATGCCTGGCTCCCAATTCTTGCCGAACCGGTACTGAGCGTAAATGTATGCACCGTCAGCCTTGCAGGATCCGCTTGTCGGGCTGCCGACAAAGAGCGCATCAGGACTGAACGAACCGTCGGCCCTGCCATGCAGCACCTCGCCACTGATGACGAATTGGTCGAAGCTCGCCGGATCCGGCAGCCAGGTGAGCTTGAAATCGGCGCTGGCGATTTCACGGTTTCCCGAGTCACTGCCGTGCGCATAGTCGACACCGATATTGAGCGATGTGCTGTCGCCGAGTTCAAAGATCGTTGCGGCCCGGCCGTAATACATGAGACTGCCGAACGAGCGGTTGTTTCTTGAATCGAACAAATCACCACTGTCTCCGTCGAGTTTTGCGAACACGCCGTTTGCCGCCGTTTCCGCGCCGATGTTGTCCACCGCACCGGCAGTCAGACGGAAGTAATGTCCGACCGGCGGAACCCAGCTCAATTCCAATCCGCGCGACTTGGTCTCCCCCCCTATGATTCCTTCCAATGAAGCGGGACGATCCGTGAACGGCAACTCGTGGCTGTGAACTTTCCCCATTCGGGTGAAATCCGCGAAGAATTGTCCGCCCTTCAATGCAAGGCCGTATGGCAGCGCCGTGGTTTCGATCGCCGCCTCCTCCACACCCAGGGAGACTTCCCCGAAAGGATCCGTCTTTGTCCAGGGATCAAGTTCACTCTCGGCGTTGAAGACGGCGTATGCGTGGGCCAGTTGATCCACGTTGGACTGGATCATCACCTCGATGTCGCGTGGAGTGAAATTGAAGTTGTTCGCGCCAGCGGAATACGAGCCGACGAAATCGATCGCCGCGGAAATCTCCGGATTGAACGCGCTGAGGTCGGCTCGTTTCGGCTCCGGAAGCGGATTGGCTGATAGGTCCGGCTGGGCATCCCGCACACGCGGCACTTCCGAAGTCACAGTGGCGTCTTTCGAATCGTCCGGACGCGATGATCGACGTTTGCCGACGCTATGTGGTTCGGGAGACCCGACAGGTGCTTCGGTGGTCTTCGCATCGACCTTCTGCTGTAGATCCTTCACAAGCATGGTGAGATCCTCGACCTGCTGTCGGAGAGCTGCCATCTCGGGGTTGTCCGGATCCGCGGGTTTCTGGGCGTAGGCAATGGAAGAGGTGGCCACTATCAGGCCAATTCCCGCTATGGCGGGATGGAAAATTGGTTTCATCGTTTTGGTAAGGTATAAGTTTGGTATGATTGGAAACAATGGCGACGTCATCAAATCACGGCATGATCACGACACGCGCCGCCAAGGCGCCGTGAAGCCGCTTTTCTCACAAACAGGGGAATCAACCTTACCTATGGTCCCCTGGGAGGCGAATGCGCAAGGACTCCACCGACCAGATGGGACGGCACGGAGTCGACGGCGCGCGGAGCAATCACCACCGATGGTGGTTGCTCCGGAACATATTCCACCGGCACGATGTCCGGCACCACGGAGGCATAGCCGCCCGCGAGCATCATTGTGACGGCGCACTCGTGGCTTTGATCGTCGGCGTGATCATGGAACCGCCGGTGCAGACCCCCGCTCGCCGCCATTGCCTGTACAACAAACAATTGCGCGATCATCACGAAAACGCAAAAGCAGCGGATCGGGCGGATGCGAGACATTACGGGGACTTTGATTGGCCAATTGTCATGTGGAGTCAAGGGCGAATTGCATTTGTGGAGGGAAATCATTTCTTTGACATCGCGATGGATCAACTTGCTCCGAATGGTGTTTGCCTTACCGTGAATAAGAACAAGGACCCGCAGGAAAACCCGAGATAAACATCTCCTACGTGACTCATGGTGTCCATGGTTCCGGCGATTTCATGACACGGGCGGATACTTCTGAAGTTTCCGCTGCAGAGTGCGCCGTTCGATGCCGAGCTTGCGCGCGGTTGCGCTGATATTGCCATCGCAATCCCGCAGGACCCGTTGCATGTGCTCCCATTCGACACGTTCCAGCGAAGGGACGGGTGAAGCTGAAACGGGGGCGGCTGGTTCCACCTCGCGTTCCGCAAACAAGGCGGCCTCGATCTGATCCGTATCGGCGGGTTTTGATAGATAGTCCACCGCGCCGAGACGCATGGCGTCCACCGCCGTGGCGATGCTGCCGTATCCGGTGAGAATGAGAATACGGATTCCGGGCCGGTGTTCGCGCAAGACCCGAGCGACCTCCAATCCGCTTTCCCCGCCAAGACGCA
>CAIVKO010000051.1 GCA_903906515.1 Akkermansiaceae bacterium
AGTGCCGATTAACCTCCGCCATGGCCATTGAGAACTTCGCAGAATTTTCCCCGAGCATCCATGAATCCGCATTCGTCGCCGCCAGTGCCGACGTGATCGGCCGGGTGACCTTGCATGAGAACACCAGCATCTGGTACCACGCCACGCTGCGCGGCGACATCAACGAGATCGTCGTCGGCCCGAACTCCAACATCCAGGACAACGCCGTGATCCATCTGGCCGACGATTACGGCTGTTATGTCGGCGAGTTCGTGACCGTCGGTCACTCCGCGATTCTGCATGCCTGCACCGTGAAGAACGAGGTGCTCGTTGGCATGGGTGCGATCGTGTTGGACGGCGCGGTGATCGGCGAGCGGTCGATCATCGGTGCCGGAGCCCTCGTCACCGGCGGCACAGTGATACCGCCGGGATCATTGGTTCTCGGCTCACCTGCCAAGGTGGTGCGCACTCTTTCGTTAGAGGAACAATCCAAAGTAAAGTATTGGGCCGAAAAATACGTGCGCGGATCGAGGATGTTCTTGAATCGCTGACGCTACCTCCGGAAACGCCGTGTCACCATTTCCAGAGCTTCCTTGGCCTCGGAAACATGGAGCATGCGCGCGGCGATGAAATACACACCGCCGGCCGCGCCGATGGTGAGCGCCAATACTCCAGCCCTCAGCCAAAACGACAAATGGGCGGGGTCTTTGAACAGATAGATGTCGGAGGCCACACAAACCGCCGCCATCACGGCACCAGCCGCCAGCAGTTTGCCCAACATGACGAGCAACTCCAGTGTGCCGAGGTCACCCGCGAACTTCCGCATGGCGAGGAAAAGAATCAGAAAATTCACCGATGCGGTGATGCTGGTGGTGAGGGCGAGCGATTCGTGACCCCATTTCATCACGAATACAAAAAACCAGTTGAACCCAAGATTCAGCGCGAGCGTGAAAAAGCTGACCATCATCGGCAGCCAACGCTTGTCGATGGCATAGAACGCCGGTTGCAGAACTTTGAGCCAGGCATAACACAGCAATCCGTATCCATACGCACGCAGGGCCCCGGCTGTTTGCATGCGGTCCACGGCATCAAACGCGCCGCGTTCGTAGAGCACACTCACGATCGGCCCCGCCAACAGGACCAGGCCGATGGTGGATGGCAGGACCAGAAACGCGACAAGGCGCAGACCCTTGGCGAGCGTGGGGCGAAAGTCCGCGGAGATTCCACCAACTGCGGCGCGTGACAGGGCGGGCAGTGTGACCGTGGCCACCGCCACACCGAACACACCGATGGGAAGCTGCATGAGCCGGAAGGCATAACTCAACCAACTCACCGCGCCCTCGCCCACACCATAGGCGAACATCGAATTGACCACCACGTTCACTTGAACCACCGAAGCTGCAATCACTGCCGGCCCCATCAGTTTGAGAATCTGCCGGACACCGGAATCTCGCCAACGGAAGTCCGCAACAAACCGGTATCCCGCCATCTTCAACGCAGGGAACTGACAGACCAGCTGCGCGAACCCGCCGATCAGCACGCCGAAGGAAAACCCGATGAGGCTTCTCGGCCCCCATGACGGGTCCATCCAATATCCGATCACCGCTCCGCCGATCATTGATCCCAGATTGAAAAAACACGATGACAGCGCCGGCATGCCAAACACGTTTTTCGCATTCAACATCCCCATCACCAAAGCCGCCAGCGAGAGCAACAAAATGAATGGATACATGATGCGCACCATCGTCACCATCAATTCCAGCTCATAGGGATCGTAGCTTCTGGCAGCGGCTCCGGATTTTGAAAATGTCGTTAGAATCTCCACGATCCACGGTGCGGCAAGGATGCCGAGAAGCGAAATCCCGCTCATGAACACTGCGGTCAGTGTCATCATCTTGTTCGCCAATTCCCAAGCCGGGACATCGCCCTCCGCTTTCAGCTTCTTGGAAAAGGTGGTTACGAACGCCTGCGAGAGTGCGCCCTCCGCGAAAAGATCCCGCAGTAAATTCGGGACGCGGAACGCGAGATTGAAACAATCCATCCAACGGCTGCCGCCGAACAATCCGGCGAAGAGCATGTCCCTCAGCAATCCGAGCACCCGGCTCGCCATCACGGCGGCACTGACTTTCCAAGTGGCTTTGGCGGACATTAGCGGATGGAATGGAATTTCAAATCGGGAATGAAGCAAGCCATTGCTCGAAGGCGGCGTGATTGTGGAGGTCGTATTGCCAGCAGTGGAAGCCGAAACTTCGGCCGGTGGCGATGTTTTCCGGGAGATCGTCGATGTAGAAGGTGGTGTCCGGATTCAGTTGATGGATGTCCACCGCGTGCTGATAGATGGCAGGATGAGGTTTGACCGAACCCGTCTCGAACGAGAGCACCGCTTCATGAAAAAGCGAGAATTCCGGGAAGGCATCGAACGCCCACGGGCAGTGGATGGCATTAGTGTTAGAAAAAAGGATCAGCCGGTGTTTGCCGGTGGCCGCGAGATCGCGAACGCATTTCCACATCGCTTGGTTAGGAGTGAAGATGTCCCGCCATGCATGAAGGAACTCCTCCGGCGAGGCATGGCTACCGAGCACTCCGAGCGCCCATTGGATGTATGCATCCGGATCGATCGCTCCGGTTTCAAATTCATCCTTGCGGTCGAGCAGGCGTTCCATACGTGCCCTCGGGTCCACGCATCCCGTCGGCAACAAGCGCGCCAACGAAGACTCGAAATCAAAATCGAGAAGGACGCGGCCGATGTCGAAGAGGAAAGTCATGGAAAAGATATTGGATTTGGATATTGGAAAAAAGAGAGAGAATCACTGATCACTATCAATGATCTACTATCTCCGATCTTCGATCTGATTCAGGATGAATCCCGCTGCGGCGGTGGCACCGGCGTTGCGGCCGTGGCGGGCGAGGACGTTTTTCATGGCCTTCCAGCGGGTGGCGTGATCGGCGATGATATCGGTTAGTTGATAGCTGAGGGCTTCCGGGGTGGACGCGAGCGCTCCGGCGCCGATGGCTTCCAACAATCTGAGGTTTCCCTCTTCCTGGCCGGGCACGAGGTGGTGGATGAGCATCGGACAGCGTGCTGCGATCGCCTCGTGCACGGTGGCTCCACCGGCCTTTCCGACCACGAGATGGTGGTGGTTGAGGAGTTGAGGAACCTTGCGTGTCCAACCGATGATGCGGACGCGACCGGGATAGGCGGCTTTGATTTCCTTCGCCCGCGAGTGGAGGCGGCGGACATTGCGCCCGAGCACGATGGTGAGCCGAACCGATGGAGAAGCATCCAGCAGCGCGCATCCCTGCTGCCGGACAAACGACAGATTGGCGGTGGGAAAATAGAGAACTCGGAAAGGATCGCACACATCCTCCGAATCAAGGGGAGTGAGCTCCGAAAACACGGGATTCACCGGGAATCCGGTATCGATGATTTTTTCCGCGGGGATCTCTTTTCGGATCATCACATCACGGGTGATCGAGTCGGTGACGAGCCACCAATCCGATGGTGCGCGAAGCCAGGCGGCATTGATTTCAATCGAATCGGTGACCACGGTGAAAACCGGCAATATCCGCCCGGTTTTCTTGAAAATCCTCGGTGCAAAATACGGATAGAGCGGATAGGTGCTGACGAGTGCGTCCGGACGGAACTCCTCGACCATGGATGCCAGAGAGCGCTCGATGCGCTGAAGAATATAGGAATTTTCCCGACTGAAATCGCATTGATCGGTCGACTTATAGACCCACGCCCAGATCCGTGGGAAGTGGGTGGTCACGAATCGGTAGGCCCGGTTCACCCATGCCGTTAGCCGCGGAGTGCCTTCAGAGCACGGGTCCGCCACACGGGTGACCGCGCCTGCCGCATTGAGGGCGAGTGCCAGATTGCGAGCGGCGCTGTTGTGCCCCTCGCCGAAGGCTGCAGTGACGATAAGGATGCGCGGTGGTTGTGACATGGCGGGCTGTGAGAGGATTTTAGTGAGAAACTAGCGTTGCGTCGATGGCCATTTGTGGTTTTCCTTCCAGCAACGATGGCGCGCGAGGAAAAACCAGTGAGGCTGAGACCGATCGATGAGGCAGCTGAGAAGGCCAAGCCCGTCATCCGCCTTGCCAATGCGGAAACCTTGCAACGGGGCAACGATGTAGCACCGATCCGCCTCAGATCCAGTCATTCCGAAACCGAAGAGAAACAACGCCTCGAGTTGCCGAGCCGGGATGAAGTCGAATTGAGAACCCACCAACCGGGCGTCGAAGTCTTGATCGAAACCGAAACCTACAACCCGGAGAGTGTTGAGCAGGCCTGGGATGTCTCATCCGCCGAGCGCAAGCCCATTCCGTGGGGATGGTTCGTTCTGACTGCGATGATCATCGCCAGCGCGGCAATCTGGTCGCTGACACGGGTGGAAGAATCGAAGGAACAGATCGGCCAAATCGAGGTTGAAACCCAATCCGTGCTGGAACATGAGGAAAAAGAGGAATTGGAGGCGACGCTACTGATTGAACGGATCGACAAGGAGATGAGGGATTTCTTCGCCGCCACCGAGGTTGACGATCTGATCCGGCGCGTGCGACAGCCTGAGCGGGTGGGCCCATTGATGAGGAGCTACTACGCCGACAAGAAGGTTTTTTCGGGAAATTTGAAGTCGGTGAAGTCCCTCCAACCACTCACGATCGGCAACAGTGGAAATTTCTGGAAAGCCAATGTTTTACGATCGGCCGGCAAGACGGAAAACCTGATCATCGAAATTCTTGAGACGGGAGAACCCAAGATCGATTGGGAAACCATGGTTTGCTATCAGCCCATGGAGTGGAACGATTTCGTCGCACAACGGCCCCAAGGCACTTCAATGGATTTCCGTGTCATGGTTGAGATGGACAGCTTTTACAGCCATGAATTTGCGGATTCCAACCAATGGAAGAGCTTCCGACTCACTACATTAGGAAGCGAGGAAACGCTCTTTGGATATACCCCGGCAGATGGGGAATTAACCAAGAGCCTGATTGATTTCATCCATAAAAACGGCGATAAAAAAGCCAATGTGATCCTCCGTTTGAGCATCCCGGAGACAATCCAATCCCGTCGGGGTGTGGTGATCGAAAAATTTCTCTCGCCGCGCTGGATATATCTGGATTCTCCAGATTCCAGGCCTTGATCCCTGTGAATTCATCTGCAAGGGTCTGCGCCTTGACCGATTCCGCACCAAAACCGATCGCCCGCTCCGCCGCTCCGATTCTGCCGGTCATGGCTGGAATTGTGGCATTCCTCGCGCTCCAGTATGGCGTCGCTTTGTTGCGATTGTCCATGTCATCGGGCGGGATGATGAACAAATTCAGCGCTCTGGCCCGCGATCAATATCTCGGTTTTCTAGTCATGGAAAACCTGCTGATGCTCGCGGCATACGCGTTGCTCGCTGTGGTCGGCACGATCCTTGCCCAGCCGGTGGTTTCACTCTGGAACCGGCGTTCGGCCCGCCGAAGCCCTTTGATGATCGCCGCGCGCAGTTTTGTGGTTGTTCTGGTGATCCATGGTTTCTGTACGTTGCGGCTGGTGAAAACCCGACCGTATTTCCTCAATGAGGCGGAGTTCGGCCAATGGTATTACAAGATTCTGGACCTACCGGAACCCATAAAACCCACGGTATTATTCATACTGTTCACCTTGCTTCCGGTGATTTTCATCGCCTTTGCACTGGGATGGCACTTCCACCGCCATGGCCGCCGCGGCTGGATGGTCGCCGGCATCATTGCGGTGGTTGGAATGACCAGCATCGCCTTCGTTCACAAAACTTCACGCGCACCGGCCCCAACTTCATCCGCCGCCAAACCACCCAATATCCTCATCATCGGATCGGATTCCCTGCGCGGCGACCGCCTCGGCTGCGCCGGATACCGCCCACAACGCACGGATGGCCCGGCTGCCGCAGGCGTATCACCCCGGATCGATGCCCTCGCCACTGAATCGATCCGTTTCGAGAAATGCTACACCTCGATCGCCTCGACCATGGAATCCGGCGTGCAGTTGATGGCCTCGCAATACCCGCAAAGCCATGGAATCCGCCAAATGTATCCGGACCGGGAAACCGTGGAGGCCACCAAAAAACGCATTGTTCCCATGGCTAGGCTGCTCCGGGAAAAAGGCTACGACACCACGGTCATCGGCGATTGGTGTGCCGGTTATTACGGGGTGATCCCGCTGGATTTCGAAAACATATCGGCTTCGAGTTTCGACAACTTCAAGATTTACATGAGCCAGGCGGTGGTGATGGCGCATTTCGTGGTGCCCTTGTATTTTGACAACCCGGTGGGATACCGGATTTTCCCGCAACTCGAGTGTTTCGCGCAGTTTGTGACTCCGCGGGTGGTGACGCAACGCGTGGAATCCCGACTCGAAACCATGGCCAACGAACAAAAACCATTCTTCTGGCATGTCTTCTACTCCTGCAACCACCTCCCCTACCGCAGTCAGGAACCCTACTGCAGCATGTTCACAGACCCCGCCTACCATGGTCGCAATAAAAGCGGCGTGGACTTCGACATCGATTCGTTCATCGGCGGCACCGACCTAGAATCCAAGTGGAAGGCACTGCCACCCAAAGAGGCCGATCAGATCCGGGCGCTCTACGATGGCTGCACCCGGCAGTTCGATACATGCGTAGGAAAAATCCTCGATGCACTCGACCGCACCGGACTCGCCAAAAACACCATTGTCATCATCACCTCCGATCACGGGGACGACCACTACGAACCCGGAGTCACCCTCGGCCACGGACTCACGTTCAATGGCGGTGGCCAGGCCAATCACGTGCCGATGATCATCCGCGTCCCCGGACAACCGGCCAAGGTCATCCCGGAAACCGTGCGTCTCATCGATGTGATTCCCACACTCGCGGATTTCACCGGGGTGGAAAAATCCGCAACCTGGCAGGGCCGGAGTTTCGCCGGTTGGATTCGTGGCACCGAAACACCGGAATGCAGGCCGTTTTATGGGGAAACCGGGTTTCCCTTCATCCAGTTCACCGTGCCCGGCGTGGTGCGCCCCAAGCTCCCGCCGATGGACGAACTCACGTGGATCGATGAAGACTACAACTATCAATTCGTCGTCAAACCCGAATACCGCGAACGTCTCGTCGAGGCAAAACAACGCTGCCTGCGCACCCGCAATTGGAAACTCGTCTGCACACCGACCGCCGACAGCAAACGCCACTTCGGCCTATTCCACATCCCATCCGACCCCCACGGCGAGCACGACCTGGCCATCACCCGTCCGGAAGTGCTTGCCCCCATGCGGGCGGCCTTGGAACGCTGGATGGACGAAAAATCCGAAACCCTGATCCCCGGGATTTTTCCCGGTGGCGAACCCTAAATCCGTAAGAATCGCTGCTTGAGTTCCGTCATGCTCCACGTCAATCTCCGCCCGCATCCCATGAATCTCCTCACCTCACTCGCCACCATCGCCCTCGTTACTTCCGCCGCCACCGCTGCGGAAACCCCGAAGATTTTCGCGGGCATTCTTGAACCGAACCTCGCGGTGCGCGCACAAATCGGCATGGTTCTCCCACCACGGGACATCGCCAAATATGACGTCAAAGTGGAAGCCTCGGCACGCAAGGACCCCAAGTGGTTCCGCGAATATGCCTCGCAATTCAAACCCGGAGCCCCCCTTCCCTACGACGAACGCCTCGGCCTAACCAAAGAGGAATACGCCCAATACATCGCCCTCTGGAACCAACGGGAGTTCAAATCCATGGAAGATATCACCTTGATGCTCCGCCAGGGCAGTGGTGACACTTGGTCGATCATCGCCACCGGCAAAGCCAGCTCAGTCTCCACCCTCCGCTATTCGGAAAAAGAAGACGTCTTCAAATCACCATCAGGTGATTTGAAACGCATCGAAGACATCAAGGCGGATGGCGCAAGCGCACTGGGCGAATGGACCGGCTGCGAATGGAAATTCACCGAAGAAACCGAGTATGACAAATCCAAGCAAAACTTCGCCATCGGGCGTTTTGCCGATAACAAATTCGGTGTCCTGGTTTATGTGAGCCAAAGCGTCTCCACCTCCGGCTCCAAGCTGCTGGATACCAGCCTCGTCATCCGCTTCCCCCTGAGCAAACAGGGCGCACCCAAAAAGGCCGCCACTCCAGAACCGGCCAAACCTGCGAAACCCGCCCCCACCAAGACGACGAAGCCCGCCAAACCGGCCAGCCGTTAGTCATCCCGACAATCACCCGATTGTCACAAAGAAAGAAGCTGGCGAAGAGTAGTCCGCGTGCATGGATTGCGAATGAAAGGTAGGGAGCGATCACCGAGCGGTCCGCGAGCATGCATTGTGAATGTAGGGCGAATGCGAGGCTCCGAAATCCAATCATTCTCAGATCATTCTCACCTCATGCGCTGGACCGCTCGGTGATCGGTCCCTACCTTTTGGCACCTCATGCGCTGGACCGCTCGGTGATCGGTCCCTACCTTTTGGCACCTCATGCGCCGGACCGCTCGGAGGTTGGTCCCTGCCCTATCATTTCCCGAGCTCGATTTCAAACAGGGTCGGCCAAAGTTTTCCGGTGACTAGCAGATGTCCGGTGGCGGGATCCAGGGCGATGCCATTCAGCGCCTCGGCGCGGTTGGGTCCGGGGAGTTGCTTGCGCAGGGCTGATAGATCGAGCGATCCGGTGACCTTGCCGCTTTCCGGGGAGATGCGGACGATTTCATCGGTTTGATAGATATTGGCGAAGATCTCGCCGTGGACCATTTCCAACTCGTTGAGGTTGGTCACCGGGGTATCTCCGCGTTTGACCTCGATGGATTTTTTCACCGAAAAATCCTTGGGATCGATGAACTTCAGGGTGCTGGTACCATCGCTCATGATGAGTTGTTTTCCGTCATGGGTGATCCCCCACCCTTCGCCTTGATAGGTGTAGGAGCGGATGAACTTGAAAGTTTCCGGCTCGAAAACGTAGGCGGTGTTTTCCTTCCAGGTGAGGATCCAGATCTCGTGATTCATCAGGGTGATGCCCTCAACGAAGACATTTTTCGCCATCGGGCGCTTGCGCAGGATTTTTCCGGTGGAGGGTTCCACTTCACGCAGGGTGGAGAGTTCGTAGCCACCACTGCTTTCTATCAGGTTTTTCCCATCATGTTCGAGGCCCTGAGTGTAACTCTCGGGATCATGCGGACGAGTGGAAATGATCTTGTAAGTCAGTTTGGCTGGCTTTCCTGTGCAAGCGGCCAACATGACGCAGAGCATGGGAACTAGCAGATATTTCATAGCAGGAAGGAATGGCTTAACGTGTGGTTGATTCAAGTGTTGCGGATCCGGCGCGGGCCGCATTCCAGCACGCGATGAAGCCCGAGGCGAAATCCTCCGGTCGGGCAGCAATCCATGCCTCGATCTCAGGTATGGGAAACCATGTGGCGGACTCCACCTCCGCCGCCGGGAAGCGCACGGAGCCGCTGTGGTGGGTGCGATACAGTCGGACGTGTTCCCAGCCGGTTTCATCGGATGGTGCGATACGTGCGATTTCCTCAGGTGTTTCCGCGGATTGGATGCCCATCTCCTCGTCCAATTCGCGGGTGGCCGCGGCGGCGTAGGATTCCCCGGAGTTGAGATGCCCGGAGACGCTCGAATCCCACACGCCGGGGTGCGCATCCTTGAGCATCGAGCGCTTTTGTAGCAGGAGGTCGCCGCGCTTGTTGAAAACAAACACATGCACGGCACGATGGAGCAGTTTCCGCGCGTGGACCTCGCCACGCGTGTTTTGGCCGATGACCTCGTCGTTTTCATCCACCACATCGAAAATTTCGCCGGATTTCTGCGGCAGGTCTTTCAATGGATTGGGATCGCAGCAACGCGTGAGTTCCACCCATTGATTCAGCACGAGCTCCTCACCGCGCACGGTGACGGGCACGCCGAGGCTCGCTGCGATTTCCTCCCACGGGGTGCCATCCGGCAGTTGCTTTTTCAGTTGTTTTCGGCGCTGCGCGAAACCTCGGCGGATCAATTCATCGAACAAACGACGGTCGAATGGCAGCAGCCCGCTCGTCCGCGGGCGCAGGATCGCCACGCTGGAATCGATGTTAGGTCTTGGGTAAAACGCTTCCGGAGGAACAGTGCGCTGCGGGGCCACCTCCCAATCCACCTGCGTCCGCAACGAAAGGATACCATAGTCCTTCGTGCCGGGACCAGCGGCGAGGCGGTCGATCACCTCTTTTTGCAACATCACCACGGCGCGCTCGAACGGATGCGGCCGGGTTAGCAGGTTTTTCAGAATGGCTCCACCGCAGGAGTATGGGAGATTGCCGAGAAACTTCAGCGGGCGATGTTTGAAAAGAGTGCGGATGTCGAACTTGGCACCATCCGCGTGATGCACCTCCACGGTCGGTTCGTCACGAAACCGTTCGGTGAGCGCCGCCGCCAGACGGGCGTCAAACTCGATCAAGATCAACCTGCGGACTTTACCCACCAAATGCTCGCTCAAAGAACCCGTCCCCGGGCCCACTTCCACGATGGCATCGTCCGCCGTGGCATCGAGCTGGGAAACGATCCAGCGCGCCATATTCGGATCGATCAGGAAATTCTGCCCAAGCTGTTTGCTCGGTAAAACTCCCGCCCTGTCCAGTGCATCCTTGATTTCCCTGCCTGTCATCGACGGTGTTCATGCCCCATCGGCGAGTTTCATGCAACCCCAAGCCGTAAAAATCACCACGGAAAACCAAGGCTGGCACAGCCGAGTCGTATGCGCTAGAACCCCGGCACGCCACCCGCACGGTCCCATGCTCGCCTTTTCATCATGCTGGAACAACAGCCGCCATACGGACGGCGAGACGATGATTGAGGAAATCGTCGACCTCGGGTTTTCGCACATCGAGCTTTCCCACGGGATGACCATCGCCAAGCTCCCCGGCATCCGCAAAGCCTTCCAACGCGGGATTTTCACCTGCTCCGGGGTCCACAATTATTTCCCCTCGCCGGTCGAGGTGATGATCGATGCACCGGATGCCTACGAATTCACCTCGCACCGGCCATTCGACCGCCAACGGGCGATGGACATGACGCTGCGCACGCTTGATGTGGCGACGGAATTCGGCGCGCACTATCTGGTCCTGCACATGGGATCCGTGCCGATGAATCCCAAAAAATGGACGCAACCGCTCACCACGATGGTCGAAGAAGGACGCGGACGTGATCCGGATTTTGTGAAAACCAAGCTCGCGTTCGTCAGGAAGCGGGAAAAGGTGGCGCCACTCTATTACCACCGGGCCATCGAGGCGCTGACGGCCATCGCCGAGCGAGCGGCGGAAGTCGGAGTCAAACTGGCCATCGAGTCGCGGTCGCGCTTCGAGGACATGCCGAACGAGCGGGAAATGCTGAACCTCCAATCCCACTTCGCCGACAATCCATGGGTCGGATACTGGCATGATTTCGGCCACGTCCAGCTCAAGCACAACCTCGGACTGCTCGATCACATGGAATGGTTGGAAACCATCTCACCGCACCTGATCGGCGGCCATGTCCATGATGTCGAGTGGTCGGCACGGGATCATCGTGTGCCATTTTCCGGCACGCTCGATTATGCGGCGCTGCTACGGTTTTTCCCAACCGCCGTGCCGCTCGTCTGGGAACTCAGCCCGTCCCGCGATGCCGAGGAAATCCGCAGCGCCCTGGCACGCTGGAAAAACGAGTTCCCGGATCGGGCATGACATTTCTTCAATTCAAAAAAACTCTTCGAACATCCAACTCCGAACGTTAAACATCCAACATCGAAGGGAAAATAGAATGCGTTTCTTCTTCCGACCTTCGACTTTTAGACCTTAAGACTTTTAGACCGCGCAGCGTCTTCCTCTTCCCCAATCTCCCAATCTCCAATCTCCATGTCCCAACTCATCATCGCAGGCCGCATATTCCAGTCCCGCTTGTTTCTCGGAACCGGAAAATTTCCATCCCATGAATCCATGCGCGACTCCTTGGCCGCCAGCGGCACGCAGATCGTCACTGTGGCCTTGCGCCGCGCGGATCTATCAGGAAAATCCGACCCTTTCGCCAATATCCTCGACTTCATCGACCCGGAAAAATACCTGCTGCTGCCCAACACCAGCGGCGCGATGAACGCCGAGGAAGCCGTGCGACTCGCCCGCCTCGCCGCCGCAGCGGGACTGCCAAAATGGGTGAAGCTCGAAATCCACCCGGATCCCACCTACCTGCTGCCTGATCCCATCGAAACCCTCAAAGCAGCCGAAATCCTCGTCAAAGAAGGGTTCACCGTGCTGCCCTATATCAACGCCGATCCAGTGCTCGCCAAACGCCTTCAGGAAGCAGGCACCGCAACCGTGATGCCGCTCGGCGCACCCATCGGATCTAACAGAGGGCTCGCCACACGCGACCAAATCCGCATCATCATCGAGCAGGCCATCGTGCCCGTCGTCGTCGATGCAGGAATCGGCGCGCCCAGCCACGCCGCGGAGGCCATGGAACTCGGTGCCGACGCGGTGCTCGTCAACACCGCCATCGCCATCGCCGGCGATCCAGTTAGAATGGCAATTGCCTTCAAACTCGCCGTCCAGGCCGGCCGCGATGCATTTGAAATCGGCCTACCCGATACGCTCAACCACGCCAGCGCCACCAGCCCGCTCACCGGGTTTCTGGGGTAAGAGGGCACAAGGCAGGGATCGACCTCCGGGCGGTCCGCGAGCATGAGTCGTGAATGAAGGGAGAATACACGGCTCCGCAGATCATTCATTCTCGGCTCATTATCACCGCTTACGCCGGACCGCTCGGAGAGACGGTCCCTGCCTACGGCTGTGCGGACTTACGGAATCTCCCCTGTCAGTCGCATGAAGATTTTTCCTCCGGCGTCCGCCGCGCTTGAGGGAACGGTGGCTTTCACTTGGTAGAGGTCGGGGTCGCCCGGAACCGCAGTAATGGTGAATGCCACTCCTCCGACGGTGCTGTCCATATCGGGAACAGTGACCGTGTGACTGACCCATTTATCGGTGACATCGAGGTCCTTGCTGTATTGCAATTTCAATATGGCGGAACCACGCTTGGTGGCATTGAGGTATTTGAAATCCACCACCAGGTTGCCGCTGTTGACAGTGGGTGAAGGCACCAAGGCGGTGGCATTCTGTGTGGGGCTTGTCGCACCTAACAACCACGCCATGCCATCAGCGATTCCGTCGCCGTTCGAGTCGCCGTTGGATGGTTTCCCAACGCCGGCCCATAAGACGTAAGCGGTCGTCCATTTCGCATACAGGGTGAGGTTGGCATCGGTCGTATAGGTCGCTCCTACAGCGTAGTTGGTGCCGGAGCCGTCGGCTGCCGTGTTCCACCCGGTAAAAATATAGCCTGTCTTAACCAGAGTTCCGCTGTTAGTCGCCAACGTGAGGTTGACGCCTTGAACTTTGACTTGGTTGGTCGGTGGGGTGCCGCCGGTGGGGTTGTTTCCGGCGTAGGTGACGGTAAAGTCGGTGGTAGTTTTGACCGTGATTATCACGTCATCGGTGGTGGAGGCTAGCGGGTCGCTGGCCGTGAGACGCAGGGTGTAAGTGCCCGCGACCGTGAATGTGGCGGTGGTGTTCACGGCGTTGGCATTTCCGAACGCAACCGAGCCCGGCCCGCTGACCACCGTCCAGGTCGTGGTGAGAGGATCGCCGTTGGGATCGGTGGCCGTGCCAGTGAGGTTGGCAACGGCGGCGATATTGGAGGGCGACTGGCTTTTGTAGGGATGTCCGGCTGGGAGGTTGCCGGCAAGGCCCCACTTGTGGGCTAAATAGCCTTCGAGTTTCTGACGGTTGGTTGCGCTGACTGTGCCGTTGATGACCACCACCTCGCCGATACTACAGTTGTCATAGCTTGTACCTCCATCATGACCGAGAGCGATGCCGCCCGCCGTAGCCACGGTGTGGCCGCTGGCGTCTGAGACAAAGTTGGTGCCGTCCACCCACACCTGCTGCACGTTGTCGGTGGTGGAACAGTAGTATCCGAGCATCTTGGTCTGGCTAGCCGACCAACCGGAGGCTTTAAAGACGCGGTTGGCGCCGGAGCTACCGCCACAGTCAAAATACAAATTTTTATCCGACCAAGGGGCGTGGCTCTGCCAACGGCTGGTGCCAGAGCTACTGAGGGAGAAGAGCGTCGAATCAGCGATCGTGCCGATGTTGAAAACCCCGATGAGCATCGCATTGCTGATGCTGGCTCCGAAGGGGTTGGTGGAGGTCTTGAGCGCGTGGCTGCTACCGTTAAATGCAATGGTGTTGAGGCCATTGATCTGATTGCCGACAATACCGCTGAGTGGTTGATTGCCGGGTGTGGCCTGGACCATGTTGTTAGAGCCGATCTTGTCGGCCCACTGACTCACGGCTCCGCTGACCTGGGTGATAGTTGCGGAGTCGGTGGCATCATACCAAGCGAGTGGCCCGGCATCCGCAGGAGACCACGACGCACCGGACAAGGTGATCAACTGGTCGCTGCCTGCGTTGGCCAAGGGGACGGCATACCACTGGGCATAGAGTTCGAGAGCTGCGTTTGCAGTATAAGTGGCACCTACGGCATACGAGGTTCCAGAGCCATTGGTGGCGGTGTTCCATCCGGTGAATGTACAGCCGGCACGGGTGAGGGTGCCAACGCCGGAGAGGGTGAAGGCGATGTCGTGAGTTTTTGTTTGGTTAGACGGCACGGTTCCGCCGGTGTTGCCGTTGCCGTCGTAGGTAACGGCATAGGTCGCAATGGACCACTGGGCATAGAGCGTGTGGTTGGCAGCGGTAGTGACGTTAGTGACATCGGTGACCTGGGTTCCGCCGGAGGCGGCGGTGAACCAACCGTTGAAAGCGTAACCTGTGCGGTTGGTGATGGCGAGAGTGCCATAGGCGGTGCCTAAGTTGACGGTCTTGCTGGTCGGACTGGCGGCAATGCCGCCGTTCTCGTTAAAGGTGACCGTGTAGGGGTTGCCTGTCCACTGGGCGTAAAGGGTGTGATCGGCGGCGGTGCTTACGCTGGTGAGATTGGTGATCTGAGTTCCACCGAAGGCGGCGGTGAACCAGCCGTTGAAGGTGTAGTTGGTTCGACTGGTAGTGGCCAGGGCACCGTAGGCCGCGTTGAAGGTGACGGATTTACTGGTCGGGCTAGGAGCGGAGCCACCATTGACGTTGAAGGTGACCGTGTAGGTGTTAGGCGTCCATTTGGCAAAAAGCGCAAGATTCGCATCTGTTGAATAGGTGGTCCCTGGGGCATAATCGGCACCCGAGCCATTGGCCGCGGTATTCCAACCCGCATATGTGTAACCGGATCTAACAAGACTTCCGCCGTTGGTGGCTAGAGTCAGATTCACGCCCGTTGATTTAACCTGGCTGTTGGGAGCCGTACCACCGGTGCTGCCATTGCTATTGTATGAGACAACAAATCCGGAGGTAGTGCTGACGGTGATCACCACATCGTCACTGGTCGTGACCCCCGGGTCGGATGTCGAGAGGCGTAACGTGTAGGTCCCTGGCAGTGTGAAGGTGGCGGTCGTGTCCACGGCGTTGGCATTGCCGAACGTGACCAAGCCCGGTCCGCTGACCACGGTCCACAGCGTGGTGAGAGCATCTCCATTGGCATCACTGATAGTCCCATCGAGATTGGCAACCGCGAGAGTATAGGTTGGAGATTGGTTTTTATACGGGTGATCTGCCGGCAAACTGGCTTGAAGTCCCCACTTGTGGGCGAGGTGGCCTTCCAGTTTCTGACGGTTGAGGGTGGAAACCGTGCCGTTCAGAATCACCACTTCACCCATGGTGCAATTGTCATAACCCGCAGCACCTTCGTGACCCAGCGCGATGCCGGAGTTCGTGTTCACGGTGTGGCCGCTGGCGTCTGAGACAAAGTTGGTGCCGTCCACCCACACCTGCTGCAGGCTGTCAGTGGTCGAACAGTAATAGCCGAGCATCTTGTTCTGACTGGCAGACCAACCGGTAGGTGCGGAGATTCGGTTGGGGGTATTGATGCCGCCGCAATCGAAATACAAGTTGCCGTTGCTGAAAGGCGCGTGGCTCTGCCAGCGGTTGGCATCGGTGCCGGTGCCGGTGAGGGAGAAAAGCGTGCCGGTATCGATGGTGCCGATGTTGAATACCCCCATCATCATCGCATTGCTGATGCTGGCTCCGAAGGGGTTGGAGGCGGTTTTGAGAGCATCGTCCACGCCATCAAAGGCAATGGAGTTGAGCCCATTGATCTGATTGGTCCCGGTTTTGGGTTGCTTGGTGGGGGTTGCCTGAAGCATGTGGCTGGTGCCTGCCTTGCTTTTCCATTGCGAGACCGAGCCACTGACCGGCGCGGTGATGGTGGCCGTATCGGTGGCGTCATACCATGCGATCGGATTGAGATCCGCCGGACTCCAAATATTGATCAGATAGACGGTTTGATCTGGTCCGGCATTCGAGACTGGGGCGACGTTGTCGTTGTCGGTGATATTGACCAGAACACCGTCGATTGCAACGGCGTTGTAGTTGGCATCGGTACTGGTGGCGATGTGGTTGATGGTGCCGGTGTGGGCGAATTCGTTGAGTGAATCGTTGACCGCAGTGACCGTGACCGTTTGCGCCGTGTTCCAGTTGGCAGCGTTGAAAGTGAAGCTCGTGGGAGAAACAGTGACCTGGGAGTCGTTCGTGATGTTGACCTTGACGTTGGCAGTCGGTTGGCTGGAGAGCTTGACCGTGTAGGTGTCGGTAGCGCCGCCTTCGGTGACATCGGTTGACCCTCCGCTTTGTGTGATCACAGCCGTATATCCGTTGTCGGTAGGGACACCGCTCAGTGTGACTTCGTCGAGGTTCCAACCGCAGAAGGTAACCAAAGAGTCCGTGGTGCCGAGGCCCCAGCGGATATAGACGGTGTTTTTTCCATCGGCGACCGCCGAAATGTCATATTCGCAGTAGGTCCATGAGGTATCGTTCGTGTCCGAGGCCGGATTTGCCCAGACTTGCGTCCACGTAGTTCCGTTGTTAGATACCTCAATATAGGCATGGTCATAGGCGGAGGTTTCGACTCCGAGCCAACGTTGGAAACTCAGTTTCACATTCTTACGGCTGGAGCAATTGATGGCGGGAGTGGTAGCCCAGAGGGTGGTGGCGATACTGTTTGCATAAGCGCCGGTGAGGTTATAGCCGATGACGTTGGATCCGTTGAAACCGGAAGTAGGATCCTGTGCGGTACCGGTGGGATGGCCGTAGCCCCAACCGGAATCCCTGGTCCAACCTGGATCGGTATCCATGGAGGCGTAGTAGAAGGGAGTGGGGGGAGATGTAATGGTGAAGTCGGCATAACTCTGATCGAATACGGCGGGAGTTTCGACGCTGGTGACGCGTATGTGGTAATTGGATCCGATGGTCTGACCCGAGGGGATAGACCAACTGAATGAGCCATCGTTGGGGGTGCTGGCACTGATAGTGGTGTTAAGCACGCCGTTTTTGAGCAGTTCGATTTTGACATTGCCAGCGATTCCAGAGGACCAGGTAATGGTTTGGGTGGTGCCGCGACTCCAGCTTTCACCCCCGTTGGGAGCGGAGAGGATCATGTCGGCTCCATCAACGATGAAGGTGACAGGAATGGATAGGGGTGAGTTGCTAGCTGAAGGGGCCGTGACGGTAATGGTATCGGTATAGGTGCCACGGGACAAAGAGGTGGCATTTAAACTCACATAGATGACATCGGTTTCGCTAACCACCGTTCCGGAAGTGGACGACAGCGAGAGCCAGGGCTGGGTGCTGCTTAATGTATAGCTCAGCGCACCACCCCCGGTATTGTTGATCGTGAACGATGTCTGCGGCACGGACAGCCCTGCCGTCCCATTCACGGTAATCGTGGCGGGCGAAACCGCGAGGACCGGCTGGGCGGCGACGGTCAGGCTAACCGATATGGTGGCCGTCGTCGGCGAGGCGGCCGGATCCGTGACCGTGATGATCGCCGAATAGGACCCGGCAGCAAGGCCGTTGGTCGAGAAATTAACGGTAATGGCATCACTCTCTGTCGTCGCCGTTCCACTCGCTGGCGTACACGATAGCCA
>CAIVKO010000052.1 GCA_903906515.1 Akkermansiaceae bacterium
AATTGGTCGCCGTGGGGGCGGACTGGACGGACAACCGTCATGTGTTGGGGTATCTGAATCCGCTTGAGATTGATAGCGAGGGGCGACCGATTTACGAAACCACGCCAATTCTGGATTTGATTCTTCACGCGAACGATTATCCTGATGATCCGCATGTATTGATCTTGGATGAGATGAACCTTTCCCATGTGGAGCGGTATTTCGCGGATTTTCTCTCGGCGATGGAGTTGGAGGACAAGAATGGTGCGCTGAAGTTGCATGCGGCAGGTACGGCGGTTACGCGAACTGGCGTTCCCGTCGAGGGTTGCATCGATTTCCCCTCGAATCTGTTTGTCATCGGTACGGTGAATATCGACGAGACGACCTATATGTTCAGTCCGAAGGTGCTAGACCGGGCGAACGTGATCGAGATCCATGCGGAGGAAACTGCGCTGGAGAATTTCCTGAAAAAGATCGAAAGTGGCGTTGTCGGGCCGGAGGCGAAAGACTATAAGATTTCGTTTCTGGAAGCTGCGCATGTGATCCAGACGGAAGTGGAACATGATCAGGTGCCGCCATTGCCGGAAGCTGTGCGGCTAGCGGCGGTAGATCATCTGATGGCGTTGTTTCGGATCATGAAGCGTGGTCGTGGGGAATATGGATTTCGTACGGGCAAGGAAGTCATTGCCTATTTGCGGACGGCGCATTTCCTTGCCGGACCGGAAGAGGCTGGAAGAACGGCGTGGGCAGGAGAGAAGGTCACCCCGGATTCCATCAATTGGCAGAATGCCGTGGATGAGCAGATTCTACAAAAGATCCTGCCGAAGCTGCATGGCAGTCGTTCGCGATTGTCGCCCTTGTTAGGTGCGCTCGCCCAGTATTGCGCGACGGGCAATGAGGTTTATGCTAAGGAACATTTCCCTGGTGATGATGGTGCGGCTCCCAAGCGTGGCTTGAAAGACGCATGCGCCACGCCGAACCCGGTCTTCAAGAACTCGTATGAGAAGCTGAAACGGATGATCGATGTGTTGGTGGAAGAGCAGTTCGTGAGTTTCATTTGTTGATTTTCCCCGGTAAGGATGAACGCTTGTTCCGCCATTGCATTCCGACTTGAGGGCAACATCTGGTGGGTATTGTCCACGCCCGGTTGTCCGCCGGAACTGAACCCGGATGATGCGGGTTTTCCCGAAGTCAGGCCCGGATTGAAGGCGCATCCGGCGTTAGGTGATGGGTTGAGTCTTCCACTGATTCTGATAGATGAGACTGACGGCGGGACTCTGATCCGTCTATTGGAAACGCAGCGTTATGACTGGGATGTGATCGGAGCGGAGGATGTGTCGGTGACGAGCACGCTTGAAACCTTGCCAGGCCGACAATGGAGTATCCGGCGTGGTCGGGCGCTGACAACCGGATCCTTCGCGGTGGTGAACCACTTGGGCATGGCGGATTTCCGGCTCACAGCGGGCGGGAAGGAATACCGTTTCGCGCTGGAGATCGTATCGAAGAAGCTCGATTACCACACAGAGTTCCGCCGGATCACCGAGGACATTGCGGATTTTTGTCAGCAATTGCTGCTCAACTGGGATGCTCCGACCTCGCTGAACTTTGGAATCGATCCCGAACAAACCGCGCGGCTGATCTTGGAGCAGTTTTTGTTTCTCCGCTCGCATCTACATCCTGAGCGGTTGGGTGAGATCCTGGAATCGATCCAACGTCGGCCAAATTCACATCTGCGGTGCGAGGCGCACTGGACACCCTCAGTCTGTGCGGGATCTCAAGATTGGTTGCGAGACGCAGTGGGCATGGCGCGGGACTGGCGGAGGATATCACACGGCGGGAGGCCGTTACCGGCGCAGGTGTTGGACATCCGCAAAGAGGATTCCGTGGATACCGCACCGAATCGTTTCATCAAGTTCGCGTTGGTTCAGTTCAGGGATCTTTGTCGTGAGGTCGTGGAAAATCATCCGACGGCGTTGAGCCTGAGGCATGAGGCGGAGGAACTTGGTGCGGCGTTGGATGCCGCGCTGGCACGTCCGTTTTTCCGTGAACTTGGAACACTGACGCGACTGCCTCTCGATAATCCCACGCTCCAGAAACGAGACGGCTACCGGGACATCCTGAGGGCATGGTTGCTTACTCAGGCGGCATCTGCATTGACCTGGGATCGGGATGATGACAGCTACCA
>CAIVKO010000053.1 GCA_903906515.1 Akkermansiaceae bacterium
AAATACGCCATCTGGCTGGACCGCGCCTTCATCAGTTATGATGCCGGCCCCGGCGATGGCCAGGAACTCACATTCCTGCTTGGCCGCTTTGACAATCCCTTCTTCTCCACCGAAATCCAGTGGGACGATGATCTCGGTTTCGACGGCCTCGCGATGCGTGGAAAAGTCGATATCAACGACAAAACCAAGACCTTCTTCACCGCTGGATATTTCCCGGTTTACAACACGGATTTCAATTTCGCCTCCAACCAGCCTGCGAAATTTGCAAGCACGGATAAATGGTTGGCCGGTGCGCAGATCGGCATCGACTGGAAAGTCGCGGACCATCTAACCGCTAAATTTGCGGCAGCCTATTATGATTTCATGAACATCGAGGGCAAGCTCTCCTCGCCCTTCATCCCGCTGACCTCAAGCGACGCCGGCGACACCGACAGCACCCGCCCGAGCTTCGCCCAGCGCGGCAATACCTACATGGCGCTGCGCAACATCGACAACAGCACCTCCGCCAACGACTTCGGCAATAAATACCAATACCAGTATTTCGGTCTCGCCTCGGAATTCCGCAACGTATCCCTCACCGGTAAAATCGAATACGACGGCTATGATCCATACCGCATGGCACTCGTCGGAGAAGTCACCAAAAACATCGCATTCGATTCATCAAGCATCGCTGGACGTGCCGTCAACAACCGCGGCAGCGGTGCCGGTGCATTCGACGGCGGCGACACCGCGTGGTACATGGCGTTCCAGTTCGGCAAGCCGGCGCTCCAGGCGTTCGGCGACTGGCAGGCAGCCTTCGGCTACCGTTATGTCGAGTCGGATGCGGTGGTCGATGGCTTCACGGACTCTGATTTCGGTGGTGGTGGCACCAATGTCGAGGGTTTCACCATCGGTGGAAATTTCGCTCTCTCTCCTGCCATGCGGCTCGGACTGCGCTGGATGAGTTCGGATGAAATCTGCGGCCCGCCACTCAGATCCGACATCATACAGCTCGATATCAACGCCAAATTCTAACATTCACATGAAAGCCAATTCATTCATCAAGCGGCTGTTGCCCGTGCTCGCCCTTACCGTCATCACCTCCCATGCCGCACCCGAGGCGGATCCCTCACTGAAGCTCAAGGAAACCCTGCGTTCCACCATGCTCCAACTCCGCAAGGCGCAGACGGATAATGCAAACCTCCAGGCATCCCAAGCCACCGCCGAAGCCAAACAAAAGGAACTCGAGGCGAAGATCACGGAACTGACAAAAAACGGCGAGTCTCTCGTCAAAAAGAGCAACGCCGAAAAGGCCGCGTCCGAGGAATCCATTGCCAAACTCAACAACCGCCTCGCGGAACGCGAACAACGGATCGTGCAGTTCAACGAGGCCCTCGAAAAATGGAAGACCGGCTATCAGAAAGCGGCGGAAGTCGCCCGCACCAAGGAAGACGAGCGCGTCAAACTCGCATCGGAAGTCGTCGACTTGAAACACACCGTCGCGGACCGGGAGGCGAAGAATATCTCGCTTTTCAACACGTCTATCGAAATCCTCAACCGCTTTGAAAACTACGCCTTGGGCAAAGCGATCGCCGCCCGAGAACCGTTCATCGGCACCACCCGCGTGAAGGTCGAGAACCTCGTCCAGGGATACAAGGACAAGATCATCGACAATCGCATTGCAGCTCCGGCAACCGCATCGAAGCCCGCTCCATCCAACTCCTCCGCCCAAAAACACTGAAAACGTTCAGAGGCAGCAAATCGTGGCTGGGACTTGCAGTCCCAGTCCGTCGTGGGGACATTCTGTCCCCATACATTCTGTCCCCATCTCCTCTCCAAGTCAGTCCGTAGAATGAAATCTAGCGTCGCCATTTTCTCCATCCTAATGTCCCCACTGCTTCACGCGGAATCCTCCGCAGTATTGGGAAAAATCGGCGACATCGAGGTGAAAACCTCGGACCTCCGTGAAACCTTGGCAGGACTCGACGCCAACCAGCGTGCGCAGTTGGCCAAGTCTCCGTCAGCCCTCGGCCAATACGTCCGCGCCCTGCTCGTCCAGCGCATGGTCCTCAAACAAGCCCTCGAAAAACAATGGGACCAGGAACCGGCGGTCGTCACCAGGATCGTCCGTGCCCGTGAAAGCGCCATCACCGAGAGTTTCCTCGAAGCCGCATCCACTCCGGATTCCGGCTACCCATCCGAGAGCGAACTGAAGGACGCCTACGAAACTAACAAATCCAAGCTGCTCATCCCGCGCTCGTTTCTCCTCTCCCAGATCTACATCAGCGTTCCTGAAAATGCGGACACCACCGCACAGGCCGCCGCCAAATCTAAATTGGACGGTATTTCCAAACAACTCGTCGCAAAAGGAACCGACTTCGCCGCCATTGCCCGCAAATCCAGCGAGGAACCTTCCAGCGCCGCCGAGGGCGGAAAAATCGGCTGGCTCACCGAAGCCCAGATCCAACCGGAAATCCGCGCGAAAATCCCCAAGCTCTCGCCCGGCACCATTTCCGAACCGATCCGCCTCGCCGATGGCTGGCATATCCTCAAAGTGCTCGACATTCGCGAAGCCCGCACCCCGGCGCTCGATGAGATCCGTGACAACCTCGCCGCGCAACTCCGCAAAGAACGCACCACTCTCAAGCGCCAAGAGTTTCTCAAAGACCTGCTGGAAAAAAATCCCCTCGCCATCAATGAGATCGAACTGATGAAGCTCCCCCGATGATTCAGGTTTTCATGGCAACCAGTTCGGCTGTAGATCGAGGGAGACCGAGCCAACGCGGGCGGTGAGGGATGTGGATTCACCACCGATGCCCACGAGCCATCCGGCGTCGGCCCCGATGTCGTCGAGAGTGGCTTCGAGTTTGCGGGCGTCGTGGACGTTGGTGGCACTGTTGGCCTTGATTTCGATGGCAATGCGACGATTCCCCCGGTCAAGGATTAGGTCGGCTTCCTGGCCAGTCGCGGTGCGCCAGAAGAAAAACTGCGTAAAGGGATGAACGATACGTTCTCGGCGGATGATGTCCTCAATGGCAAACCCCTCCCAACTCGCTCCCCGCAGCGGATGGTTGTCGAGATCCTGTGAAGTTGCAATATTGAGCAGATGATGGAGCAGGCCGGTATCGCGGAGATAAACGCGCTGGGTTTTGACCAGGCGCTTGCGGATGTTGCGGAAGAAGGGCGGCAGGCGGCGGATGAGAAAGACTCCTTCCAGCAAATCAATGCCGTGTTGGACCGCGTGGTAATTGACGCCGAGGGAATTTCCAAGAGCTGAGAGATTCAGCAAACCACCCTGCTGGGCCGCAAGCATGGTGAGAAGTCTGCGTAGAAACAGGGCATCCGGGCGGAATCCATAAACCGCCAGATCGCGTTGTAAAACCGTGCTGAGGTAGGGCTCCCACCATGTGCGGAAATCCCCACGCAACGCATCCGGGAATCCTCCGGCAAGCCAGTGCGTGGCCGTGGACAGTCCGGTCTCCGCTGGAGTCAATGGATCGAGTTCAAGCAATCCGATACGGCCGGCGAGGGACTCGGATACCCCGCGAATAAGCGCAGGTTGCGCGGAACCCAAGACGCAAAAGTGGCAGAGGCGGTCGCCACGTCGCTCGTCAATGGCTCCCCGCAGCGCCGAAAAAACCTCCGGCACCGTCTGTGCCTCGTCAAGAATAGTCAGGTCGCCAAGTTGTTTCAACTCATGTGTGGGATCTTCGGCAAATCGCTGTCGAAGCAGCGGGGATTCAAGATCTTTGTAGGCTGCTGACGGAAACGCCTCCCGCGCCAATGTCGTCTTGCCAACCTGCCTCGCCCCGATCACAGCCACCGCCGGAAACTGGGTGGACAGTTCCTGTAATCGTTTTTCCGCCAAGCGTTTCCAGTTCATAAGTTCAAATTAGAGCCTAGAGAGCTAATTTGCAAGAATTTATTGGCTGGATTTATCCCGAACTCCGAAGTTGGACTGCAACCGGAGCGGAGCGGAGATAGACGAACACAAATCTTCAATAATCCTACAAAGGAAGATGTGAACCTCGGAAATCACGAAAAGGCACGAAAACTCAATGGATTGCTGGAGGAAGTCCGCTCACCACCGGGGTTAGGATCTGAGCCTTCCCAACTCTCTTGTTTTTAGTGAACTTTCGTGATTTTCGTGGTTTCTATTTTTATAAATCATCCAATCGGAAATCAACATGGAATGGATTGGCCACACGGAGCTTGTCAATTTGAAGGCCGTGCTGGAGATCCTCGGTCAGTAAGGTGCTACAATCTTGGGCGATGGCAGCCGCAACGATGAGGCTGTCCCACCATGAGAATCCGTGGCGGTCTTCGATCTGCCAGGCTTGTTTGAGGAGAGCGGCGGACGGGCGTAGCGGTTTCCAGTCGAGAAGATCCTCGACCTCGGCGCGCGCCTCCGACCGGGACAGTGCGGGTTTGAGCTTGCGGGTGACAGTGACATAGAATTCGTGTAGCACCTGATGACTGAGACGACCGCTACGGGTTTCCCACAAATGGCGCATGACAAGCTGTGCGCGATCACGCTTGGCGGGATCGCTGTCGTCGAAGCCGTAAACCAGAATATTGGTATCAACGAAGTGCATCGCGGTCGTGAATTTCCTCCCGGCTGGGGATTTTTTGGTCGGCCAGCCTCAGGCCGCCTCGGTTCCGGGAGAGATAGCGTTCCATTGCGGATGCGTAGGTATCGTCGGCTGCGGCTCTCTCGGAGGCAATCTGGCAGAGGTATTGTGACATGCTGGTATCAGCCCTGGCCGCGAGCACCCGGACCTTGCGAGCGAGGTCTTCGGGCATCGATATCGTGATGTTTTTCATGACACGAACTTAGTGTAATACGAAATCCGTGTCAAATCGAATTCGCTATGTGACCAAATTGTCACATGATTTTCAAGCCGGACTTGAGGATCCAAGGTTATGCTTTCCGGTCCCCGAAACAAGCTTTCGCCAGCTGTCTCCCGCCCTTGTATCTCCATGAAACCTAACCGTTTTCGTTTCCACGCCCCATCACTGTTCAGCACTCCCTTGAGATACGGGGCGCCGGTGTTCGCCGGGCTTTTCATCACCTTCACCGGTCTCCATGCGGACGCGGCAGACATTCTGCGCGGCGGAGGCGGTGCTAATCCCAACCCGGCCACCGGCGGTGGTGCGGCAGCCGGCGGTTCCGGCACACCCGCAGCCACCAACGCCGCACGCGCCAACGCGCGCGACACACTCATCCGCACCACCCGCACGCTCGATGCGATGAAGGCCGTGCAGGCAGCCGCACGCGCCGCCGCCATCGCCGGCCCTAACCAACTCGGCACCACGACCGCCCCACTGCCGGTCGTTCCTAATGGAGTCGGAGTCGGCGGCCTGAATCCCGCCGCAATAAACACCGATCCGCTGAACACGCAGAAAAACGTCTGGGTTGGCGCGGAGTTGCTCCCTGCGAATCCGGCCGACACCACCAAGGTCACCATCAAACAAACCACCCAGCAGGCCTTGCTCTATTGGGATACCTTCAACGTCGGCAAGGAAACCACCCTCACTTTCGATCAAAAAGCCGGCGGACAAAACGTCGGCCAATGGATCGCATTCAACAAGGTCAACGACATCTCCGCCAACCCCACCCAGATCCTCGGCAACATCAAGGCGGACGGGCAAATTTACATCATCAACCGCAACGGCATCATCTTCGGCGGCTCCAGCCAGGTCAACGCCCGCGGCCTCACCGTCTCGTCACTGCCGATCAATGACAATCTGATCACTCAGGGATTGCTCAACAATCGCGACGCCCAGTTTCTCTTTTCAGGTCTCGAAGTTCCCGGTGGCGCGGATGGCACGCCCAACTTCACCCCGGAAGAACCGCCCGCATCCGGAAAATACGGAGACATCACCGTGCAAACTGGAGCCATTCTCAAAAGCCCCGCTAGCAGTGGCGGAAACGGAGGTCGGATCACTCTGATAGGTCCGAACGTCAGCAATGCCGGGACCATCTCGACCGAGTCCGGACAAACGATCCTTGCCGCCGGTTTGCAAGTCGCATTTGCCGCGCACGACGGCAGCGACCCCAGCCTCCGTGGTCTTGATGTATGGGTCGGCGCGGTGGGCGACTACGCCGGTTCCGCAAGCAACACCGGATTGATCCAGGCCCTCACCGGCAGCACTTCGATTACCGGTCGTGTCATCGATCAGCTTGGCGTGATCGATAGCAGCACTTCGGTGAGCCTCAACGGCCGAATCGACCTGAAAGCCAGCTATGGAGCAGTGGCGAATCCGAATTTCGACAGCACCACTGAACAAGGTTCCGGTGGTCCGATGTTCTTCAATCAGTTCACTGGAACGGTGACTCTCGGAGAAGACAGCGTTTCTCGGATACTTCCAGACTATGCGAGCACCAAAGCCGTCCCAGGAACCTCCCTGCCCGAGAGATCCCAAGTCAATATCGAAGGTCTGGCCATTCATCTCGACAAAAATGCAGTCTTGTTAGCTCCAAATGCCGAAGTGTCGATCCGGGCGGGAGTCTGGCCCTACAAGGATGCGGATGGAAATCGCACGATCTTCAATGCGAGTGGTGCGATCGAAAGCGGAATCACCAATTTCTATAGCGGCACCGCTCAGAAGTTCCTGCTTGATGGAGGACAAATCTACGTCGATGAGGCGGCCACAATCAATGTTGCGGGAAGCGACGACGTGTTTGTTCCGCTGGCACAAAACCTCCTAACCATCCAACTGCGCGGAGCCGAGTTGGCGGATTCCCCGCTCCAGCGTGACTCCAATATCCGGGGCAAATCCCTCACGGTGGATATTCGCGACACAGGAACCTATAATGGAAAATTCTGGATGGGTACCCCACTTGGCGATGTTACGGGATTGGCGGGCCTCATCGAAAGGAACGTGTCCCAACTCACGGCGGTGGGTGGCAACATCACTCTCCAAGCGGGTGGGTCGATCGTGGTGCGCGAGGGGGCATCCCTTGATGTCTCCGGAGGCTCCTTCAAACACGAAGCGGGCCTGATGAAAACTTCATGGCTTCTTTCAAACGGCCGACTGGTTGCCATGAAGGACGCCACACCGGATCAGGTTTACGACGGAGTTTACAATGGAGAATCGGTTTTCATCCAAAACAAATGGGGAGTTATACAATCCTATGGCGCTCCCGCCTACGCTGGAACCTATCAGGAATCCTACATCGAAGGAGCGGCCGGCGGCAAGCTTTCACTCACGGCACCCAGTATGGCGTTGGATGGAGACCTTCGCGGATCCACAGTCACCGGCCCGCAGCAACGGTCAAATCCTCCCACCGCAGCCAGCCTGACCATCAATTTTGAGGCGGATAAAGCGGTGCCGGTTCCCGGAAACACCGCGATCAGTTATATCAAACACTCACCAACCCCACCGTCGGTCCTGTTCGCGCCGAATGCCGGGGCTGGAACGGTTCCCGATTTCATTCTTGTCAATGACGTGCCAGCGAACCTTCCCGCAAATCGGATTGGAACCGTGGTCCTTTCCGCAAAATTACTCGATGAAGAAGGATTCGGCTCCCTCGAAGTCATCAATCCGGACGGCTCGATTACCGTGCCGGAAAATGTCACACTCACCACAAACCCCAAAGGCTCCGTGACATTCGCAGCGGCGAACCTATCAATTTTCGGCTCGGTTGTCGCTCCGGGCGGCAAGCTGAGCTTCACAACCTACAACATATCATCATCTTTCGCTGCCGAGTATTCGATCCAAAATCCGTCGGGTAGCGTGCCATTTCCGCTTCCAGTTGATGGCCGTGGCATGTTTCTGCTCGGTGGTTCCGCCTTGATTTCGACGGCGGGTTTGATTGCGGACGACCGGCCCGCGAGCGCATCGGCCATCAATGAACCGGTCAGCACGGTAGGAGGTGAAATCAGCATCAGATCCTATCATGCCAATCTTGAACAAAATTCCGTGATTGATGTTTCCGGCGGTGTTTATGTTTCAGAAAAAGGATCCTATACCTATGGCAAGGCTGGCACCATCTCGCTCATCACCGGCAACGATGCGGGTTTTGCGGGCGTGATCGGAGGAACGTTCACGTTGGGTTCAACCCTGCGCGGTTATTCGGGCTCCACCGGCGGCTCGCTCAACATCCAGGCCAACTTGATCGAAATAGGCGGAGACAACACCCCGGGGAAACTCCATCTGGCAGAAGACTTTTTCCGTCAGGGAGGATTCACCAAATACTCGCTCACAGGAATCGGCGCAAGTTCGACGGAAACGCCTCCGACCGGCCAGTTCGAATCCTACATCCCCGCCATATCAATCGCCGCTAACACCAGAATCAATCCGTTGGCGGAAAGTTTGATCGCGGGAGCAGATCCTTACCAAGGCGGGGCGATCTCACTCCACACCTTTGTTAAACCGGATGGGCTGCGCTCATCCGTTGGCCTGAGCTTCACCGCATTGGGTTCGGACGACCCGTTCACGATCGATCAACTCGAAGTCCGTGGAGATATTGTGATGGGCGCGGGCGCATCCATCGTCACAGAGCCGGGTGCGAGTGCCTCATTCAAGGCGGGAACCATCACATTGCTGGGATCTGTCATGGCACCCGGCGGCAAAATTTCCGTAGCAGGAGCGTCTTCATTTCCCTTCACGACCAGTCAACGGCTTTCCATCACGCAAGCCCTTCCCACCGTACATATTGGCAAGACAGCGGAACTCTCGGTGGCGGGAACCACGCTGCTGAAACCTGACGCATACGGCAGGCGAATCGGCACGGTTTTTAGCGGAGGTGCCATTTCAGTTTCAGGAAATATCCTCGCGGAAAAGGGCGCGTTGCTGGATGCCTCAGGTGCCTCTGGTATCCTCGATCTGGACCCGGCTACTCTGGCATCAGGCAGTGTGGTTGTCGGAAACGATCCTCAAACCGGACTCACAACCCACCCCCTCCAATACCAATACATCGCAACCCGCATCGACAGCAATGGAGGCGTGATCGACCTCTCAGGATCCCAGATGTTGCTATCGGACGCCACCTTGCGCGGCGGCACCGGTGGCCCGACAGCCACTGGCGGTAAACTCCTGGTTTCTTCCGGACGATACTATCGGGACGGCGAAAGCCGAACCGGCGCGGATACCAATCTCGTAGTCACACAAAGCGGCGATGTGATCCTTAACCCGAGCGCTCCCATGGGTGTTGGCATCGGACTTTTTGACGGAACCGGAACCGCCTATGGCAACTTTGGCGGATTCTCGATCGATCGGTTCAGCGAAGGATCATTCTCCTCTCTGAGTCTCGGCGGAAAATATTTCGCGAACGCTTCACCCATTCCGTATGGCGGGAATGTATCGTTCAAAGGCCCCATTCATTTGAATGTGACCGGCGAACTCCGCCTGGCCGCAGGAGGAGTGATCACTGCGGACGACTCCGTCAACATCAATGCCTCCTATCTATCCATCGGACAGGATTTCCGTGCTCCCCAGCATCCGGATGATGTGTTTCTTCCATTCCAACAGGACCCGGCGTTCCCGACAAATGTGCTGAATTTCGCTCCGTCCCATGGTTCTGGAAGTCTTACCTTCAACGCACAACTCATCGATGTTGGCACACTTTCGCTTCAGAACATCGGTCGCGTGAACCTTGACGCCGGCAGCGGCGACATCCGGGGCAACGGAACCCTCAGCGTTGCCGGAGATCTCACACTGAATGCTTCGAAAATCTATCCGACAAGCCTGTCTTCGTTCTCCATCTTCGCCTACGACCACGTATCCGGCACCGGCTCGGTCACAATTCATTCTTCGGGAGGGAGTAAAATCCCGCTATCCGCAGGTGGCAGCCTCTCGATTTACGCAACATCCATTCATCAGAGCGGCATCCTTAGAGCTCCACTTGGCACGATCACCCTCGGTTGGGACGGCAACGATCTCGATCCAAGCGACAGCGATATCGATTCACCCTACAACGTCATCGCCGGCACCACGGTTGCAGCCCCGGTTACCCAAGATCTGACACTCGGTGAAACGAGCGTGACCTCGGTCTCAGCCGCAACTGAAACAGGTGCACCCACGTGGATTTCACCCTACGGCACCAGCCCGGACGGGCAATCATGGATCGACCCGAGAGGCGTCAACGTCACGCTGACCGGCCTGCCGGAAAAATCCATTTCCATCACCGGAGAAAGTGTCGATATGCGGTCAGGCGCGGTGGTGGACATCCGCGGTGGTGGCGACTTGTTAGCCTCCCGCTGGGTGCCCGGCAACGGTGGCAGCATGGACCTGCTAGGTTCAGCCTCCGCAAGCTGGGGTGGCGGCAACGAATACCAACCGGGCGATCTTGTCACCTTCGGCAGGGAAACGTGGTCCGCAAGAGTGCGCCACACCGGGCAAACGCCTTCCATCGGCCTCTACTGGTCAAAGGTGGCGGAATCTTATGCGATCATCCCGACATCCTCTCTTACCTTCGCGCCTTACAACCCGTTCAACACCGGACCCAACGCGCAATCACTGGCAGGTGACCCGGGTTATGTGAGTTCAGGACTCGGTGTCGGCGACACCATCACTCTCGAAGCGAGCAATGGACTGCCTGCGGGAACCTACACCTTGTTGCCCCGCCGTTATGCATTGCTGCCGGGGGCTTTCCTTGTCACTCCGCAGAGTGTTTCCGGCAGCGGTCAAGTCGTTTCACCTGACGGTTCCATTCAGGTTTCAGGCTATGTCGGAAATCGCTACAACCAACCCGATGTAGCTCCGGCTGTTCTCTCCCGTTTTGAAATCGCTTCGGCCGCGGTCATCAAGAACCGCGTCAGTTATGAAATGTATTCGGCGAACAAGTTTCTCGGATCGATTGCGGATCACTTGGACGCCGGCAAGCCCCAACAACTCCCTGAAGACGCCGGATACGCCGCGTTTCATGGCAACTCGGCCCTCCAGCTTGATGGGATACTGCGCACCCATTCGCCAGGTCTCGGCGCAAGCGTTGACATCAGCAGCTTCGCCGACATCCGCTTGACGGGTGCTGCCAGTACTGGCGGCGGAGTCACACTGCAAACTTCGGTCCTGACGTCCTGGGGTGCGGACAGCCTGCTCATTGGAGGCCTCCGTCACCGGAATAATGATGGGACGACATCGGTCGAAGTCCGCACCGACAATCTCACGCTCGACAATCCAGGCGATCATCTATCAGCCGCCGACGTGATTCTGGCCTCGACGGGATTTCTTACCATATCAGACGACTCATCCCTCACCGCCTCGGGAAATTCCAAATTCAAAGCGGAAACATTGTCCTTGACCGGTGATGGCACCTTGCTGCGTGTCGGCATGGATGCCGACGCATCGATCCTGCGTACCGGTGTTTCCGGTTCGACAGGCGCTCTGATGACCATCGGCTCATCCGTGGATCTCAGCGGTGAATCCATCATTCTGGATTCGACTTATGGCACGGATCTCGCCTCGGATTTGAACCTCGGCGCGGATCATCTCACTCTTGGCAGCGGCCAAATCAGCGTGGTCTTTGACAACGCGTCAGGCGCACTCGCCGGATCCGCATTTGACCCACATCTGGTCTTGAAGGGAACCACTCTGGACAAGGTGATGCAGGCCAAGGATCTTACACTTCGGAGTTACCGTAGCATTGATCTTTATGGCGGCGGCGTCCTGGGCGGGCCAGGCCTTGAACGTTTGACATTCATCGGCAGCGGCATGCGCGGTTACGAGACATCGGCGGCAGCCGTTGTCATCCGCGCGACAGACGTGACATTCAACAATTCCGTCAACGCATCCACCCTCACTCCTCCCGCAGCATCGTCCGGCAGCTTGCAGATCGATGCGAAAAACATCCGCCTTGGCGCCAACTCCTTCAACGTGGCTGGCTATCAGGATTTATCGTTGAAAGCATCCGGCGGTATTTTCGCACAAGGCAAAGGTTCATTCTCCACTTCCGGAAATCTGCTCGCGGAAACGCCACTCATCACCGGTGATGCAGGAACAAGCTATTCCATTACCGCAGATCAGGGAATGATCTTGGAACGCGGCACGGGCACCGCAGCCTCCACCAACTCGCTCGGTGCCAGTCTGACACTTCAAGCCGCCACGATCACCGCAAACACCCGGATTCTCCTGCCCAGCGGACAACTGACCCTGCGCGCCACACAGGGAGATGTGCAGGTCGGCGGAAATCTATCCGTTGCGGGTTCGTCAAAAACATTCAACGACCTGATACGCTATGCCAGCGCCGGCACCATCACACTGGACTCTCTGGCTGGCAACGTCGTTCTCACTAACGGAGCGTCCGTCTCAGTGGCGGCGGCGTCCGGCGGTGGCAATGCCGGAACCCTGAACGTGAACGCACCGCAGGGATCATTTGCCAACTCCGCGACTGTAAGCGGCCAAGCAGCGCAAGGCTACAAATCCGGTTCTTTCAATCTGGATACCGGATATCTCACTTCCAGTGGCAGCGGTTCGCTTGCCGCCCTCGATGCATCGCTTGATCTCGGTGGCTTTACCAACTCCCGCAGTTTTAGACTACGCAATGGTGACGCAACCATCGATCACACAGTCCACAGTCATGAGTTTTCCTTATCGGTCGATCAGGGGAACCTCGATATCACCGGGGAAATCGATGCCTCCGGCAGGACCGGGGGCCATATTTCTCTGGCGGCCAGAGGCAATCTGGTTCTCGCCGCAGGTGCAAAACTCAGCGTCGCCGCGCTTGAGTTCGACAACGCCGGCAAAGGCGGATCGATTCTTCTCGAAGCGGGAACCCAGCGCAACGGTCTCGCCAACAACGCGGCATTGCTGGATCTCAAGGCCGGTTCCATCATAGATCTTTCGGTTAGTGAATATACAGCTGGCCGCTACGATCAACCCGGCTCCAGCGCGTTTGAAGGCAAATTCACCGGCACACTGCATCTCCGCGCCCCACGGACCTCCGCCAACAATGACCTCCAGATCGCCTCGATCCAAAGCACCATCACCGGCGCCTCCTCCGTCCTCGCGGAAGGCTTCAAGGTTTACACTCCCTCCAACGGAGTTCTCAACATCGCCCAGCGCGACCTCATCAATACCGATGCCATCAGTTTCCTCGGCGCGGCGGGAACCGGCAATGCCAACGAGGTCGCGATGCGGAGCAAGCTGCTCAATGGCGCGGTCGCTTCGCTCGATTCCCTGCTCGTCATCGCCCCGGGCGTGGAAATGCTCAACCTGTCCGGCGATCTCACCCTAGGCCTCGCCAACAACTCCAATTCCGGCAGCACGAACGCGGAGGCGCTGGCTTCCGCCGATTGGGATCTATCAGGCTTCCGCTATGGCAGCCGCAGCGCCCCGGGCGTGCTGACTTTGCGTGCCCAGGGAGACCTCGTTTTCAACAACACGCTCAGTGACGGCTTCACCCCGATCGCGCAGGGTACGGCCCAGGTGTTTTCGGACAATGGTCACTCATTGATGTGGCTGGCTCCGTTGATGACCATCAAGGACACTCTACCTGTCAACACACAGTCCTGGTCATACCGTCTGACCGCCGGTGCCGACACAACCGCCAGCGATTTCAGCAGCGTCCTTTCTGCCAGCGCACTTGATTTTTCGCAACCGATGAAGGGCTCCGTGATCGTTGGCGAGTTATATCCGGTGATCCCAAACAGCATCTCGTCAGGAAACAATGCAGGCATCGGTTCGGACGGTCAAACCGCAGACAGTATAAGGATATCGACCACAACCACCAACCGAGGGAATCGATTCGAAGTGATCCGCACCGGCACCGGGGACATTACTGTCAACGCGGGGCGCGACGTGCAACTCCGCAACCAGTTCTCCACCATCTACACAGCGGGAGCAGCGTTGCCGATTCTCACGACCATATTTAGCGAAAACGATTTTGTGGTGCCGATCATCCCGAAAACGTCCGGCAATCATCCGAGTCAGAGCGGGGGGAATGTTTCGCTTGGCGCGTTGCAACAAATTTACCAGCCAGTGTGGTCAATGGCGGGTGGAAACATAGCGGTTTCCGCGCAAGCGAACATAGGCCGCTACACTCTTGTCGATGGCATTTTGACAGAATCTTCCAGCCGCCAGATGCCCACAAACTGGCTATACAGGCGTGGCTATTTGGATACCGGTACAGGTCTGTTCGCAAATGACGGAGGCGTGACAGGTAGAACCTCACAACAAACAATCACCGATGTCGCAACATCGACGACATGGTGGATTGATTTCAGCAATTTCTTTCAGGGATTGGGCACATTTGGTGGTGGTAACATCAATATCATCGCAGGCCGTGACGTGGTAAACGTTGACGCCTTGGCCCCTACGAACGCAAGGATGGCCGGACGCAAGAAGAATCCTGACTTCGGGACTGTCAATAACGCGCCTGAGTATCTCAATCTTGCGGCGGACTCTAGCATGCTCCTGGAATTGGGTGGCGGGGATGTCAGCATCACCGCAGGCAGAAACATTGATGGCGGCATTTATTATGTGGAAAAGGGCGAAGGAACGCTGTTCGCAGGAGGCGCCATAACAACCAACAGGGCACGCTCCATATCGCTTGGCGCTCTCAATGGTTCAGACGCTGGGGATCCTGTCACATGGATGCCGACCACGCTGTTTGTTGGCAAGGCCAGCTTCGATGTTTCCGCTCGTGGGGACGCTCTCATCGGTCCTGTTTCCAATCCTTTCATCCTGCCTCAAGGACTGAATAATAAATATTGGTATAAGACATCGTTCAGTACTTTCGCTGCGGATGCGGGAGTTACGGTTTCCTCATATGGAGGAAATGTGACTCATCGCTTCCAATCGAGTGGCGGCACGCCCATCTTGCAAGCCTGGTACTCCATCCAGAACCTTTACAATGGAAACGACGACACGACAGCTTCGCACTACCAGCCATGGTTACGCCTGAATCAGGGGGACATCAGCACCTATAGTGAATACTTCAAACTCGCCGCGCCAAATTTGAAGAGCACATCTTTTGCTGGCGACATCAATCTTGCTGGAAATATTACGCTGGCACCCTCTGCGGTGGGAGGCCTCGAACTGGCCGCCGGAGGAGGAATTATCGGACTGCAATCATTCGGGCCGGGATTTTCGCCCGGCGGTCCCGTCGAGCAGGTATCGACAGCATCCACAGTCAATGTCTCTGACGCTTCGGTTTCCTCTATACGTGGCATTGAAAACCCTCTGGCCTATCAAAGTGCCATTGGGCGTGATCTGGTGAGCGCCTTGGGGAGCACAGTGGACATCTTGGCCCCGGTGAGAGAGGCTCTTACCGAAACCGGCTCTTACCGGGACGCGGCAGGAACCAGTGTGAAGAAGGGAGCTTTGCACGGATCGACACTTCTGCATGAGAACGATCCGAACCCTATCCGTCTATATGCCATCGGCGGCGATATCACCGGTCTGACATTATTCTCGCCCAAAAAGGCCCGAATCGTATCCGGACGCGACATCACCGATATCGCCTTCTATCTGCAAAATCTCGCCGCCAATGACATCACCCTCATTTCGGCGGGCCGTGACATCATCCCATTCAATGAGAATTCGTCACTCCGCACGAGTGCCAACGATCTTGCCTCAGGTAATTACGTGAGTGGCAATGCGCTCGCGGGTGATATCCAAATCAACGGACCAGGGGTGCTGGAGGTCCTTAGCGGACGCAATCTTGATCTCGGAACAGGGGCCAATTCGCCAGACGGAACAGGTGTCGGAATTGCTAGTATCGGAAATTTCAGGAATCCGAATTTGCCATTCTCTGGAGCGGACATCATCGCCCATGCGGGAGTATCCGGAGAAGGTGGCGCAGGGCCTGCGGACGGGCTTTCCACTAGCTCCATGAATTTCGACGCATTTATTGAAAAATACATCGACGTGGACTCCGTCATCAAATCCCCCTATTTGGATAAACTCGGTATATCGGAAAATTTTTCCGCACTATCCGAGGAGCAACAATCGATCGTGGCTCTTGAGCGGTTCTATCAAATTCTCCGTGATACCGGACGGGATTATGCAAAAAAGGGAAATTACGATGCCGGAGTTGCCGCGGTGGTTGCCTTGTTCGGTGAAGTGAAACCGGAAGGGGAAATCCTCACCCGCGCCAGAGAAATCCGCACTGTGACCGGTGGATCCATCAGCCTTGGCGTTCCTGGCGGCGGAATCACCATGGCCTCGGCGATTTTCGGTAATCCTCTGACTCCTCCCGGCATCGTCACCGAGTACGGAGGCTCGATCTCGACCTTCACCGATGGAGATGTTTCCATCGGCCAAGCCCGGATCTTCACCCTGCGCGGAGGTGACATCGTGATGTGGTCTTCCAACGGCAACATCGCCGCAGGCACCTCGCCGAGGACGGTGGTCACCGCGCCGCCTACACGAGTGGTCATCGATGTCAGCAGTGCGAATATCCAGACCGACCTCGGGGGACTCGCGACTGGAGGCGGCATCGGCGTATTGGCCGCCGTCGAAGGAGTGAAAGCAGGAAACGTGGATCTAATCGCGCCCAAGGGATTTGTTGATGCAGGTGACGCGGGTATCCGTGTGACAGGCAATTTAAACATCGCCGCTCAAGTCGTCATCAATGCGGGCAATATCAGCGCGGGCGGCACAACCACCGGCAGCAGTGTGTCCGCGCCCTCCGGGCCGAGCGTGAGTGCCGTGACCAGTGCTGGCAACACAGGTGCCGCAGCCAATGCACCGGTCGTTAAACCATCCGACGAGCAGAAGCCGGCGGAACCCGCTAAAGTGGAGGATGCATTGTCACTCATCACCGTGGAAGTCATCGGTTATGGCGGAGGCTCCGGTGAGGAAGAAGAGGAAGAGAAAAATAAAGAGGAAGACAAGCAGAACACCATCCTCTGAAAATTCACCAACCTACTGAAAACATGAAATTCCATCATTGCACCATCATCATGTTGTTTCTTGGAGTTCCCGGGGCATGGTCGGCGGCAAGCAAGCCCCCACTTGACCAGAAAATTGTCACCTCTGCAGAACGGGGTGAGGCCGACGCCCAATTTCAACTGGCCAGGGCTTATCTCCATGGCGATGGCGTGCCCAAGGATGTGAAGAAGGCGTTCGAGTTGATGAAGGCTGCGGCCGATCAAGGTAACGCCGAGGCCATTGGCGGACTTGGTTATTTCTATAGCGTCGGCATCTCGGTGCCCAAAGATGAAAAACAGGCGGCTGTATGGTTCCGCAAAGGCGCTGAAAAAGGTTCAGCCAAAGCGCAATTGAATCTGGCGAAACTGCTGCTTGCCGGAAAAGAAAACGCGGCCCCCGAGGGCGCGTCCGATAAGAGTCCGGACAAACTGATTGAAGAAGGTCTCCAATGGATGCTAAAAGCGGCGGATCAAGGGCTTCCCGAGGCTGAACTAGCCTACGGAAACATCCTGTACTTCGGCGATCATGCAGTGACCAAGGACTATGGGAAAGCTGCTCGCTATTTGAAAAAAGCGGCGGAATCCGGCATGCCTGATGCACAGAATTCCTTCGGTGTCATGCTTGAGAGCGGGTTGGGTGTGCCTATGGATGAGAGAGCGGCCCGGGAGTGGTTCCGAAAAGCCGCACTCATGGGAAACATCAAGGCACAAGGTAACTTGGGCAGGATTCTTGGTCCGCTTGTTGAATACCGGAACACTCGCATCGAAGCCGTTGCTTGGCTCCTGATTGCTTCTTCGCAAGGCGAAGTCACCGCGTCCAAATCACTTGCGGACTCGGCGCCCGGCTTGAAAGAAGGAGAATTCGAACTCGCGAAACAAAAGTCCGCAGAGTTGCGGGCAACAATTCGCAAGAAGTGAGCGAAATTCAGTTTTCTCTATCACCTATTTCATAAGGTGATCGGTATCGCTTGGCAGCATGACCTCAATGGCGCTGTTCATTGAATGTCCATTATAGGCATCATTGCCGAAAAGGGTTCGGTACAACTCGTTGGAGCGATAAATCGCCTCATCCAGATCCGGGCCGGGATTGATCACAGTGGTGGGTTCTTCCTGCATGGAATCGACTGGAGAATCATCCGTCGCGGATTTGCCGCCGACCTTCTGCGCCAGATCCAGATAGAACGCATCCGCCATCGCACGGCAAGCGACTTCAACCGTGGGCGTCGTCAGTTGACTTGGGCTGCCCAGTGCCATGATTGCGGCGGGGAGTTTTGAATTTTCCGCAAGCTGGATGGCGGGAAGTTGCTTGACGTGAGTGGTGGAGGAGTGACCTGCTTCAGCGATTCGAAGAGCAACGGGATTCGAATCAGACGCCACACCACTTGTGATGGTTTTCCGATCAGGGAATGATTCCGCACTGTTTTGGGAGGTGGATTGCCCGGTGCTGCCCGATAATGTATCCTCGCGGGCATCAGTGTATGGTTTCGGAAGACCCGGGGTCGGTCTGCGTGAATGAGTGGAATCCGGAATGACCCGGGAGCTGGTCCTGGTGTTTAGTGACGCGTTATCCTTGCATGGCGGGTAAGCACCCATCCGGCGGGCAAGCAGTAACATTGCAAGTGTCAGAATACCGATGGCTGCGATCTTGAGATGGATTGGTCTCATGGGAAAATCAAAGGTTTAAATCTGGCGAAGGAAAAAGCTGGCACCGGGAGAAAACCCGGCACCAGCTTGGAATAGTTTTACCCTTGGAACGCGAATCACGAGGGCGGAAACTCATGAGGAACCATGAACAAGGTCGGGTTACGGAGCAACAGTGCCACCGTCGGCAGGACGGCCGACGTGCATCTCGGCAAGCGTCATGCCAGCGCTACCAAGATTGGCTGGGATCGCCCCCTTGATACCATTATAGACCGCCGTTGTATCGGTTAAGGTCTGAGCCGGGGTGATGGCGTTGCGCTGATACATCTGCTGGAAGCCCCATGCGGTGTAAGCACCTTCGGCCACCTTCGCTTTATCCGCAACTGTCAAGCTGCTGCCGGAGGCGGCAATACCATCGAGCTTCACACCGTTGAACGCACAGAACACCGCGCCATTACCACGGGCGTTTGCGGCATCGCCAATGGAAAGGAACGTCACAAGTTCGACAGGCACGGGGCCACCGAATGAATCAGCACCAGTCGGGTCAAACACGGTCACGCTGGCACCAGTCTTGCCCATGTCGGTGCGCAGGGTGCTACCACTGCTATAACCACCGTTACCATCGACATCCTGACCCCAGACGATGGATTTATTGCCCGAACTTTGAACAATTTGGGTGGTGGGATTCGCCGAATTGAAGGCAAGCATGTCCGCAGAAAGCTGAACACCCGCAGTCCCCGGATCCGCATCGGCAGTCACACCGCCGGCCGGCACCAATTGAATGGCTTTAAGCTCTGTGCTGCTGGAAGCGACGGTGACGTACTGATTAACCAAGCTCGCAACGCCATAACCGGTTTCAGCAAGATAGGTGGTGCGGGTTCCGGAGCCATCATTACGACCGGTGGCAAATACAAAGTTACCATTATCAGCGGCATTGCCGGTAAACATGCTTTTCACTTGGAAACCACCGGACATCAGGGCACGCCATTGTTGGGAGGTGACGTTGGTGATGGTGGATCCCTCGTTAGTAAGCATCGTGAAAACCACGACACCGCAAGCCGGAGAGGCAGGCTGAAGAGTGTAGGACGAGTATGGGGTGGAAGCCTTGGAGACATCCGAGAATGCGATTTCCGAATCAGCGTGTGCGGCACCAGTGGTGCCTTGTGCTGGAAGCTCGGCACCACCAATGACCGCAGTCGTAGCATCCAGTAAGCTCGACTGGTAATAAGTGATAGCCGGGTCAGGAGTCCCGAGAGTCAGGGCACGGATGCCTTCGACGGAACCGCTGAAGCAGCAGCGGATCGTGGTGGTGCCGGTGACTCCTGGGAAGGTGCCGATAAAGATCGCACGGGTGGCACCAGTATAAACGGTTCCACCTGAGGTTGCTTGGTCATGGGCGAACTTGAAGGCCGCTCCTGAGGCCACATATTTCGCCTTGATGGCTGTAAGGGTAGCCGTGCGGAAAGCAGTGGCACCGGTGATGTCGACAGTCACGTCGGCAGCAAAGGCCATGGATGTGAACGTAAAGGCGGAAATACCTGCGATAATTGCTGTTGGTTTCATAATTCTAGTTGATTTGGTTTGGTTTGGTTTTCAGGAATAAAGGAATTTCACGCGGAACGGCGACGGCGGAACACGAAGGCTCCGATTGCCAAACCCGAGAGTGCGAGACTGGAAGGCTCCGGAACAGCGAGGAAGGAAACCTGACCGCTGTTGTTGACCACCACGGTTCCCTCGAAGGAACCTACGCGAAGATCACCCGCAACCTGGCCGCTAACATTGTTTCTGGCGAGAATTCGATAGAGATCCAGCGAGAACTCGGCGGTGCCGACGGAACCACCGTAATCTCCACGGTTGCCAGCGGTGCCGACCTGTTGAACGCCACCCGCGAAAGCTGCCTGAAAGGCAGGACTTTGAATGGCGGAGGCGGTTGGGTTTTGTTCGTCGATCGTCGAAATGCTGGTAATCGAAACGGTCTGGATTGCATCATAATTATTTTCGAACGCGTTGTTCATCGCGGTGATACCGGATGAACCGCTTGACATCGCGCTGTTTCCGGCGAGGGTCATGTCCCAACCGGTGGAATTTGCCACACCCAAAGTGCCCAGAGTATCGCGACTGCTGGAGGTGTAGATCGTACGGTGGGGATCACCGTTTTGCAGGACGGCGCTGGTAGTGTTGGTTCCCCATACACCGCCAAGACCCGCGTAAACAGTAGAGTCACTCGCCCAGCCGGCACCGAAGGCGCTAGTGAGCGTGGTGTTGAGGTCCAGGAAGTTGATCTGATTGACTCCATCGGCGGCTCCGGCAGCCGTCCCGCGGAAAGCGGTGGCGGTATTGCCGAGGTTTGCGTATACGGTGTTGGTGCCGCCTTCCTGTTGGAAGAACAGCACGAGATCGCCCGGAGCATAGAACGTATTCGCAGCGCTGGCAGCAGATGCTGCCAGAATGGACGAAGACGCGATGAGCAGAGCGTAACGATTGATTGTATTTTTCATTGTGTGTTGATTGTGTGAATCTAACGGTGTCTAGCGCTGCCAGAATCCAAGGGTGGTTTTCCGCCATCAATAACGGACGAAAAGCATCAATGAACTCGTGCCAACGATCGAAGTATGTCCGCAAACCGACACGCTCCTATTTTTATAGTGTGAACATTCTGTCACATTAGGACAGCCTTCCTCATGGTGCTCCGGGCATGCCGAATGGTTCCGCCATCTGATCATGCCAATCACAAAGTAGCCGATTGCAAAGATAGCTTGATTTGTGAGTGGCGCTCAACGATGGCTCAAGCGAAACTCATTGCCCAAGGCATGCAGGATTACCCAATTCGTGCCCTGAAAAAACCAGTCGCGAGCGATTGTGTGACGAATTTGTCACATCGAGGCGGTTGCCTGAACTTACTAGCCTCCCGATTTCATTGGGTTTGCAAACGCTGGCAGGTAACCTTCATGCGACAGTCTCTCACAAGGCTGAATCCAACACATACCCAACAACAATTTTTTTATGAGACGTAACATACTCACCATCTTGTGTTCCAGCGTGGCGGCTCTTGCGCTCGCCCTAACATCCGCGAGCGCTCAAAATACGAACTATGCGCCGGGAGATCTGGTGTTGTTTTTTCAACAGGAAGGCGGCACTAATACTCTTTATGTGAACCTCGGCAATGCCGCCACACTTTACCGTGGCGCGGCGGCAGGTCCAGATTCAGCGAATATTAGCAACGTCACCAACATCAATTCTGCGCTGGTATCAGCATTCGGAGCAGGGTGGGCCAATGACCCCTCCATATATGCAGGTCTCGCAGCCAGTTGGGGCGAGAGCACTACAAGTGCTCTTCTTCAAGACGGGGATCCTCACCGGACTCTTTACGTTTCCAGACCGCGTGACGCCGCAGGCACTGCTGGCGCGGCGAATTCATCAGGATGGGACATGACTCTGGCGGGCAATACTGCCATGTCAAGTGGTGCCTCCGGGATGAAGTCCCAGAACAATGTTCTTGAAGTCTACTACACCACAGCGGTGGCAGTTTCTCCAACAGTGGACTCCAAAATCGACGAGCAGAACCCGTTCGACTCCCCGAGCGTCCAGGGTGCGGCCTTCCAAGGCGCCTTCCAAGGTGGCGTCCAACAGGTTGGAACCAATGGAATATTGTTCACATCATTTGGTGATATCTCCAACGTTGAATTCGCTCTGGATCTTTATCGCGTCCTCGCCAGAGGAACGGGAGGCTCAGGTCTGCTAGCTCCGGTTGCCGGCCAAGTAGCGGGTGCTCTTCGCGTAGGTTCCTTCGAAGGAACCATCACGGTCAACAGCAGCGGCGTGGTTTCCTTCGTCGCACAAGGAGGCGGGCCGGTTGTCGTGGCTGCGGCAATTGATACACCACCCGCCTCAATAACAATCAACAGCGGCGGCACCACCACACTGAGCGTCATCGCCTCCGGCACCGCACCCCTTACTTATCAATGGTATGAAGGCTCCAGCGGCACCACCACCACTCCCGTCGGAACCAACTCCGCCAGCTTTACCACTCCGGCCTTGACCGTCACTACCAGTTACTGGGTAAAAGTCACCAATGCGGCCAATTTGACAGGCGCGGACTCAACCACCGCCACGGTGACGGTCAACCAGCCTGCGGCGATCGCCACGCCGCCCGCATCGGTGGCCATCAACAGCGGTGGCACCACCACGCTGACTATCACAGCGTCCGGCACCGCGCCAATCACGTATCAATGGTATCAAGGCATCAGTGGTGACACGGCCAACCCGGTCTCTGGAGAAACGTCCAATACCTTCACCACCCCGATTCTTTCCACGACCACCAGTTATTGGGTGAAAGTCACCAACGCCGCCAATCCAACGGGCGTCAATTCTCCAACCGCCACAGTGACGGTCAACCAGCCTGCAGCAATTGTCACATCGCCTGCCTCGGTGACGATCAACAGCGGTGATACCACCACGCTCAGCGTCACCGCGTCCGGGACAGCACCATTTACTTATCAATGGTATGAGGGCACCAGCGGCACGACTACGACTCCTGTTGGCACCAATTCCGATACCTTCACCACCCCAGCATTGATCTCCACCACCAGCTACTGGGTGAAAGTCACCAACGCAGCCAATCTAACTGGCACAAATTCCACCACCGCCACAGTGACGGTCAATCAGCCTGCGGCGGTTGTCACGTCGCCTGCCTCGGTGGCCATCACCAACGGCGATACCACCACACTGAGCGTTACCACTTCCGGCACTGCGCCCATTACGTATCAATGGTATCAAGGCACCAGTGGAACGACGACCACCCCTGTCGGCACCAACTCCGCCAGCTTCACCACTCCGACCCTGACGACCACCACCAACTACTGGGTCAAGGTCACCAACGCCGCCAATCTAACGGGCGCTAATTCCACCACCGCCATAGTGACCGTCAACCAACCTGCGGCAATTGTTACTTCACCTGCCTCGGTAACCATCAATAGCGGTGACTCCACCACGCTGAGCGTCACCACGTCCGGCACTGCGCCCTTGACGTATCAATGGTACCAAGGCACCAGCGGCACTACGACCACTCCGGTCGGCACCAACTCCGCTAGTTTCACCACCCCGACGTTGACCTCCTCTACCGATTACTGGGTAAAGGTCACCAACGCTGCTAATTCAACGGGTGCGAATTCGACCACCGCCACAGTGACAGTCAACCAACCTGCAGCGATTGTCACGTCGCCCGCCTCGGTGGCCATCACCAGCGGTGACACCACCACACTCAGCGTTACCGCGACGGGCGCCGCGCCATTAACGTATCAATGGTATCAAGGCACCAGCGGGGACACCTCCACCCCTGTAGGTACCAACTCCGCCAGTTTCACAACTCCGACCCTGACCGCCACCACCAGTTACTGGGTCAAAGTCACCAACGCTGTAAATCCAACGGGTGCCAATTCGGCCACTGCCACGGTGACGGTTGACCAGCCTGCGGCGATTATCTCTTCGCCAGCCTCTATCAGTATCAACAGTGGCGACACCACCACGCTCAGCGTCACCGCGTCGGGCACCGCACCTTTCACTTATCAATGGTATGAAGGCACCAGCGGCACCACCACTACCCCGGTTGGAACCAACTCCGCCAACTTCACCACGCCAGCCTTGACTTCCGCTACCAGCTACTGGGTGAAAGTCAGCAACGCCGCTAATCTTGCAGGAGCCAATTCCGCCACCGCTACGGTGTCAATCAACCAACCGTCGGCGATTGTCACATCGCCTGGCTCGGTAACGATCAACAATGGCGACACTACCACGCTCAGCGTCACCGCGTCCGGGACGACACCACTAACGTATCAATGGTATCAGGGCACCAGCGGCGTCACCAACACTCCCCTAGGAACCAACTCCGCGAGCTTTACCACTCCGGCGTTGACTGCCACCACCGATTACTGGGTGAAGGTTACCAATGCTGCAAATCTAGCAGGAGCCAATTCTTCGACTGCCACGGTGACGGTCAATCAGCCCGCGGCCATTGTTACGTCGCCCGCCTCCGTGACCATCAACAGCGGTGAGACCACAACTCTCAGCGTCACCACGTCCGGCACCGCTCCTTTGACGTATCAATGGTATCAGGGTGCCAGTGGATCTACCACCACTCCGGTCGGCACGGATTCCGCCAGCTTTACCACCCCAGCGTTGACATCAACCACCAGCTATTGGGTGAAAGTCTCCAATGCCGCCAATTTGACAGGTGCCAATTCTACCACCGCCACCGTAACGGTCAACCAGCCTGCGGGGATCACCACGTCGCCTGGCTCGGTGACGATCAACAACGGTGACTCCACCACGCTCAGCGTTACAGCTTCCGGAACGGCACCATTCACCTATCAATGGTATCAGGGCACGAGCGGCATCACCACCACTCCCGTCGGCACCAACTCCGCTAGCTTCACCACGCCAGCCTTGACGGCCACCGCCAGCTACTGGGTGAAAGTTACCAACGCTGCAAATCTAGCAGGTTCCAATTCTTCGACTGCCACGGTGACGGTCAATCAGCCCGCGGCAATTGTCACGTCGCCCGCCTCGGTGAGCATCAACAGCGGTGACACCACAACACTCAGTGTCACCGTGTCCGGCACAGCACCACTAACATATCAATGGTATCAGGGAACCAGTGGTACCACGACCACGCCGGTGGGAACCAACTCCGCAAGCTTCACCACTCTGGCGTTGACTTCCACCACCAACTACTGGGTGAAAGTCACCAATGCCGCCAATCTGGCAGGCGCGAATTCCTCGACCGCCATAGTGACCGTCAATCAGCCTGCGGCCATTATCACTCCACCATCCTCGGTATCGATCAACAGCGGCGATACCACTACACTGAGCGTCACATCATCGGGCACTGCCCCATTGACCTATCAATGGTATCAAGGCACGAGCGGGACCACCACTACCCCGGTGGGCACCAATTCCGCCAGTTTCACCACGCCGGCGTTGACTGCCACCACCAGCTACTGGGTGAAAGTCACCAATGCCGCCAATTTGACAGGTGCCAATTCGACTACCGCGACAGTGTCAATCAACCAGCCTGCAGGCATTGTCACGTCACCCGCCTCGGTGACGATCAATAGCGGTGATACCACCACGCTCAACGTCACGGCCTCCGGCACTGCTCCTCTCACGTATCAATGGTACCAAGGCCCCAGCGGCACCACGACCACTCCGGTTGGCACGAACTCCGCCAGCTTTACTACTCCTACCTTGACGACCACCACCAGCTACTGGGTGAAAGTCACCAATACCGCAAATCTAGCGGGTTCCAATTCTTCGGTCGCCACGGTGACGGTCAATCAGCCTGCGGCGATTGTCACGTCTCCCGCTTCGGTTTCGATTAACAGCGGTGACACCACGACTTTGAGCGTCACGCCATCGGGCACGGCCCCCTTCACGTATCAATGGTATCAGGGCGGCAGCGGGACCACCACCACTCCCGTCGGCACCAATTCCGCCAGCTTCACCACCCCGGCGTTGACCGCCACCACCAGTTACTGGGTGAAAGTCACCAACGCCGCCAATCTAACAGGTGCCAATTCCACCACCGCCACTGTGACAGTGTCCCGCTTCACCCTCACTACCAGCGGAAACAACGGAACTATCACAGGGGCCGGAACCTATGACAGCATGGCCATGGCCACGCTGCAGGCCACGGCTGCTCCGGGTTACACCTTCAGCGGTTGGACGGGCGATGCATCCGGAACCACCAATCCGCTGTCCTTGCTCATGGATTCCAACAAGAATGTGAGAGCCACCTTCACGGCAGCCGGTCCTTTCAACCTCTGCTTTGTCGGCACGCCCTTCGAGCCACGGGTCGGAAACAAGATCACTCTGGATCTGAAAAGGCTGACGAACCTCCCTGGAGAGACGGTCCGGTTAATCGGAAGACTTCCAAGCGGCCTCACCTTTAATCGCAACACCGGCCTAATCACTGGGACGATCAAAGGCCAGCCCGGCCTCTACTCATTGAATGTCGAGATCCTGCGGGGCACTTGGGTTGTGCAAAGGATTTATTTCCCGATCAACGTGCTGGCGTTCCCATCCTCTCTTGTTGGTAACTTCGACGGCATTCTCGAAGGTGCGGATTCGTTGCCGAGTGGCGCATTCCGTCTCACCATCACCGGGCCGAATGCATGGACAGCGACTTTGGAAACAGTCGGTGCTGCGAGCCGCAGTGTCAGGGGATCGTTCATTCTCGGCGAAGGGACCCCCACGGCGCCGATCACTGCGGTATTCCCCGCTGCCAGAGGGGTGCCGGCGGTCATGGTCAATCTGACCGTTGACGGCGCGAATCCTGTTTTCACCGGCAGCTACAACGGAGGAACCTTGCGGGGCTTCCGTCTGGCCAGCGGCACGGAGATCCCATCCGCGATCCCGGCCTGCAACCTGGTGCTCGATGCCGGAGAGCAGGACGGCATCACCATCCCGGCCGGGCTGGGGTGGATGAAAGGAAGTTTTGGAACCACAGGAATTGGAAACTTCAACGGATTGTTAGGTGATGGCACCGCAATCACGACCACCCTGCGCCTATCTCCCACTGGGCAGGCTGTTCTTTGGGCGCAGCCATACACTAACAAAAACTCTTATATCGGAGGAATTATCACCCTGAACAACTTGGGCAAATCCGCCAACAGAATCCAAAAACTCACCGACGGTCTCTGGTGGTCGAAGAAGGCTGATGTCAAAACCCTAAGTTATCCAAACGGATTCCCTGCCATTCAGGTCACCGTAGGAACCTCCAAATGGACAGCTCCCGCCACCGCCAGTGCGTTAGGTGACTCGTTGGGTTGGCGAAATAGCAGTACCGCATCCGTGACCATCGACGGCGCGGGACTAAACAATCAAGATCCACAGTCCACAATCGCCAAGCTCCCCACCGAGTTCACGATGGATGACAAATTTAATCTAACTACCACCGCACCTACCGCCACGCCGATTGTCGCGTGGAAAGGTTCGGTCGTGAAATCCGATGGCTCCTTCACCGGCACGCTGACCATTCCAACCGGTTTTTCGAGCAGTATTCCAAGCGGACCAGCGGCTGTCAGCGGCGTGCTTGTCCAGGACGAATCCTGGGGGGAGGTGACCGGTTGTGGCCTTATCAAAATTCCGACCAACGGGACGAACGGCAGTTACAGAACCGCTGCTGTTATTTTCGGGCAATGAATCCGATCACCCTCAACGACTCGATTCACAGAGGCGACCATTGCTTAATCTGTCTGGAATATATGCAACAATAGTGTCACAAGCTGCCGTTTGCACGGTGATTGCTAACCGACTATTTGTTCCCGTGTCCGACCCATTGGCGCATCGACGCGTTGATAGAACGGACCTGATACAAATTTCAACAATCATCACCATCATGAAACACTATCTTCAAGATAATAATTATCCAGATCACGAGAGCATTCCATCTGAATTGTCATTCGATGAAAGTTGGGACAGTGAGGCGGTCCGCACTCTTATCCAGTCCAAGTGCGGTCACGGCGTAACCCCGGCTTACCTCCTATTGGGTAAAAAAGAAGCCGGGCTTCTCAAGAGCCATCTGGCGCAAGTCTTTGGAGAAGACGCTGTCACCACTCTGAAAGGCACCCACTACATGGGCCTTGCGGTGGTGGAAATGAATTGCGAGAGCTTCGTGGCTACCAATGGGCACAAGACCAGTCGAACGCTTCAGGATCCGCTCTCTCGCCGTCCCGCATGGCGTGATCGTGACTCCGGCGGGCTGTGGTATTTCCGCATGTGAGCGTGACCGGACAGGGATCGGCAGAGCATGGCATGAAATCGTCACGCACATGTCGTCAGATGCCGCGCTGAACTGCCGTTACATTCCCTTTCCAACCTTGAACCTAGAAAGAGAAATGAACCGCAGATGGACGCAGATAATCAAAGAGTTGTGTTGATTGGTGCGCTCACTCAGAGGGTTAACGCCTAATTATTTATAAGTCTCTTAAAATTAACGTCCATCTGTGTTTATCTGCGGTTCATTTTCCTCTTTAGGTTGAATCACCTCATCACCGGATCGGCCGCCTTTTCGAGGAAGCCATTTGCCAGCACCTGCCGGATTTTGAATGTCCCGAGTTTTCTGGCTTTCAAAAAACCATCCCAAGCCGCTTCGGCCAGCGTTCCGCGGTTCAACAAATCGTTCAGCCAATGGTTTGCGTAATCGGGATTTTCCTGTTTGATCCCGCCCCGGATTTCCCTGAGCCATTTCTTGTTGAACTTTTCCTGTGAACCGATCGTCGGAGACATGATGATGGGAATTCCCAAGGCGCAGTAAAATGAAAGCTCGCTCGGTTTGGTCCACAGAAGGTCGGTCTCGTGCAACGCATGGTTGAACAGATCGAAAAATTCGTGGAGGGATTCGGAATGGATGATTTGGATTCCATCGCCATCAGGGGCGATGTCGGCTTTCACCGCATCAAAGTATTCCTTGACCTCGACGCGCGTGCCGGCCACGAGATTCAACCGGATCTCACCTGCCTGTATTTTGTCGCGCAGGCTGTTTGCAATTCTCCGTCCGATTTCCTTCTGGGCTCCGGCGCCACCCACCGCGTAAGTGATCGTCAGCATTTCCTCACCGGTCGGGGCGCCTGCATCCTGCCCGAGAAAAAACGCCACGTTTTTCCCGTGACGGGCGCGGAATCTGCCGCGGGGATCAAGGCGCGACAAGCGCCGGGCCAGATTTCTTTTGAGCACATCAAGGGTTTCATCACCCAGCAATTCCACGGGCAGGGGAAACCCCGTCAGGTGAATCCGTTCGTCTGGAACTCCATAGGCCCTCAGCCGCTGGGCAGCCTTTCCGCAAGGCGCGAAATACTCCACCCTGCTTTCCCACGGATTCTTCGACACCCACACGCGGTTGATGTCCGCGTCACAAATGATGCAATAGACCTTGTTGCATCCCTTCCGGTCGGCGGCGATCGCCGAGGCGTAGAACGAAGTGATGATTGGAATGTTTTTTGTCGATGTAATCTCTAACATTCCACTGCAAAGGCCTTTGTCCACCAGTGATTCGAGAAGATTCACCTGGAAAGTCGTGTTGGAGAGATTTCTCATCGGATAGAACGACGGAATTTTCAACATCGAATCGAGGATCGAAAACAGATACGGCCCGAAAACAGGCAGACCTTTGGTCCTGGAAAAGAACTCATAGGCACCCGTCATTCGTTGCCAGAGTTTCCGTTCGCTATCGGAAACAAATGCGGTTGCCCCCACGGTGATGATTTCCTCTTCCGCCATACCCCTCAGAGGATAGGCCGCGCGTTGATGGCCATAACCCATATCCGCAGCTACTATCCATGATCTGTCGGTTGATTCCGTCAAGGCCGCTGACATGCATACCCATGCGCTCCACCCGGACTCGTCGGCAACCACAGGGCCGTGACAAAATTGTCACACAAGTTTACTTTCGCATCATCTCTGGCAGCGTGAATAATCCCTGCATCCTGCATCACGAACGGACCCATACAACAACTGCCAACAAACATCCCATCATGAAGTTTATCACTTCCATTCTGTTCGCTGCGACCTGTATTGCGGGTGTTACACATGCCCAGAGCCTGAGCATCAAGGGCTCCGATACCCTTGGCGCCAAGCTGGTTCCTCAGCTTGCTGAAGCTTTCAGGGCCGCTGGCAGCACTCAGATTAAATTCGAAATCGCCGCCGAAGGATCGGCCACCGCATTTCCAGCGCTGGCCAACGGCACGGCACAACTCGGCATGTCATCGCGAGCGGCCAAGGAGGAAGAGCATACCTTCTGCCGCACCAAGGGCGTCGTGCTTGTGGAACACAAGATTTGTTATGACATGCTGTGCGTGATTTTGAACAAGAATTCACCCGTGTCGAAACTCACCAAGGATCAGGTGACCAAGATATTCACCGGTCAGGTCAAAGACTGGTCGGAAGTAGGGGGCACTCCGGGTACGATTTCCATTTACACCCGCAACACCTCGTCAGGCACCTACAAGGACTGGCAGAATCTCGCAATGAAGGGTCGTGATTACCCGGCCAATTCGCAGAAACTCGCGGGCACCGAGCAGATCACCCAGGAAGTCGCCAAGAACAAGAACGGCATCGGTTACGTCGGTCTCGCATACTCGAAGACGGCCGGAACCAAGGCCATACCCATCGATGGCATCGAACCTGTCGGCAAGAACGCCGAGATATACCCCTATTCACGCCCTTGTTTCATCTATGTCCCGGAAAAAGCCACAGCCGAGGCAGGCGCCTTCCTGGTATTCATTGAGAAACCCGAGGGTCAGGAAATCGTGCGTAAAGTGGGATTCATACCTGTCAAGGACCTGAAGTAGCCTGATGCCTGCGATGAAAAAAATCGGACGATGATCGATTACCACCGATTGTGACGAAACCGTCACAATCGGAGCTTCGCCAAACGATGTGTCCTGAGTGATCGTGACGCTCGGAGATTAATACCGATGAGAATCGAAATCGTTACCGATACGTTCACGCCTGACATCAATGGAGTAGCGATGACTTTGGGGCGTCTGACCCAAGGACTGAAGCAACGTGGCCACCGGGTGCATGTGTTACATACCGGAACCACGGCCTGCCCTGGTGAGACCTGCGTCGCGTCGTTGCCACTGCCGGGCTACAAGGAGGTGCGGGTGGGCCTGCCCAAACCGTTCGAACTCCGGGCCCGCTGGATCCGGAGACGTCCGGATGCGATTTATGTCGCCACCGAAAGCCCGCTCGGCAAATCCGCGCTGAAGGCCGCCAACGCGTTGCGCATCCCGGTGGCAACAGGCTTCCACACCAACTTCCACCAATACATGCAACAATACGGAATGGGCGGCTTGCAACCGGTGGCGATGGCGTATCTGAGGAATTTCCATCAGCGCGCCAATTGCACGCTGACTCCTTCCCGCGATGTGAGGGAGCAACTCACCGCCCAAGGACTTGAAAACGTCCACTTGCTCGGGCGCGGAGTAGATACGGAATCGTTCATGCCTGAAAAACGCTGCGAGATGCTGCGCTCAGAATGGGGCATACGTGCCGGAACCCCGGTGGCCATCATGGTCGGCCGGGTGGCGGCGGAAAAGAATTTCGACCTGGCAATACGAACCTTCGGCAGGATGCGACAGGCATTTCCAGACGTCGCCTGCGTGGTGGTCGGCGATGGCCCACTACGCGAGAAACTGGCTGAAGCCCACCCGTGGGTTCATTTTGCCGGCGTGAAAACCGGTGAGGATCTCGCGAAGCACTATGCATCAGCGGATGTCCTGATTTTCCCAAGTGAGACCGAGACATTCGGCAATGTTCTGCTAGAAGGCATGGCGAGCGGTCTCGCCACCGTGAGTTTCGACTACGCCGCCGCCGCTCTGCACGTGCGGGCCGGTGTGAACGGGCTAAAGGCCACCATGGGCAATGCCGACGAATTCATCGAACACGCACTCCACGCCCTCTCGCTACCGGTGAACGATGACTTGCGCCGGGAAGCGCGGGAAACCGCGGAGTCGCTCGGTTGGGACACGGTGGTCGCTGAATTCGAGCACAGGCTGGCGGAAATCGCAGGCATCACCACACAGGCCACTGAAAAGAGGCCGAAACCTGGCAAGCGTCCGAGATTTTCGTGCCGCACGGTTTTTCTATCAGATGTTCACCTGGGCACGCTGGACAGCAAGGCGGACGAGTTGGTGGAGTTTCTCAAGCACATCCAGTGCGCCAAACTGGTGCTCAATGGCGACATCATCGACGGCTGGGCGCTCAAACGTGGCAGCCGCTGGACGGCGCGCCATAGCAGACTGATCCGGAAGATCATCAAAATGACCGAGCGCGACCACACCGAGGTGGTCTATCTGCGGGGCAACCATGATGAAATACTCGAACGGTTTCTTCCGATGACCTTCGGAAAAATACGTCTAACCAAGGAGCACATTCACATGACTCCGGAGGGCAAACGTTATCTTGTCGTGCATGGCGACGGGTTTGACAGCGTCTCGACGAACCACCGGTGGCTCGCCTCGCTCGGTGCGGTGGGTTATGATTTCCTGCTTCGCGTGAACCGGATTTACAATCAATACCGGGCATGGCGCGGCAAGGAGTATTTCTCGCTCAGCAAACGTGTGAAGGCAAAGGTCAAGTCCGCTGTGAGCTTTGTGGACCGGTATGAGGACCTCCTTCAGGAACTGGCACGCCATCGGAAATGCGAAGGCATCATCTGCGGCCACATCCACACGCCCGAAGACAAGCAGGTCGGCGATGTGCATTATCTGAACTCAGGTGACTGGGTGGAAAGCCTCACCGCGATTATCGAACACCACGACGGTCGCATGGAATTGGTCCGCCATGCCGAGGTGATGGCGAGCCTCCGTAAAGGTAAGATTCCTGGAACCGAATCACCAGCGGGACATGAGGAGCATTCTTCCGCCGCGTCAACCTGCATGATCTAAGAGCCTGTCTGAATATTCGTGAAGGCAGGGACTCGACCTCCGGGCGGTCCGCGAGCATGAGGTATGAACGATCTGCCATGAGATTATTTTAAAGCATTTTCATCGACTCCCGCGTTCTCATTCCATTCACCGGACCGCCCGGAATGCCCCGCTGCTTGTAGCAGCACAAGCAAATCGCGAAGCGCATACCGCATGGCCGGAGTGCAACGGAGGCAATATCGGTCCCTGCCATTTTTCAGACATGATCTAACCGGACACCGCCTCCGAGGTGTGAGCTTATTTGAAAAGTGTCTCCACACCCATCGCGGACTTGCTGAGGAGCTTGGGCATTGCAGACGGATCGCGCTGGCGTAGCGCCCTGAATGCGAGACCTGCCCACGGCAGGATGACCATCCGGTCCAACCATCGGTAACCCCGCTTCCGCCGGAGCAGCACACTTGCCACGATGGCGAGGACACGTCGTCTCACAGGGAAGGGCTCGAAGGAAATCCGGATCCGGTAACGCTGACGAGTTTCCTTGGGCCAGCGTTGTTTGTAAGCTTCCTTTACAGTGCGGATCCGGGCCGCTAGAGATTCGTCAAAAGGCAGGAAATAATATCTCCGCGCCAACAGGATTAGTTTAAAGAAATCATGCATGTGCTCGATGTCTTCGACCGGGAGTCCCGCGTCCCGTGCCACCGCGATCATACGAGGGAAGAGTTCCGCGGCTGCCTCCGCGCCGACCAATGCCCGTTCGGGACTGCCAACGAAATATCGCATCACTTTGCGCACGCCATGGTTGATGAAGAGCGAATCCCAGTAAACATGCAGCAGCGGTGGTATGCGCACCCGGCGGAAAAACAGTTTCTGCTTTGCGAAGTCGTGAATGTAGAGGATCTCCCGAATCACCGTGTCGGCATGATCAAGAAGCTCCAGAGCTGCTGGAACCCGTTCACCACCTAACAATTCTTCAACTGCGGAGTCCGCTGTCTTTCCATCTTTGAAAACGGCGATAGCGGCAGCGGTATTGAGCTGGATCCAGATATCGCGGCCATCCTTTTCCAGATAGGCGCGGCGCTGGAAGCGATGCCAACCGCCAGTCTGGCACCATACCGAAATTCCGGCGACGTTTTCCACCTGTGAGAGTTCCAGCGCATAGCGCTCGCAATCCCAGCCAATAAACGACGGGTATTCGCCAGCCCCTTCGTATTCACGACGTGCCTGGAGTTCCAGGAGCTTGCGTTGTTTCACACGGAAAAACGAGCGGTTGAGCGGGAGATAGCGGAAGAAATCGCTCTCGCCGTGTTTCATTGAAACGATTAGATTGGGTGAGTCCAGCCCTTCCAAGGTTTTTTCGAGCGTGCCTCGATGCCAGATCAGATCACCGATGCGATGGGCTCCCACCGTCCAGGTCCGGAAAATCAAATCGCGTCCGCGTTTTTCAAACTCGGGCAGCAGGGAGCGCAACAACCGATTTGTCCCGGCGGCATCGCGCAGGTGCAGCCGCGTCCGGATCGGATCGTTAACATCGTTCCCGTCACTCTCACCTATGCGTAGGATCAATCCGGCGAGCTGGGGAAAATCGTCGAGGATGCCCCGCACAAGGTTCTGATAGTAATTGTCCAATTCAACCGGATCATCGCCAAACGCGTCTGAAAGAGCAGGTGTCATCGGCAGCACATCACTGGTGAGGTAGATCCGGAGTCCGAACTCGCCGTGCAGCATGTCAAAAATCCGTGTGAACTTCGCCCGCAGCAAGGCGATCCTGTCCGCCACCTCCGGCTCGTGCAGCGGATGCGGAGCCAAATGTGCCAGATCGTCCAAACTCACCGCGTTGTATCCTTGCGCGGCGATCCTCCCTGCAAACTCCCGCAGCTCATCTTCAATCGCCGACCAATCGTCCGGCCCAATATCCTCAAGGTGCATGAACGGGATTTTAGACCAGTTGATGCGCTTACGCTTGTATCCCCGGAAAAACGGCCCGATCGCATCGATGAGAAAAAGTTCCATGAGCAACGAAAGCAGAAGAATGGCGACGTGAGGACCCGGGAAGCGAGGCTTCTATTCTGACAGAATCGTCACATGAAAAAAATTGAGAACAATGTCAGTCGCCTCAGATTCATTTCAGTTCTGCGTTATGAAGATTTTCCGGGGGTTTGCATGACCTACGGAATTGTAGGTAGAACGAGGCCCCGTCCGGAGTTCCGGGCGGGGCCTCCATGTTCAATTAGGAGTCGGAAATCAACCTTCCTCGCTTTTTTCTACCACACGATCCTCTTCACCGAGGTTTCTCCGGTGTTCGTGGCGGATGTCGCGGGCCTCGTTCATGAAGACCGCGTCCTCGCCGATGTTGACGGCGAGATCGCCGATGCGCTCGATCGAACGGGAAACAAAGATAAGGTGCAACAGGTTTTCCGCGCCGGAACCGGCTGTTTCGAGGCGGGAGCTGAGCAAGGCGATGACTTCCTTGTGCGCCTTGTCGAGTTCAGCATCCCCGTTTTTCAGACGCTCGCCGAGATCCGTGTTGCCATCGGTGTAGGACAACAACGCATCCCTCAACAAATGTTCCGCCTTGGTATATAGCGGTTCGATCATCGCGGTTTCCAGAGGGTCGCCGGACTTACAGAGTTTTTTTGCCCGCTTGGCGATGTTGACGGCATGGTCCGAAATTCGCTCCAGATTATGGGCCATTTTCATCGAGGTGATGACCAACCGCAGATCGGATGCCACCGGATGAAACCTGAGCAGGATCTCCATGCCGAGATGGTCGATTTTCATTTCCAGTTCATCGACTTCCGTATCCTCACCGATGACGGTGCGAGAGAGATCGATATTGCGCGTGATCAGAGCCTGAACCGCGCGTTCCAGATTCTGGCGGGTGAGGCTGGCCATTTGCAGCACATGGCTTTTCAAATCGCCGATGGCGTTGTCGAATTCGTGGAAGATGTGGGGCATAGTCGTAAATGGTGGAGGGTGAAGATTTTAGACAGAAGACTTTGAGACAGAAGACAGAAGATCAGAGCAAGCATCAGAGCGAAATGCTTTAGAAATACGAATGTGTGGTGAAATTATCATCTTTTCTTCTGTCTTCTGTCTGGGAGCGAAGCGGTCTTCTGTCTTTATCCAAACCTCCCGCTGATGTAGTCTTCTGTTTTCTTGAGTTTGGGATTGGAAAATATCCGGCGGGTTTCGGAAAATTCAATCAATTCCCCCATGAAAAAGAATGCGGTTTCGTCGGAGACACGGGATGCCTGCTGCATGTTGTGGGTCACCACCACGAAGGTATAGTCTTTTTTGAGGTTGTAGATGAGTTCCTCCACCTTGGCGGTGGCAATGGGATCGAGTGCGCTGCACGGCTCGTCCATGAGCACGACGAGCGGCTTCACGGCGATGGTGCGGGCGATGCAAAGCCGTTGTTGCTGGCCACCGGAAAGCCCGAGTGCGGATTCCTGGAGGCGGTCTTTCACTTCATCCCAGAGAGCGGAATCCTTGAGGCTTTCTTCGACGACTTGATCGAGCACGACCTTGTTTTTTTCACCCCTCATGCGCAGACCAAACGCGACGTTTTCGTAGATGCTGCGCGGGAAGGGATTGGATTTCTGGAAAACCATACCGACATCGCGGCGCAGTTTCACGACATCCACTGAGCGGTCATAGATATCGACACCCTCGACCCGGATGCTGCCCTGCGTGACGCGGGTGCCTGGGATTTCGTCGTTCATTCGATTGATGCAGCGCAACAGGGTGGATTTCCCACAACCGGACGGACCGATGAACGCGGTGACCTTGTTCTGTTTCAATTCCAGATTGATATGCTTGAGCGCCTGCGAGCTGCCATAATTGAAGCAAAGGTCGCGGATCCCGACCATGACGTCGGGAAGGTTTTCGTGAGACGGAAAAATTTCCTGGTGTTCAGACATGAAATGATGGTTGGAAATCAGCCGAAAGCACCGGAAATGTAGGCTTCGGTTTGTTTATCAGAGGGATTCCTGAAGATTTGCAGCGTATCGCCATACTCGATCAATTTCCCGAGATACATGAAAGCCGTGCGATCCGAACAACGCGATGCCTGGGCCATGTTATGGGTGACGATGACGATGGTGAATTTTTTCTTCAACTCCAGCATGAGCTCCTCGATCTTGAGCGTGGCGAGCGGGTCGAGGGCGGCGCAGGGTTCGTCCATCAGGAGGATGTCCGGTTCGTTGGCGATCGCGCGGGCGATGCAGAGCCGTTGTTGCTGGCCACCGGAGAGTCCGAGAGCGCTGGAGTGGAGGCGGTCTTTCACTTCATCCCAGAGTGCGGCACCGGTTAGAGCAGCTTCGGCAGCGGCATCGAGTTCCGAGCGCTTGGTCATCCCGGCGATTTTCAGACCGAAAACCACGTTGTCATAAATCGACTTCGCGAACGGATTGTATTTCTGGAAAACCATCCCGACGCGGCGGCGGAGCTCCTGAATATCGATATCTTTTCGATAGATATCAATCTCATGGATACGGACGGTGCCGGAAGTGATCCGCGCTCCGGCGATGCGGTCGTTGATGCGGTTAATACAGCGCAGCAGGGTGGACTTTCCGCAACCGGAAGGTCCGATGAAAGCCGTAATCTTGTGCGAGGGAATTTCGAGCGAGACATCATGCAACGCCTGTTTTCCGCTGTATGCGAAACAGACATTGTCGATATGAATCGCGGTGTCTTGGACAGGATTTACCATTTGAGTTTCTTGCGGAGTTTGGCGCGCAGGATCATCGAACCGAAGGACAGCGAGGCGACGAGGACGAGGAAAACGAAAACCGATCCGTATTGGGCGCGTTCGGTGTATTCCGAGTTCGGTATGCGTGCGGCGAGCGTGTAAATGTGATAAGGCAGCGCCTGGACTTGTGACGACAGGACACCGAAAGGATTGCTCAGTCCCTGCCATGGCAGGTCGTCCTTGGCTGCGACCGCTGCGGTGAACATGATCGGGGCGGTTTCACCGGCCACGCGGGCGATGGCGAGCAACGAGGATGTTAGAATTCCCGGCAGCGAATAGGGCAGCACACATTTGCGGATCGTCTGCCAGCGGGTGCCACCCATGGCGAGTGACGCGTCGCGAAAACCTTGGGGAACGGCACGCAGCGATTCCTCGGAAGCCGTGATGATCACCGGCAAGATCATGCAGGCGAGCGTAGCGCATCCGGCGATAAGTGAGGAATTCCAGCCCTGAAAACTAAGGACATAGTTTCCAACCATCAGCGGAATGGTGAGCATCGAACGATCTGATGGAGTGTTTGTAATGATCGGCACGGCGAGCACGAACACCGAAAATCCGAACAACCCGAAGACAATCGATGGAATGCCCGCCAGGTTGAGAATGGCGAGACGGACGGCGTGGATAAACGGGCTTTGTTTAGCATACTCGGCCAGATAAATCGCGGCGCTGACACCGAAGAACAACGCGAGTATCATCGAGCCGATGGTAAGTAGCGCGGTGCCGACGATGGGCCCGGCGATGCCTCCACCGGAGTATGAGAAGGTTTGCTCGTTGTAGAGGGTCGCCCCCGCATGGGCGTTGACGTAGTCGCTATATTTGGAGGCTGGAAGCTGGTGACGCGTGCCTTGGGCGTCATCGAAGACATGCAGCGTTTCATTTTTCGCCGTAAGGAACTCGATGTCCACGAAGGGAAACTTCGAGGTGAAGATGGCGGGAGCACCATCGATGAGGATCTTGCCGAAAATCATCAGGGCGATGATCACGATGAGATAGGTGATACCACGGAGAAACGAACGCACCAGCGTCTCCCGGAGATATCCCTTGGGACGACCTTTGCGAATGATGGATTCCGGATTGAACATGGTCGGTGGATTATTTTCGGACGCGGTTCACGAAATGGTGGGCGGAAGCATTGATGCCGAGCACAACCACAAACAACACGATGCCGACGATGAAGAGCGCACGGTAGTGGACGCTGCCGAGCGGAACCTCACCGAGTTCCTGGGCGATGATGCCGGTGAGTGTGTGTGCGGGCTGGAAGAACGAACCAATGCCGGCGGTGAAATCCGGAATCTTGATGCGGTTGCCGGCGACGAGCAGGACCACCATGGTTTCACCGATCACGCGGCCCAGACCTAACAAGACAGCGGCGAGGATACCTGAGAACGCGGCGGGGATCATCACGCGGAAGGTGGTTTGCACGCGGGAGGCACCGAGCGCTTCCGAGGCCTCGGCGTAGGCGGATGGCACGTTGTTGAGAGCATCCTCGGCGAGTGAGAAGATGGTGGGAATACTCATCAGCGCAAGCAGGCAGCCAGCGGTGAAAATGTTAAGTCGTTCTTCGATGGGAAAGCCGGGCACCCATTGAAACGAGTCCATCACCGAGATTTCCCTCAAGATCGTGCCGAAAACCAGTATTCCGAGGAAACCGAGCACCACCGAGGGAATCGCTTGAATGAATTCAATGACCGGTTTGACGATGTTTTGTTCACGGTTACCAGCGAATTGATTGACATAGATGGCGGAACCAATCCCCACCGGAATGGCGATGACCAATGCGACAACCGCGATCATGAGTGACCCGATCGCAAGCGGGAGGATGCCGTAGAAATCCTGCCATTCCCCGCCGGTCACCCAGTCTTTTCCGGTGAAAAACGAAGTGATCGCATCGGAAAGTGGGACCGGATCGGTGTGGTTCCAGATCTTGATTTTCTCCGGGGCCGCCTTGAGATCCGCGATGAAGACCGGCCACGACTTGTGGGCGGCGCGGAGAATCCTGTTAGCCTCGGGTTGACTGAGCGACTGAGGAATAGCCGGTAGAATCTCGCCAACGGATTTTTCGAGTTGCTGATGGAGCCGGATGCAATCCTCGCGGCGATTCATCAACAGTTGCATCGGCCCTTCGACGTCGGGCTTTTCGGCTATCGCGGCATTGGCATCGACCAGAAGTCTCTCGCGCTCGGCAGGATTCTTGGCGTTGTTGGCAGCAGCGAGGAGTGTCTCGCGGTCTTTGGCGATGATATCCGCGCTTTGGAGTTTTTCCTTGGTCGCGGTCACGGATTCCGTCATTTCCGTGATGACGGTGCCGAGATCGGATCCGGCGGCACCGAATGAATCGATAGTGGCACGGAAATCCTTGAGAGGTTCCGAGAATTTCGCCTGAGCTGCGGTATAATTTTCAGTTAGAGAAACAACCAGCGGTGGATCCTCGGTGGTTTCTGGAGCGCGGGCGCGGAGGCTGCTAACGAGTTGGTTGCGCTCATCGGTGGTGAGATGTGGAGTGGCAGGGAGGAGGCCTAGAGCCTTTTGTTTTTGTTTTTCGTAGTTTTCCCTGAGGACGGCGAGCATGCCCGAATTGCCGCCAGCGTCACTTTGAGGGTTGTTAAGAATCAAATCGCGGGTCGGTCCGGTTTGATCGGAGTATGCGTTGAACAGGGCGCTTGCCTCTTGAAAACGGCGCATTTCACGCATGGCCTTGCCGTTGATTTCGGCAAAATAGGCACGATTGAGAAGACTGGTGAGTTGTTCGTGAGAGGTGAGGTTTTTTCTGGAAATATCGACGAATTCGAGGCCGGCAATACGGTAGGTTTCCAACTCGCGGCGATATCCCGGAAAGAATCCAAGCCCCTCCTTGAGCAGGAATACAATGATTAGGACAAGTATAACAATCGTGAGTCCGGCGTTGGAGGCGAAAAAATACTTGATGAGCCGCTCATACGAAAATCCGCGCCGTTGGAAACGGTGGGCGGTTTTGGATGATGCGGATTCCTTGTTGGCCATGGGCTACGGGTGCAGTGGACAGGGTTCGAGAAATGTTGGCAAGAAAATGAGCATCGCTGACACGGCCAACGATGCTCATTGAAACAACAAACGTGCAGTAAAAGATGAATCAGTTCGCAATGAAACCGACCTTTTGAACGATCGATTGACCCGCGGAGGATTTGACAAAGTCAAGGAACGCCTGTGCCTCAGCTGTCGGTTTGTCCGGCGCGTAGAGGTAGCACTGGCGGGCATATGCATAGGTCTTGGCGTTCTGAGCAACGGGCTCAACGCCACCGATTGGGAGCGCTTTGGTTCCGGCGGTCTTCGAATAAGCAAGGCCGACGTATCCGATGCCATTCTTGTTTTTGGCGACTTCCTGGGCGATTTGTTCGTTACCCGCCAACTTTTGCGAGCTGGACGCATAGTCGCGACCACCCATGGCGAGCTTCTGCCAGTCCTTATAGGTGCCGGATGAAGTGTTGCGGGTGTAGATCGAGATCTTGCCGGGAGCACCACCGATTTCCGACCAGTCCTTGATCTGACCGGTGAAAATCTTGGCGACTTGGTCCTTCGTCAGCGCGGACAGCGGGCTATTCTTGTTGACGATCACGCAGATCATGTCGTGGCAGATCGGGTGTTCCTTAACATAGACACCCTTGGTTTTGCAGAACGTGCGTTCATCATCCTTGATCTTGCGGGAGGACATGCCGATTTGGGCGGTGCCGTTGGCAAGTGCCGGAAAGGCGGTGGTGGATCCTTCGGCGGCTATTTCGAATTTCACACCCGTGTTGCCGGCGGCCTTGAAGGCCTCCGCAAGCTGGGGAACGAGTTTCGCTCCGAGGGTGTCACTGCCCTTGAGGCTGAGGGTTTGCGCGCCGGACAGGGTGATCAGGGCGGCGGATGCGATCAGTGTGCTGATGATTTTCATTTTGATAGATTGTGATTTGTAGATTGTAGATGATTATTAAGATCAGAATGCGAAGCGGAGGCCGCTGTAGAACGTGTAGCCATCATAGGAGGCCGTTTGGTGTTTTGCCGGGTTGGCAATGCCACCGTCCATCATCGAATACTCGATACCATTCATGATTTTGAGTTTATGGCCGTAGATGTAATAGTTCAGACCCAGGTAGAATGAAGTATAACTGTCTCCATTCGGGATCGCGCCGGGTGCGTATTTTTCATATCTTCCAGGCAGCGCCAGATTGCTGGTGGCAGGTGTGGCTCCAATCTTCGGATCCACATCTCCGCTGGTTGCCCATTGCACGCGCCCCACAAGTTGCAGGCCATCCGCAATGAAGTAGGATGGGATGATGCTGATACCGAATACGTCGGTTTGGTTGATGTCTTTGTTGACACCCGCTTGTTCGGCTTTGCCCTGATAGCCGAATCCATACATGATGTCGGTGGTTAAACCGAAACGTCCTTGAGTGATCTCGTTGGAGAGACAAAGGGAGTCCGTGAATGCGGGTGTAGTCGGAGCCGCGTAGTTTGCATTCTTTTCCGTTTCCATGGATTTGTAACCCGGCTCGGTATTGTGCATGTAGCGGAACGAGGCGACGGCGGTATCAAAACCCGACTGGGCTGAATAATCATATCCAACCTTGCCAATCATGAGAACACCGCCATCGAAACTGGAGAATTCGCGGACCTGATCATTTCCGTAGATGCCGGCTTCATAAAGCCAATGCTCCTGAATGCCTTTGCCGTTCACCCACATACCAGTGAGATTTCCGGGGTGAAGCATGTTGGTGACCAAACTCCGCTCGAATGTTAGGATTTCCTTGGATGAGATTTCCTGTTCGCGCGTGAGTTTAATTTCCTGTTTACCCACCGAAATATTGAGCGCATCCGAAGGAGCGTATGTCAGGTAAAGGTCGTAAATATCCTTGTAAAGCGTGTGTCCTCCCTGACCGTCAATGGCGTCCGTATCAACGTCGATTTGACCTTCGAACTTCCAGTTTTGGAACCACTTGGATTTGAAACCGAAATACGCACGACGTGCTTCAAGATGGTCGCCCCACACCGCTTCATCCTTACCGCCGGCATTCTTGTAATCTTCAATATCGAAGTGACCATTATCGGAATGTCCATCCGCATACTGCACTTGCAGGCGGCCTTGCAGCGAGAACTCCTGAAGGATCTGATTGTTTTCGTCCTTATAAAGAGTGAAGCCGGACCAAGCGCGGTCCCATGCGGACTCTCCGGTGAATTTTCCGAGCAGGAGCCCGGTGGCGGTGCTGGGGGCGGTGGCTTCCAGAGCTCCGGATTCCGTGGTGGATGTGGTGCCGCCGTGAGCGGGGACAAGTCCGAGCAAGCCGGTGGCAAGCAGGGAGCGGTGGATGGTTTTCATCGTTTGCATGTGATGTGTGTTGTAGGTAATGCGCTGAGCGCGTTGAACGTTTAGCGGATGGAAACGCAAATCAGGAAGAGAGACTTTGTGACAGAATTGTCACAATTGGACGCTGAGCTTTGGTCGAATTCACCGAAATTGGGCAACTCGCTATGTGACAGGGCTGTCACATAGCGACCTCAACTTAAGCGTAAACCACTTAAAATCAATGATATAACCGAAAAAACCGGTCACCTACCGTCCGCCATGTGGCTGAGCAGACGCTGGTTGAACTCATCCGCCATGTTGAATCCAAGGGTGCGGAGTTGTTCATTGAGCGCGGCGATTGTCACAAGGCGCGCGAGGTCACGGCCGGGAGCCACGGGAATTTCCATGTGTGTCACGTGTTGGCCGAGGATTTCATAGGTTTTCTGCTGCAAGCCGACCCGGTCCACTTCATTGAGATCGGCGTGGGGCTTGAGCGTGACCACCAGATCTAACCGTTTATGCGGGCGAATAGAAGCCAATCCGTAGAGGTTTGCGACGTTGACGATGCCGATGCCTCGGATCTCCATATAGCCGCGTGACAAGTCCGGCGCCGTCGCCACTAACTCGCCGCCGACGAATTTGACGCGCACCATGTCATCGGCCACCAGCGAGGCCCCGCGCTCTAACAACCCGATGGCGGTCTCCGACTTGCCGGACCCGCTCTTGCCGGTGATCAGGACGCCCACGCCGCGCATGTCCACCATGCATCCGTGAAGCGTCACGCTTGGTGCGAAATCATGTTCGAGCCGGATCGTGGTCGTATTGACGAAATTCATGGTCACCAGTGACGTCCCGAATACCGGGATTTTGTAATGATGAGCCACGGCCATCAACGGTGCCTCCAGCGTCAATCCGCGGGCCAGCACCATGCACGGGATATCACGATCGCACAACCTTCGGAAGCGGTCCACCCGCTGCTTGTCCGGGAGTTTGCGTAGGTAGGAGAGCTCGGAATTTCCAAATACCTGCACCCGGCGCCAGGCGAAGTAGGAGAAAAATCCCGCCAACGCGAGCCCCGGACGGTTCATTGCTGGCTCGCTGATCTCACGCTCAAACCCGACTTTCTCCCCGAGCAACGTCAGGCCGAGTGCTTCAGCGTGCGAATCGAAAAATTTCTCAACGGTGATGGAGGCGACGGTTTTTACACGCGGAGGCATGGCAGGGACTCAAGCAGAGAAAACCACCCACGGCACGAAAAATCGTGGAAAACAGGGGTTGCGCCGCCAGAGAATCGTGTTACTAGTCGCCCCCCAAGCCATGCCAAACTACGATTACGAATGCCGGAAATGCGGGAAACGCTTCGAGGTGTTTCAAAGCATGAATGACCCGAAACTCACCGATTGCCCGCAGGAACAATGCGACGGCGAGGTGAAACGCCTGCTCGGCACGGGAGGCGGAATCATTTTCAAGGGATCGGGTTTCTATCAAACCGACTACCGCTCGTCCTCCTACCAGGCCGGCGCCAAGGCCGATGGCGGATCTCCCGCCAAGAGCGAAGCCCCCGCCGCCGCCCCTGCGACCCCGGCGGCCGCCGCCAAATCCGGCGACTGAAAACGAAATGGGCGTTTTAACACTGCTTATCCTTGCCAAGCTGAAATGCGCTGGATAGCTTTCCCGTCCGCCGCATCAGGCGAATGGTCCCGTGGTCCAATGGATAGGACGATGGCCTCCGAAGCCGTAGGTCCAGGTTCGATTCCTGGCGGGACCACCACCCTGCAAATGCAGGGAAAACCCTAGAAAATAAGTGGTTTTTGCAGATTACGGAGCTCGCCAAGAAGTTGTCCGAGTCGCACTCAGAGGCACAAAATGGCATCAAAACACTTTGAAATCTGCTACCTTATGCTACCCAAATGCAAACAGTTTGCATTAAAAGTTGTGCCCATAGCAAGACGTTGAAAGTGACATTCTGCCTCATGGAGTCGGCATGATAAAGATCATCCACTTCAGCCATCACCGACCAAGTCGCCGATCAAGTCAGCGACCAAGTCGACGCCCTAATGCGGGTAATGGCCAGTCACACCTGGTCGGACACGACCGTAAATGAGATGCGCTATGGATAGGGCGACCCAAATCCGATCCACCTCCTCCCTTGGTGCTACCGCGCCAGCAGGCGATCACGAAGGTCCGGCTCGTGTAAGCCCACCCACGCTCGCATCTTTGGTTTGTCGATGAGTTCCAGGAGCAGAGTCTTTTCACAGGCGTCCGCCACATCAAGCAGACGAATGACTTCCACTACCAGTTTCGGTTCGCCCCGGTATAAGTCGCGTCTCAGACTGTCGGGCTCCCGGTTGTTTTCGGGTGGAATCCATCTCGCTCCCAAACGAAGCATCCAAGCGATCATTTCCACATCTTCCCTGAGATCACGGCGGGAAAATCGACCGTCGCAGTTCCAGCCGCAGACCAGATCGACCCGCTCAAACACGGCTATCCTAAAATTAGATTGAGGAAGGAGTCCGATTGAATCAGCTGACGTTACTCCCAATCATCAACCTAATCGAGTCCGGCGACTTCCCGGAGAGAATCCCAGATTCTTGTCCGACTCAGGGCGGAAAATCCACAAATCGATCTAAATTTGCAGATTTTTTTACAAAAATGATGGATTTTTCGGATCATGGTCGTAGCTTGTCCACGAGATGATCCGCCACCTGAAATTCGAGAACTTCTGTTCCTTCCGTGATTCCGGAGAACTCGCGCTGAC
>CAIVKO010000054.1 GCA_903906515.1 Akkermansiaceae bacterium
GAGCAGTCCGGCCGAGTATCCCAGGGTGATGGTGATGACGTGGATGGTGAGCCAGTAGTTGGAATTGAGCACGGCGACCAGCGGATCCATGTGGTCCTTGGCATCACCGAGTTCGAACCGGCGGGCGAGCACAATGAGCAGAGCACCGAGCACCGGAGCGATGCCGAGCGCGAAGCGTCTGGGAACCAGCCATTCGATGACGAGCGACAATAGAACCACAGCCGCCGCGATGAAGACCACCGTATCATAGAGGTTTCCGATTGGTGGCCGCCACATGATCACGCAGCGCATGGTGATGGCGATGACGCAATAGGCCAGTCCGGCCACACTCGATGTCAGGGTGATCCAGAAGCACACGCGGCCTGCGGTGTTTTTGCCGAAGGCCCCCATGCCGAGCGCTGCCACTGATCCCATGAGGAAAAATACGAGCGCATAGAGAAACCAGTTTTTCCGATAGTAGGTGGCTTCCAAGCCGATCTTTTTGCCCTCGTTTCTCGCGGTGGCACGTTGGGTGGCTTTTTGGTTGAACGAGACCAGTTCGCCACGGAAAGCCGCTTCGTCGGTATTGATCGAGCGGGCGAGGGATTCCAGCGCGCTGATGTCTTCAATCGAAGTTTTTGGATCTTTAGCCGTGCCATCGACGACCTCCATGATCGCGTTGCCGGCGCTCTTCCATGTCTTGTCTAACGGATATCCGGGCGGCAGGATCATGAGGCCGTGTTTCGCCAGGTTCGACGCATCCACCACTTGTCCGATCAGGTTTTCCAAGCGGGGATCGACGGGTGCGCCGCCGGAGCGTGATTGGTCGATCTGTTTGCGGATTTCCGGCGTGGTCGTGGCGAACATCATGGCGCTCAGGTCGGCCCGTTTGTCCTCACCGCCACCTTCTGCGGATCCTTGCATTGACACCCCGAATCGGGCGAAACTGAAATACCCTAACAAACTCTCGTAAGTTCTGACATTGGCTTCCAGATCCAGAATCTGGTTTTGCAGCGGATCGCGTTTCTCTTTTTCAATCTTCGCATACGATTGCGAGAGTTCGTTGAGTTTTTCGCGGCTGGATTCGATATCGGCATAACTGTAGCGGTCGCGTTTGCCACGCGGTTTCACGCCTATGGCTTCGAGGGCCGCCGAGTTGTCCACGCGGAAGGTCGGTTGTTGGACGGCCAGACGCGGGCGGAAAAGCACATCCAGCATCCATGGCACCGGTTTCAGCGTGATTTCTTCTTTTCCCGGAATTTCGATTTTCATCGAGCGGGCGCCGTGCAGTCCGAGCATGGTGAATCCGGCGTAGGTGGCCAGCGGTTTGACGCGTCCGCCGTCCTGGACCGGCAGGGTTTCCGCGGCGGTGATGGTTTCCTCGGCCCACGGCGTGTAGCCCTCGATCTGGCGGACCTCGCCCTTCGGCATGTTGTCGGCCACCACCTGATAGAAAACCGCGGCGAGTCCCGCCACGGCGAGGGCGGCGGCAATCCTGCGTCCGGCGTGGGATTTTTTATCAGACATGGCGGTTCTTGCGGGTGGAGGCGGCGACGAAGCCGCCGAATTTGGTGAGGAAGGTGACCAGCATTCCGAACGCGACCACATAGAGGCTGTATTCCGGCCACTTATCCGCGGGGTTTCTCACCACTTCAAAAACCGAAGCCATGGTCTTGCCGCTTTGGTCGTAGCTGGCTTGGAAAAATGTCAGGCCTTCGTAGCGCATGGGTTCGTTCATGCTGATGGTGACCTTTGCCTCACCGCCGTTCTCGATGCGGGTGATTTTGCTGACAAACTTGGACGGCTTCATCGTGCCGGGGTGGAATTCCGCGGTGAATTGATCGAGTTTTACCGTGAACGGCATCGGCCACACGCGCTTGCACATGTCCACGGTGAATACGCGGTCGCCGTGGCGCAGAGTGAATGGTTGGAACGCGGCGCCTGCGAGGATGAAGGGTGCGGACTTCGTGCCATCGTGGTTGACGACACGGGCATAACACGCGGCGGTGTTTTCCTCCGCCTTGATTTTGGGCGGCAGGTTTAACAGATAGTATCCATCGGCATCGCGTTCGCCACGGGCGGGGGCGCGTTCGTTGACCGCCACCGGCATGGCGTGGGTCAGATAACCCGAGATTTCCAGATCAAACGGCAGGTTAGGAAGGCGGAAGATGCGGGATTTTCCTTCGGTTAGATTATCCAATGAAGCGCCGCGGATCACATGAATCGACGAGGGGTTGGCGTCCTTGATTTCCGCGATTTCCACAGTGTATTCGAAGAAATCCACTGCGGTATCGTTGGTGGAGCCTTCTCGGACGAGCATGTTTCCGTGTTCCGAGAAATGGTGGGCCACGCCGCCAGCCACCAGCATCAGGATGATGCCCAGGTGGGAAATCAGGTTACCGGCATGTTTCCATCCCTTGCGGATCCGGATCACGCCGCCGAGCGTGAGATTGAGCAACAGCATCGCGCCCACCCAGTATCCGCCGGGCAGTGGTAGCGGCACCATTTTGCCGTTGATCTCGGGAAACAGATACCATGCCTTCCAATGGAAATACTTGTTGAGCGTGGCGTGCAGGCCGTTGTCGATTTGTTCGAGCGTGGCAAACCATGTCAGCAGTCCTAACAAAAGAAGCAGCGCCGTGGCCAGTCCGAATCCAGAGAGGAAATCGAGTGTTTTTCCCGCCGGGGATCGGGTCGGCCGGGGGGCAGGGGATTCGGAGATGTTTTCCATGGGCACGATGTCAGGAGGACGCGATCAATCGACCCACTTGAGGTTTTTGGCAAAGGCTTCGAGGGTCGGTCGGGCGTCCTCCACCTCGGCTTGCGGACCGACCATTTTCACGGTGAGGATTTTTCCCTGGATGGACGTGATCACCCCGGCGAGGGCGTAGCCGGGTTTTGGCGGTGCGCCCATTCCGGGTGAGTATTGTCCGGTGGCCTCGACCCAGACGCCGGTGCCATCGGTGATCGGGACGGTGCGGAGTTTTTCCATGGCGGCCTGGTCGATGGCGGGGGCTGCGAATTGTTTGTTGAGCCAGCGGTTCACGTTGTCGAGCACGGTGCCGGAGGAAATCGAGACCCAGACTTCGCCGGTGCCGCTCACGCCGAAGCGGTAGTTGAGCACCCGGATGTCCGTGGCGGGAAGGGCCAGCCAACCGTCCGGAGTTTCACCTTTCACCGGGCTGGGCTTGGCATTCCGGAAGCGCTCGTCGCTGGTGGCGAACAACTTCGGGGCCGCGTCACGGGCGCTGATTTTCCGGGTTTCCGTCACGGTCATCTCTTTCTTCTCCTCACATGAGGGAAGAATGGCCAGAAGGGACACCAGGAGTGTGACGCGACGTTTCACGCCCGCTCCGATAGACCGGCATCTCCAGTGGCGCAAGTGGAAACGCGGGGGGCGGAACCATGGGAGTCACCGATTGGGTAACTCATGAAAAATCGGGAATGAAGGGGTTTTTTCGCCGTCAAGCCTCCCCAAATACCCCAAACCGATGACACGCATCGGGTGTTTTGAGCTGATTTTGGCCAGTTTAGGCTTGCATCGCGAGTTGCCTCCTCCTAAAAGCCTCGTGCACGGCTTCTGACGAAAGAAAGGAGTGGGTCTCGCACCCACTCTTTTGCGTCTCCAGATGTCGCCATTGCCGTTTGCACACACCGCCCGCCATGACCAACGATATCGTCGCCCTCATCGAGTATTACGAAAAGGAAAAAGCAATTGACCGTGATAAGGTCGTTGCCGCGCTGGAGTTCGCCTTTATTTCCGCATACCGGAAAATGGTTCCCGGAGCGGATGCCATCGAAACCTTGCGTGCCGATGTCAATCTCCGCAAAGGGGAAACCCGGATTTTTGCGGCACTCACAGTGGTGGCCGACGAGGATTATAAGGATAAATTCAACCACGTCCCGCTCACCACGGCACTGAAGAAGAATCCCGAGGCGCAACCAGGTGATATTCAGGAGTTCAACGTCACGCCGAAGGACTTCGGCCGGATCGCCGTCCAGACTGCCAAGCAGACGATGATGCAACGCCTCCGCCAGGCGGAGAAGGAAATGATTTACGAGGAATTCAAGGACCGCGCCGGTGACGTGGTTTCAGGCACCGTTCGCCGCTTCGAGCGCAACGACGTGATGATCGACCTCGGGAAATTCGAGGGCATCATGCCCAACCGTGAGCGCGTCCAAGGCGAGGATTACAACATCGGCGACCGGATCCGTGCCTACGTGCTGGCCGTGGAAAACGAAGGCCGCGGCCCGGAAATCATCCTCTCCCGCAGCCACCCGAATTTTGTCCGCCGACTGTTTGAGGCCGAGGTTAACGAAATTTCCGACCGCACCGTTGAAATCCGCGGCATCGCCCGTGAAGCCGGTTTCCGTACCAAGATCGCCGTCTGGAGTGCCGACCCCAAAGTCGATCCCGTCGGTGCCTGCGTCGGCATGAGGGGTGCCCGCGTGAAGAACATCGTCCGCGAGCTCAACAACGAGAAAGTCGATATCATCCGTTGGAGCGAGGATCCCAAGGAATTCGTTCGCGAGGCGCTCAAGCCCGCCGAACTCCGCTCCATCACGGTGGATGAGGAAAACAAGGTGGTCCATGTCACAGTGGATGAAGCCGATCTCAGCAAGGCGATCGGCCGCAAGGGCCAGAATGCCAGACTTTCCTCGCGTCTGATGGGCTGGGATGTCCAGGTCCGCCGCGATGAATCCAAAGAAGAACAATTCAAGGAAAAGATCGGTGGTGCCGCCCATACATTGGGAGAGCAACTCGGAATTTCCGACGAACTCGCCAACAAACTCACCCTCGCCGGCGGCTTCAGCCCCGAGATGGTGGTCGAGATGCCAGCCGATTACATCGCACAGGCACTTGAAATCACGGAAGAGGCCGCGGAAGCGATCCTTGTTCGTGCTCAGGCTATCATCAACGGCATCGCACCCACCGGTTCCGATGAATAATCTCTCGTTTTTCCTCAATTTTCACGAACACTGCAGACAAGCCGGATGCCCAAACAAAACAGCGATAGCTCGCCTAAGAAAGAAAAGGTCCTCGATCTCCTCGATACGACCAAGAAACCTTCACGCCGCGAGCGCCAGCGCAAAGAGGTCGATGTCGAGGTAGCTCCTCCTCTCCCCAGCAAGCTGGAAATAGCCAAAAGCGAGGCACTCGATCTTTTTTCCGAGGAAAAGAAACCGAAAGTCCGCAAAACCGCTGCTCCACCTAAGCACATTCTCGGTTCCATTTCCAAGAGTCTGACCAAAGAGGATCCCTCAATGGTCAAGGTTCCTGCTCCTGCGGTCAAGGTGGTGACTCCGCCTACACCGCCAGTTGATGAACCGACTTCCGCCGACTCAGCGGACCATGACGCGCCTGCCGATCCCAAGCTGATCGTCATCAAGCCTCCCATTCTGGTCACCGAACTTGCCGCCCGCCTCGGGCTCAAGCAGTTCAATATCATGGCGGATTTGATCAAAATCGGTGTTTTTCCTGCGCCGAATCAACCGATCGAACCCGATATCGCCGCTAAAATCTGTGAACTTCACGGGTTCACCTTTGAGCGTGAAAAACGCGATAAGGATAAAGGTGTTCACAAGGAAATCATCGTCATCGCCGAGCCGGAAGCTCCCGTCAAGGAACCGGAAGAACTGCTCAAGGACCGCCCGCCCATCGTCACCATCATGGGTCACGTGGACCACGGCAAAACCTCGATCCTCGACTACTTCCGCAAGTCCAAGGTCGTCGCCGGTGAAGCGGGTGGCATCACCCAGCACATCGGTGCCTATCAGGTCATTCACGGCGATCAGGAAATCACCTTCCTCGACACCCCGGGCCATGCGATTTTCTCGGACATGCGTGCCCGCGGTGCCGATATCACGGACATCGTCGTCATCGTGGTCGCTGCCAACGACGGTATCATGCCGCAAACGCTTGAGGCCATCAAACACGCCAAGAAAGCCGGGAAAACCACCATCGTTGCCATCAACAAGTGCGATCTCCCATCCGCCAACGTGGACCGCGTGAAATCCCAACTCGCCGAGCAGGGGTTGCAAACCACCGACTTCGGCGGCGACACCGAGTTTGCCGAGGTTTCCGCAATCACCGGTCAGGGTATGACGGATTTGTTAGAATTGATCGCCCTTCAGGCCGAGGTTCTCGAACTCAAGGCGAATCCGAAAACCACCACACGCGCCGCCGTCATCGAGGCACGCGTGGTTCCCGGTCGCGGCACCACCGCCACCGTGATCGTCGAGTCCGGTACGCTCAAGGTCGGCATGCCGTTCATCTGTGGTCCCTACGCGGGGAAAGTCCGTTCGCTCATCAACGACCGCGGAGTCGCCGTGAAGTCAGCGCACCCCGGCATGCCGGTGGAAGTCATCGGTTTCGAGGAACTCCCTAACGTCGGTGACCATCTCACGCAGATGAAAACCGAGCGTGAGGCCAAGACCCTTTCCGCCGAGCGTCAGGAAGCCCAACGTCTCGTCCGTCTCAAACCGCAGCACCGCAACCGGATGGAGGACCTTTATTCGATGGTTCGCGACGGTGGCGGCAAGGCCCAACTTAAGCTCATCCTCAAATGCGATGTGCAAGGGTCTGTCGAGGCGATCAAAAAGGCCGTGCTCGCCATCCAATCGGAAAAAGTCGAAAGCTCGTTCATCACCGCCGCCGCCGGACCGATCACGGAATCGGATGTCGCCTACTCCGCGTCCACGGATGCTATCATTCTCGGATTCAACGTGAAAGTGGAAGCCAAGGCCGTCAAATCCGCCAAGGCTGCCGGAGCACAGATCAAACTCTATTCGATTGTCTATGAATTGATCGATCAGGTGCGCGAGGCCATGCTCGGCCTGCTGGAACCGCTCAACCGCGAGACCGTCATCGGCCATGCCGAAGTCCGCCAGGTTTTCAAACTCTCCCGTGGCCGCGCCGCCGGATCGTTCGTTACCGATGGCCGCATCCACCGCAAGGGCCACGCCCGCGTCATCCGCGGCGGTATTCCGGTGTTTGACGGTCGCATGTCCACCCTCCGTCGCTTCCAGGAAGAGGTCGAGGAAGTCCGCACCAATTTCGAGTGCGGCATCCGCCTCGGCGAATTCAACGAATACCAGGAAGGCGATATCATCGAGTGCTACAAACTCGAAAAAGTCCCGCAAACGCTGTAAGAGACAGAAGACGACAAGACAGAAGACAGAAGATCAGAATTTCACCATCCATCTGTCCACTGCTTGTCTATTTTCAACTTCGCTCATCTCCTGACTTCCTGTCTTCTGTCTTCTGTCTTCTGTCTTTAAATCTTCTGTCTTCATCCCATGTCCCGCCGCCTCGATCGAGTCAACGAACTGCTCCGCCGCGAAATCGGCAATGTCATCCAGAAGGATTATGAATGGCACGGGAAACTCGTGACCGTGAGCGATGTGGAGATCACCCAGGATCTCAAGGAGGGCAAGGTCTGGACAAGCGTGCTCGGCGGCGATGCCGGCCCGGTGATCGACAAGCTCAACCGCGACCATGGATCGATCCAAGGCAAGGTGATGAAGCGCGTGGTGCTCAAATCCACTCCTGTGCTGCGCTTCCATCACGACTCCTCCGCCGTCCGCGGTGTGGAGATCGTCAACCTGCTAGAGGCAGTGGACAAGCTTCCGAAAGCTCCGGAAGAAGATCCGGAATAAGTGGATTCATCACTGGTGTTTTGGGGCAATTGTTTTGACCCGGACGCGTGGATCTCATAGACGCTCCCTCGTAATCGATCACTTCACCCCCATGTCAGCCGTCCCCACCATCATCTACACCAAGACCGACGAAGCTCCAGCGCTCGCCACCTATTCGTTCCTGCCGATTGTCCAGGCATTTACCAAGCACTCGGGCATCACCGTGGAAACGCGCGATATTTCGCTGGCCGGTCGCATTATTTCACGGTTTCCGGATTTCCTCGCCGACGGACAGAAAACCGGTGATGCACTGGCGGAACTCGGCGCGCTGACCCTCAAGCCGGAGGCCAATATCATCAAGTTGCCGAATGTTTCCGCTTCGGTCCCCCAGCTCAAGGCCGCCATCGCGGAACTCCAATCGAAGGGATACCCGGTCCCCGATTATCCGGAAAACCCACAAAACGAAGCGGAAAAAGACATTCGCTCCCGCTATGACAAGATCAAGGGTTCCGCAGTGAACCCGGTGCTGCGCGAGGGGAACTCCGACCGCCGCGCACCGAAGGCGGTGAAGGACTACGCACGGAAGCATCCGCATTCGATGGGAGCATGGTCCGCGGATTCGAAGACCACCGTGGGCACCATGGCTGCGGACGATTTCTTCTCTAACGAAAAATCCGTAACGGTGGGTGATGCCACGGATGTGAAGATCGAGTGGGTCGGTAGCGACGGTGCCACGAAGGTTCTCAAGGCGAGCACCCCGCTCAAGGCCGGTGAGATCATCGATGGCACCGTGATGCGCAAGAAAGCGCTCGTCGAGTTCATCGGCGAACAAATCGCCCGTGCCAAGGCGGATGGCGTGTTGTTCTCGTTGCACATGAAAGCCACGATGATGAAGGTTTCGGACCCGATCATCTTCGGCCATGCTGTGGAGGTTTTCTTCAAGGATTTGATAGAAAAACACGCCACCACCCTCAAGGAGCTCGGTGTGGATTTCAAAAATGGATTCGGCGATCTCGTCGCGAAACTCGACAAGCTTCCCGCCGGGAAAAAGGCGGAAATCGAGGCTGATATCGAAGCCGCCTATGCCAACGGCCCGGCTCTCGCGATGGTCAACTCGGAGAAAGGCATCACCAACCTGCATGTCCCGTCCGATGTGATCGTGGATGCCTCGATGCCTGCCATGATCCGCGCGGGCGGCAAAATGTGGAATGTCGCCGGCAAAACCGCCGACACACTCGCCGTGATTCCCGATAGTTCGTATGCAGGCATCTATCAGGCCACCATCGATTTCTGCAAGGCCAACGGCGCGCTCGATCCCAAGACGATGGGGTCCGTCCCGAACGTCGGCCTCATGGCCCAAGCCGCCGAGGAATACGGATCGCATGACAAAACCTTTGAAGTTCCCGCTGCCGGAATGGTGCGCGTCACTGATTCTAACGGCACGGTCCTCATCGAACACGCCGTCGAAGCGGGTGATATCTGGCGTGCCTGCCAAACCAAGGACGCTCCGGTCCGGGATTGGGTGAAACTCGCGGTCACCCGCGCCCGCGCCACCGGTGATCCCGCGGTTTTCTGGCTCGATAAGAACCGCGCCCACGACGCGCAGATCATCGCCAAGGTTGGACTCTACCTGAAGGATCACGACACCACCGGTCTCGACCTCCGCATCCTTCCGCCGGCTGAGGCCAGCACATTTTCGTTAGATCGCATCGTCAAGGGACTCGACACGATCTCGGTCACTGGCAACGTGCTGCGCGACTACAACACCGATCTTTTCCCCATCCTCGAAGTCGGCACCAGCGCCAAGATGCTCTCGATCGTTCCTCTGATGAATGGCGGCGGGCTTTTCGAAACCGGTGCCGGCGGCTCCGCCCCGAAACACGTCGAGCAGTTCACTGAGGAAAACTACCTGCGCTGGGATTCGCTCGGGGAGTTTTTCGCGCTTGCTCCGTCGTTCGAACACATCGCATCGACCTTTGGCTTGTCGAAAGCTAAGGTCCTGGCCGACACCCTCGACGCTGCCACCGGGAAGTTCCTTGAATTCGACCGCTCACCCGGCCGCAAGCTCGGAACCATCGATAACCGTGGCTCGCATTTCTATCTGGCCCTCTACTGGGCGCAGGCGATCACCGCGCAGAACGACGATGCGGAACTCAAGGCCATCTTCACGCCCGTCGCGGAAAAACTCGTGGCGAATGAGAGCGTGATCGTCGGAGAATTGTTAGCCGTGCAAGGCAAACCGGTGGACATCGGTGGCTATTATCTTCCGAACGAGGCCAAGGCCAATGCCGCCCTTCGTCCGAGTGCGACCTTCAACGCCATTCTGGCAGCGGTCTGATGGATCTTTTCAGCCAGCCGAAACCCGCCGGGGAAAAGGCGCTTTCCGTCACGCAGCTTCTGCGTCGGATGAAGAATCTGCTGGAATCCCAAGTCGGCGAGTTATGGGTGGAGGGAGAGGTTTCCAATCTCAAGAAACAAGGGAGCGGGCATTGGTATTTCTCGCTCAAGGACGAAGGCGCGCAAATCCAGTGTGCCATGTTCGGTGCCCGCAAACGTCCGGGTGCCGAGGCATTGGAGGATGGTGCGAAGGTTCGGGTCTTCGCGGAGGCCAGTGTTTACGAGGCGCGCGGACAACTTCAGATCATCGTGCAAAAAGCCGAACGCTCCGGTGCGGGTGACTTGCAGGCAAGGTTCGAGGCGCTGAAACACAAACTTCATGCGGAAGGGTTGTTCGATGCTTCCCGCAAGAAGGCGATCCCGGGATTTCCGAAAGTCATCGGCATCATCACCTCCGGATCCGGCGCAGCGCTGCAGGATATTCTCAATGTTCTAACACGACGTGCGCCGTGGGTGCAGTCGGTGCTTTTTCCGGTCCGCGTTCAGGGCAGGGGAGCCGAGGTGGAAATCGCCCGCGCTATCGGAAAAATGGGTGAGCCGGAAGCCTACGGCTATCCGCGATGCGATGTGCTCATCGTCGGTCGCGGTGGCGGATCGATCGAGGATTTGTGGAACTTCAACGAGGAGATTGTCGCCAGGGCCATCGCTGCATGTCCAATCCCTATCATCTCGGCTGTCGGCCATGAGATCGACTTCACCATCGCCGACTTTGTGGCGGACCTTCGTGCCCCCACGCCCAGCGCTGCTGCGGAACTCGCGGTGGCGGATGGAGCGGAAGTGCTGGCCAGGCTGGGCCAGCTCCGTCGGCGTTTGGAGCGCAACACCCGCGACAGCATCACGCGCGCC
>CAIVKO010000055.1 GCA_903906515.1 Akkermansiaceae bacterium
GAAACCCGAAGGCTTGGCGAGTTCCCGGAGTTGGGCGAGGCCGGCGGCCATGGCCAGCGGATTGCCGGAAAGCGTGCCCGCCTGATAGACCGGACCGACCGGGGCAAGCATGTCCATGACATCCGCACGTCCGCCGAAAGCACCCACCGGCAGCCCACCGCCGATGACTTTGCCGAAGCAGCTGAGATCGGGCGTTAGATTTTCCAACCCTTGAACGCCCGCCTTGCCCAGACGAAATCCAGTCATGACTTCGTCAAAAATGAGCAGTGCTCCGTGTTTGGCGGTAATCGAGGAAAGCAGGTCGAGATACCCCGGTTTCGGGAAAACCAGGCCCGCATTCGCAGGGTAAGACTCGACGATGATGGCGGCGATTTCCTCGCCACGGGCGGCAAAAAGAGCTTCGAGCGCGGCAGGGTCGTTGTAGGGAAGAACCAGAGTCTTTTCCGCGAAAGCCTTGGGCACACCGGCAGAATCGGGCTCGCCATGGGTGAGAGCACCGGATCCGGCGGCCACCAAGAGGGAATCGCTGTGACCATGGTAACAGCCGTCGAATTTCACGATCAGGTCGCGTTTCGTAAACCCACGGGCAAGACGGATGGCCGACATCGTGGCCTCCGTCCCGGAATTGCACATGCGGACTTTTTGCACGGACGGCACCCAATCGCAGATCGTGCGTGCCATTTCGACTTCGAAGGGATTGGGAATCCCGAAGGAAATCCCGCTCTTGGCGACTTCGTGAATCGTGTTGGTGATGACCACCGGCGCGTGGCCGAGGATGTTGGGTCCCCACGATCCGATGTAGTCGATGTAGGTTTTTCCATCGATGTCCTCGATCCTGCTGCCCGCGGCGCGGCGGACGAAAAACGGTTCGCCACCGACGTTGCGAAACGCCCTGACCGGTGAATTCACCCCGCCGGGGATGAGGGTTTTAGCAACAGCGAACATTTTTTCGGAAAGCGGGCCGGTGGAGTGCATGGCGGAGGATGTATCGCGAATCCAGCGGCAAACCAACCCCTAACCCGCCGGAAAGGAAAATTTTCAATTGAATACGTAGCCTAATTCGACGTCCAATCCGAGATGATGGTTTATTTTCTCCGGAAACCCGATATTTTTTCCCGCATGAAGCTGTCGATTCTTGTTCTGAGTTGCTGCCTGGCGCTTCCCCTCGCCGCCGCACCCAAACGTGGCGAGCGAAAATCCCTGCTGGAGGCGGAACCGGGCGTCGTTTACCTCGCCCACTTCGTGAAAAATCCCGTCGAGCTGAAAGTCATCAAGGAAGCCCCGGTGTTTTCGGATAAAGAGGGTCGCCAACGCCTCGGTACTCTGAAGTCCGACCAAAACGTCAAACTGGAGGCCGTCACCGACAAGATTTACCGGGTGCGCGGCCAGGGCACGGTGGATGGCATTGCCGGCTGGGTCGCCCCATGGGCGTTTTCCTCGAAGGACCCGCAGTTCGTGCTGCACCTCAAGGAGTTTTACGCGCGCCAGATCCAAGTGCAGGCGCTCATCGATGCCAAGACCGCCGCTGTCGGCATGACCATGGACGAGGTCACCCTCGCACTCGGAAAACCGACCAAAACCAGCGTGCGCAAAACCGAAAAAGGCCAGTCGGGCCTCTGGGAGTTTGTGGAAACCAAGGAAGTCAAACACTACATCACCCGCACCGATCCCGCCACCGGACAGGTCTATCAACAACTTTCCCACATCACCCAAGAGGAAAAAAGCCGGACCAATGTGGAGTTTGTGGACAACATCGTCTCCGCCGTCGAGCAAAGCGAGAATCACCGCCGGGGCGACGTCCGCATCATTGTGCCGCCCGTGTTCTTCGGTTGGTGAAATCGCGGGTTTCATTTCCTCCCGCCACGTGATACTATTGGCCATGGCTCTCCACTGCCCACACTCGATGACCTCGATGGCGGGGTTTTTTAACAATCTCTCGCTGGAGAAGCTCGACCACCTCGGTGATGTCTATTCACCAGGAGTCGAGTTTCAGGATCCCCTTCACCAGACACGCGGACTCCCCGCCCTCCGTAAAATTTACGAACAACTCTTGAAACAGCTTCATGATGTGACGGTGACCGTCTCGGACATCCACGGCGATGAGAGCACCGGCTTCCTGCTTTGGACGATGCGCTACAAACGGCGAGGCAAAGAGAACATCATCACCGGCACCAGCCATCTCAGGTTCGCCGCGGACGGTCGCGTCGCGACGCAACACGACCACTGGGATGCGTCACTCCCGGTCTATGGGGAATCCCCGCTGATCGGGTGGGCCATGCGCCGGATCAAAAAGCAAACCGGCATCACTTCCAAGGACGGCAGGTGAACCCTTCGCAAAGCGTCACGCTGCCCCCTCCCCCATGGGTGAAAACCGCGCGCGGAACATACGATGTCCGTAGTTTTTCCATGACGGCAGGCTCCGGTGCGTCGCCGCATTGAAACTTCATCACACCGCGCCCATGGAGATCCAGCGCGGCCAGCAGCACCGGCGCGGAAAACGGCTGGGCTTCCAGCACCCGGGCACCACAACGCAGCAACGACTCCGCCCGCACCGCGTAGTCCGGAAAATCCACCAGCGCCGCCAGCTTGAGCAGATTTTCCGCAGCGACGTGATTGGGCGCAGGCTCGGCTCCGTCGTAATCTTCGCGGATCACCAATAGCGTCTCACCGTTCAATCCGGGACGCATGACATAACCCACCCTTTCCTCATCCCAAAACCGCGCATCCAGCTGTTGCTGGAGTTCCATCGCCCAGTCGAGCCAACCTCCCTCCGGTGCCACCGCATGGAGTTCTATCAATCCGGAAATCAAAAACACATGATCCGCCGGAAATCCCACGGTATTGCCACGATGTTTCCGCCAGACCCGATAGAGACAACCGTCATGCCACAACTCGCGTTTGATAAAATCCGCAGCCATGACCGCAGCCTCCACCAGGTCCGCACGCGCCAGCACTCTGGCACCCCGCGCCAGCGCGCCGATGGCAAGACCGTTCCATGCGGTGACAATCTTGTCATCTCGGTGCGGAATCGGGCGTTTGAGCCGCGCTACTGTTAGGATTTCAGCCGAGTCGGCCAGATTGGTCCGAATCTCATCCACCGTGAGGCCGAGTTTCTCCGCCAGATCCTCATCCCGCATGGAGCGGAACAGGGTGTTGCGGCCCTCCAACTCGCCGTGAGGATCGCTTTCCGGACGCGCGTTCCCCGCCGCCTCCACGCCGAACGCCGCACAAAACACCGACACATCGCGTGGGGCAAGCAGAGCGGCGATTTCATCCGCACGCCATGTCCAGAACGCCCCCTCCAACTTGTGGTCCGCCTCCGGAGTTGGCAGACTGTCCGCATCCTCCGCCGCATGAAACGCACCGCCGGAATCACGCAGCGTTTCCATCAGATAACGGAAAATTCCATCTATCACATCGCAAAACCCATCACCACCGGAAATCTGCCAGGCATCGAGATAGGCCATGGCGAGCTGGGCCTGATCGTATAACATCTTTTCGTAATGCGGCACATGCCAGTAACGATCCACCGAATATCGGTGAAATCCACCACCCAGATGATCATGCATTCCTCCGGCAGCCATCGCCAGCAACGTGCGCTCGCTCATGGCCCACGCCGATTTACCCTCCTCCGTCTCCCGTCCGAATCGCTCTGACAATTGCATCAACGTCCGCACCACCACCGGACGCGGGAATTTCGGCGCACCACCGAAACCACCCAGTTTCACATCATGCAGCGACTCACAGACATCGATGAAATTGCCAAACACGCCCTGCCCCGCCAATCCTTCCGGTTGCGGGGATACCCCGGCATCCCGCCACAGGTGGTCCATCATCCGCGCAGCGCCCACCTCCATTTGCGCGCGCTCATCCCGCCACAAGCGCGCGAGTTCATGACAAACCCGCTCGAATCCCGGCCGCCCGTGACCATCCTCCGGTGGATAATAGGTACCGCCGAAAACCGGCTTGCCCGCAGGCGTAAGCCACACGCTCATCGGCCACCCACCCTGCCCGCTCACCGCCTGCACGAACGCCATGTAGGTCGCATCAATGTCCGGGCGCTCCTCGCGGTCCACCTTGATGTTGATAAAATGATGGTTCATCACCTGCGCCACACGATCATTCTCGAAACTCTCCCGCTCCATCACATGGCACCAGTGGCAGGTCGAGTAACCGACTGATAGAAACACCAGCCTATCCTCGTCACGGGCACGGGAAAACACCTCCTCTCCCCACGGCAGCCAATCCACCGGATTGTGCGCGTGCTGAAGCAAATATGGCGAGGTTTCGTGGATCAGCGCGTTCGGCATGGTCTGTCAAAATAGCGGAAAACCGGTTCTTGTCCAGTTTCCATCTACACCAATTCGTGGCTGACGCGTCTCGCGGCAGGACGTGATCGCGGCGTCCCGCCGCAAGGCATGGACCGTCTCTCCGAGCGGTCCGCATGCATGAGATGAGAATGATCCAGCGAATGTTATTCAGCTCAAGCGATCCACTCATTCTCCATGCATTCGCATTCCATGCTCTAGGACCGCCCGGAGGTCGGTCCCTGCCTTGGATCGTCACACCACCGCCCTGCCGATCATCAACAGCCTGAGGCCGTTCAAGCAGACGAGCACGGTGCTGCCTTCGTGACCGACCACACCCAGCGGCAACGCCAGCGAAAATCCGAGAGCGGAGATGATGAGCACAACGATCACGGCACTGGCAAAAACCAGGTTCTGAATCAGCACGCGTTTGGCCCGACGGGTATGTGCTAACAAAAGCGGGATATTTTCCAACCGGTCGCCCATCAGGACGATGTCCGCGGTTTCCATCGCCACGTCGGTGCCTGCCGCCCCCATCGCAACGCCGATATCCGCCACGGCGAGAGCGGGAGCGTCGTTGACGCCATCGCCGATCATCATGACCGTTCCCTCTCTGCGGAGCGCATGAATGACATTCAGTTTGTCCTCGGGAAGCAAACCGGCGCGAACGACATCGACCTTGGCTTCGCGGGCAATGGCATCCGCGACCGATTGATGATCTCCGGTGAGCATCACGACTTTTTTCACTCCGAGCCGGTGCAGGTCATCCGCGAGATGGCGGGCTGCGGGGCGGATGGTGTCCGCCATCACCAGCACGGCATGGGCGGTGACGGCGTCGCCCTCGCGAATGCCAAGCCAGACGCAGGTCTTGCCCATGGCCTGAAGTGGCTGGGAAATGCCGCATAAATCCATCAAATTCGCCGATTCAAGCTCACGGAACATGCGTTCGCTGCCGACGATATATCTAACCTGACCGATGGTGGCTTCAGCACCCTTGCCGGCGGTCGATTGAAAATCCGTGGCCGCAGGAGACTCGATACCGAGGGCGGTCGCGCTGTTGACGATGGCATGGGCGAGCGGGTGCTCGGACCTGGCCTCCAGTGCGGCGGCAGCCTTCAGCAAGGCAAGCGCGTCTTCAGGCAGCGGGCCGGAAAGCGGGTGTATGCCGGAGGCGGTGATTATTTCCGTTAGGGAAGGTTTACCGACAGTGAGCGTGCCGGTCTTGTCGATGGCCACGATGTCGATGTTGGCGGCTGCTTCGAGATGGGAACCACCCTTGATCAGGATGCCGCGGCGGGCGGCACCACCGATGGCGGATAGAACCGTAGCAGGCGTGCTGATGACCAGCGCGCAAGGCGAGGCCACGACCATGATCGTCATCGCCCGATAGAAAGCATTGGCGAACGTGGCCCCCTGGAATAAAAACGGCACCAGAAACACACCGATAGTGAATAGGATGACACCAATGGCATAATATTGCTCAGCCCGTTCGAGAAACCGCTGGGTCTTGGACTTCTCCGATTGGGCCTCGGCCACGAGTTTCACCATGCGGGCTAGCGTGGAATCATCCGAGCGTTTGGTGACGCGCAGCTCGATGCCGCCGCTCTGGTTAAGTGTCCCGGCGAAAAGCGGGCTGCCGATGGATTTTGAGACGGGCATCGATTCACCCGTTAGAGACGCCTCGTCCACATGGGTGGAGCCTTCCGCCAGTGTGCCATCCACCGGAATCTGTTCTCCCGGGCGGACGATGACGATCTCACCGATCTCCAATTCCTCGACGGGCACCTTGACCGCGGCATCACCACGTTTCACCAAGGCCTCGCTGGGCCTCAAAGTAAGCAGCGCCTCGATGGC
>CAIVKO010000056.1 GCA_903906515.1 Akkermansiaceae bacterium
AACCCTTGGAATATTTCAAATGAAAAATCCACGTGTTGATGGCGTGACCCGCAGCAGGGCAGTGCGTATTTCTAAGAGCCTGCCTGAATATCGCCGAAGGCAGGGACTCGACCTCCGGGCGGTCCGCGAGAATGGGAAAGCAGGAGGCCGGCCATGAATGAATTTTCAAGCAATTCATGCGCGGATTCATTCTCATTTCATTTACCGGACCGCCCGGAGGTCGATCCCTGCCATATTTAAGGCAGTCTCTTACGCCCGGAGCTCCTTGAGTTGCTCCTTGAGGATCTGACGTGCGCGGTAGATTCGGGTTTCCACGGCCTTGGCGCTGCAGTGCGTGAGTTGCGCGATCTCGGCGTAGCTCATTTGCTCATGGATAAAAAGTGTCAGAGCTTCTCTCAAATCCAGCGGGAGGGATAGGATGGCGCGGTGGATGATTACGGATTTTTCGCGCGAGAGAGCCACCTCTCCGGGAGTTTGTTGCGGATCCGTGGGTTCCGCATAAATCTCTGCGCCATCGATGTCGGTGGCGTCGATGGAAACCGTGGGATGTCGGGCTTTCCACCGGCTGTGGTTTCTCGCGAGGTTTGAAGCGATGGCGAAAAGATAGGTGCTGAAATGGCCCTGTGGTTTGTATCTGCCACGGGCCTGATAGAGTTTCACGAATGTTTCCTGAGCGAGATCCACGGCGGTTTCTCGCTGCCCGGTCATCCGGAATAAATATGCCGAGATCCGGTCGCCCCAACGTTTCATCAACGCGTTGAGGGCAAGGTCATCACCCGCCGCAAGGCGTGACATCAGTTCGGAATCGGGAACATCCATGGGATTAAAGGACTCCGGCTAATCCTAGTGGCAGCTTTTCGGGCCGTCGGTGGTGGAGGTGGAATCCAGAGCGTGGGGCAGCATCGTTTCGAGATAACGTGCCGCTTGTTTATCATCGAGCAGGGCCGCCGTCTGATAGAGGTGTTCCAGCATTTTTGTGCGGCATTGGGCGTGGACGCGCGCGGCCTCCTGAATCGCGGCTTCAAGTTCGGGCGTCATCCCCCGGGCGCTTCTGGCCAGGGTATCCAACCGGGTTTGTGCTTCGGTGATGTTGCGGCACATTGTCACGCATGTCGGGCGGTAGGCAAGGTGCAGTGCGCTTGCTTTGGCAAATTGATCGTCGGTCAATTTCAAATCGACACGCAGCCAGGCGAGTTCGGGTAGTGAATCGAGCAGCACTTCCTTTTGCGCCGATTGTTGGTGCGTGCGGGTGATGTAAAACGACGCCACACCTGCGGCGATGGCCAACACGAGAAAGAGGAGTCCTTTTTTCATCACCGGTGGTTGTGGGCGAACGGGCTGATCGATTGGAGGTATGCCACGTTACCGGTTGGGCTGGAAACCTGTGAATTCAAACCCAACCAGACACCAGCCATCACCATGGCAGCACAGGTGGCGGCGGCGACGGGCGGCAGGGCGAAGAATCCGAGGAAGCGTTCCAAGCTCGTGCGGAACACACCACGGTCTGATTCGAGCGATTCGATGCGCGACCAGACATCGCGTTCGAAACCTGCCGGGAGCGGCGCGGAAACGTTCTGCGTCCTGAGCAATTGGTCCAATTCTGAATCTTTCATAGGATGGATGATTTGGCGTTTGGAAATATGGCGGTAATCCGATGTGGAGGGTATAATCACCTGATAACCACGGAATATCCAGCGGTAATACACCCCATTAAGCCGAAACCCTTGCGGAATTTTCTCTATTTTCATGATGAACCCGGAATCAACAAACTGGGAACCGTGCAAATACACCAACCCTCAAACCACACTGGAATCCATTGAAAAACCATCGTTCGCCTCGGCGTATCACCGCTTCCATGAAGTTTTTCCAGGGCATCGCACTCACCATCGCCGGCATCGGCATGGTTTCGGCTGCCACTGATCCATGGGATTTGCCGCCATTGCGGTATTCGGATACGTCGGCCACGGACGCTATTGCAAAACTGGCTGGCGGTGATGACATCAAAGGCCTCACGCCCTTGGACAAACTGAAATTTGTCCTGAAGCTTCTGGAAATTCCCGATGCGTCGCAGATGCTGGTGTTTTCAAAAACCAGCAAACAAAACCCGCTGATTCATCCGGGAAATCCACGCTGCTTGTTTTTTAACGAGAATTCCTATGTCGGCTATGTTCCGGGAGGAAATATCGAAGTCATCATTCATGATGAATTGTTAGGTTCTGTCTATTACATCATCGAACCCGGCGAATCCAATCATGTCCCGAATATCACTCGGGATACATCCGGTTGTCTGTCATGTCACGGCACCGCGCGGACAGAATCGGTTCCCGGTGTGTTGGTGCGCTCGGTTTTCCCTGATGATCAAGGGCAGCCCTTGCTTTCATTGGGTGCATTTCAATCCGATCACACCAGCCCGTTGCGCGAGCGTTGGGGCGGGTATTATGTCACGGGCAGGAGTTCACTGCCTCATCTTGGAAACCAGACCTACAAGGAATCCAGCGTCCGCGAATTTCCCACCGAGTCACCCGAGTTGACCACTTTGGCCGGGAAAATCGACGTCACACGCTATCCTCGCGCCACCAGCGACATCGTGGCCCTGATGGTGCTGGAACATCAATGCCTGGTCCAAAACCAACTCAACTCCGCCGCCATGAACTACCGGAGAATCCACTGGCTCCAGAAATCATTTGATCCCGCTGGCGATCCCGACGCCGGCGCGGCCGGCAGGCATGCCGACGAATCCGCCCGTAAAATCGTGGATCTGCTGTTGTTTGAAAACGAAGCCGATCTTGGAGAAAGCGGCATTGAAGGCGATCCGGCATTTCAAGAAGCCTTCACGCAGAGGTTTCCACACACCCAATCCGGACGCTCGTTGGCGGATTTCCAGTTGAATGACCGAATCTTCAAATATCGCTGCTCCTACATGGTTTATTCAAAGACCTTCGAATGCCTGCCTGAGCGGGTCAAATCCGCGATCATCCGCCAACTCCACCATGTGTGCGAAAGCGATCCAGCCCCAGGAAATCACCCGAAAATCAAATCCAGCGAACGGCGGAAAATCGCCGGAATTCTTGCGGAAACGCTTCCAGCCTGGTCAAAAAGTTCCGATTGAGACTCCGCGAATATTGCGATAATTCGATTTGGCTTTCCGCTCGGTTTTTTTGCGTTTAGTACGTGTCTCGATATGTCCGACACCCCCACACGCCCAGGAAAACTCATGGCCGCCAACCGCGGCGAAATCGCGATCCGCATCTTCCGCGCCGCCAACGAGCTTGGCCTGCGTACAGTCTCGATCTTCGCCGAGGAGGACCGCTTTTCGATTCATCGTTTCAAGGCCGACGAAGCTTACCCGCTCGATACTTCGAAGGGACCTGTCGGTGCGTATCTCGATGTCGAGGGCATCGTCGCACTCGCCAAGCAGAAGGGCGTCACGATGATCCATCCGGGATACGGATTTCTATCAGAAAATGCATCGTTCGCCCGCGCCTGCGCCCGTGAAGGCATTATCTTCATTGGTCCCTCACCGGAGTTGTTGGAAAACATGGGTGACAAGACCGCAGCCCGCACGCTGGCCCACAAATACAATGTGCCGACCCTGCCCGGAACCGAAGAACCAATCACCGATCCGGATGACGCCCTCACCGCCGCACATAAAATCGGTTTTCCCCTCATCATCAAGGCGGCTTTCGGCGGCGGCGGACGCGGCATGAGGGTGGTCGAAAAACCCTCGATGCTTCCCGCTCTGTTGGCCGAGGCGCAGAACGAGGCTCTCAACGCGTTTGGTAACCCGGCGGTTTTCCTCGAACGATATATTTCCCGCGCCAAGCACATCGAGGTGCAGATCCTCGGCGACCAACACGGCAACGTCGTCCACCTGCATGAACGCGATTGCTCGGTGCAGCGGCGCTATCAGAAAGTCGTCGAGGTCGCGCCGGCCATGCATCTCGATCCCAAGGTGCGCAAGGAGCTTTGCGATGCCGCCGTCAAGCTTGCCAAAGGCATCGGTTATAACAACGCGGGCACCGTCGAGTTCCTCTACGACATGGATAAAAACGACTGGTTCTTCATCGAGATGAACCCGCGCATCCAGGTCGAACACACGGTGACCGAGTGTGTGACCGGCATCGACCTCGTCCGCTCGCAGATCCTCATCGCCGGCGGAAGCCCGTTGTTCGGCGAGGACGTCGCCATCCCACCGCAGGATGAGATTCCGTGCATCGGATTCGCCGTCCAGTGTCGCGTCACCACCGAGGATCCACAGAAGAATTTCTCACCCGACTACGGTCGCATCCTCAACTACCGGTCGGCCGCCGGTTTCGGCATCCGTCTCGATGCAGCTTCAGGCGATGCGGGTTCGGTGGTCACCCCGTATTATGACTCGATGCTCGTCAAGATCACGGCGATGGGCCGCGATTTTCCGATGGCCTGCCAGCGCATGGACCGCGCGTTGCGTGAGTTCCGCATCCGCGGGGTGAAGACCAACATCCCGTTCCTTGAAAATGTCATCAACGATGAAACCTTCCGCTCCGGGCAGGCCCATACCAAGCTGATTGATACCAAGACCGAGTTGTTCCAGTTCCGCGTCCGCCGCGACCGTGCCACCCGCACGCTTTCGTATCTATCAGACATCACATTGAACGGAAATCCCACGGCCAAGGGTTGGAAGCCCGCCGCCGCACTGCCCAAGGCTCATGTGCCGGAGTCGCGCATCATCGAGCACCACGCGGTGCCGCCCAAAGGTAGTCGCGATCTATTGTTAGATCTTGGTCCCGAAAAATTCGCGAAGTGGATACTCGATGAAAACAGGCTTCTCATCACCGACACCACGTTCCGGGATGCTCATCAGTCGCTGATGGCCACCCGCATGAGGACTTATGACATGCTGCGTGTGGCGGAGGCCGTGGCACACCGCGTGCCACAGCTTTTCTCGTTGGAAATGTGGGGCGGCGCGACCTTCGACACCGCGATGCGATTTCTATCGGAATGTCCGTGGGACCGCTTGCGTCAACTGCGGGAAAAAATTCCTAACATCTGTTTCCAGATGCTTTTCCGCGGCTCCAACGCGGTTGGCTACTCGAACTATCCGGACAACGTTGTCGCAGGATTCGTCAAACACGCGGCGGACTCCGGCATGGATATTTTCCGAATCTTCGACTCACTCAATTACCTGCCGAACATGCAGGTGGCGATGGATGCCGCGCGCAGCCACGGCAAGGTGCTGTGCGAGGCCGCGATTTGTTATACCGGCGATATCAATGATGAGAAGCGCGACAAATACTCGCTGAAGTATTATATCGCGAAAGCCAAGGAACTCGATCGCATGGGCGCGCACATCCTGGCCATCAAGGACATGGCAGGACTTTGCAAACCACTCGCCGCGCGCAAGCTCGTCACCGCACTCAAGGAGGAAATCGGCATTCCCATCCATTTCCACACCCACGACACCTCCGGCCTCAACGCCGCATCCGTGCTTTCCGCATCCAATGCCGGTGTGGATATCGTGGACCTCGCCATCGCCTCGATGTCCGGATCCACCTCGCAGCCGAATCTCAACTCGGTTTGCTCCGCCATGGCCAAGACCGATCGAGATCCCGGCCTCGACTTCGATTCACTCAACGACCTCTCCGATTACTGGGAGGAAGTGCTGGCGTTCTACAAACCCTTCGATTCCGCGCCCCGTGCCGGCACCGCCGAGGTTTACGAACACGAAATGCCCGGCGGCCAATACACCAACCTCCGCGAGCAGGCGAATTCGATGGGGCTCGGCCATCGCTGGCGCGAAATCTCCCGCACCTATGCCGATGTGAATCGTCTGTTCGGCGATATCGTCAAGGTGACGCCGTCATCCAAAGTCGTGGGCGACATGTGCATGTTCCTTGTAACCCGCGGTATCAAGGCGTCCGACGTGCCTAACATCAAACCCGGCTCGATCGATTTCCCCGAAAGCGTGATCGACATGCTTTCCGGCGGACTCGGCCAGCCGGATGGCGGATGGCCTGTGGATGTGCAGAAGGTCGTGCTCGGCAACAAGAAGGCCACCACCAAACGCCCAGGCGAGCTTGCGGAACCCGTCGATCTCGAAGCCACGCGTACCGATCTAATGCTGAAACTCGGGCGTCCCGCCACCGATGACGATCTCTATTCGCACCTGATGTATCCGCAGGTTTTCGCGGATTTCATGGCGTTCAAAAACAAATACGACGACCTCAGCGCGCTGCCGACTCCGGCGTTTTTCTATGGTTTGCAGATCGGTGAGGAAATCGAGATCGAGATCGATCCAGGCAAGATCCTCATCATCAAGCTCATCTCCATCGGCGAGGCCGACACCGCGGGACGACGCGCGTTGTTCTACGAACTCAACGGCATGCCGCGCGAGTCCATCGTGTTTGACAATTCGCTCAAGTCCGTTTCCAAAGCCAGTCGCGTCAAAGGCGAACCCGGCAATCCCGCCCAAGCCTGTGCGCCCATGCCCGGCATGGTCTCGGAAGTCGCAGTCTCCATCGGCCATGAAGTCAAGGCGGGCGACAAACTCGTCGTGCTCGAAGCCATGAAGATGCTCACCACAGTCAGTGCGGGGATCGATGGCGTCGTCACCGAAGTAATTGTTAGAAAAGGCGACCAGGTGGACAGCGACGACCTGCTGGCAGTCATCGTGGGGTAGAAGCTGAGAAGCCGAAATTTTCGCGGAGAAAGGGTAGGGTCGGCCCGCCGTGGCCGGCCCACTTGTCGCCAGCGGCGTCGCATCACCTTTAACGTTGGTCTCACAAAAAACACCATCCATGCGAACAGTTCTTATTCTTTTAGCAATGTGCTTCGGAAAAGCTTACGCGGCCGAGAAGGCATTTGAGCTCAATGTGACTTACCAGGAGGTCAAGGACGCCAAGGAAATCATTGGTAAATGGACCTTTTCAGAACAGTGGTCCGGCTACATGGGAATGGCCATCGAGTTCAAGGAACATGAATTCAGATATTGGTTTGCTTCCGATTTCAAATCGCCAGATGAACCCAAATATCCGATTGTTGGAACGTGGGAACTTGTGTTCTCCTTCTGTTTGGCCGATGCTCAATGCCCCGGGGCCTTTTAATGAAGCCAAACAAGCTGTGGAGGGCAAGCCGCGTAAAGTTTCTAAACAACCCCGCTGATTCACTTCGATCATGTGGTTGCCAAGGCTTGAATTTCCCTTGCGGCGAGACGCCGCAAGCACGGCTTGCCGCGAGACGCGTCAGCCACGATTTTTAGATCGGGTTTTCCGCCAGGTGTCTCACGCAGAATGCCGACCAGGTTTCCAGGCGCTCGAACATCGGTCCGTTGAGATCGGCCAACGGGGTGAAGGCCAGATCGAGCAGCGCGTCCTCGCGGGATGAGACGGCATCGGATTCGAGATCGATCAGATGGACGATTCCGAGATGCACCTGTCCGACTGGGTTGGAGTCATCGTTGAGGAGGGCGATGATCCGGTGCTGGTGTTTTTCCGGGAGGTCGAGTTCTTCTTCGATTTCACGGGTGACGGCGGCGTGATAGGCGTCTGAGCCGGTTTTTCCGCCATCCATATCCACCGGGTTGACGTGGCCGCCGACACCTACGGAAATTTTCGCGTGCAATCGGCTTTCACCACCGGATTTTCCGCGCGTGTAGTGCAGGATCCGGTCGCCACAGCGGAATATGCAATAGGGGATCAATTGTTTGTGCGTGGGATCCTCCTCGGCTGCGGCGCGGTCCATGAAAAAATGCGCTGTCGGGTCCAACAAGCGGTTGAGCGCCGCGTTCAGGTCCTCCGTGCGGATGCCTTCAAAGGCACCGATTTCATCAAACAGCGCGCGTGGCACCACCAATACTTGTTCTCCGGCATACTTCGACATGCGCGGATCATAACGACCGGAGCGGCCTCGCCAAGCATGGATCGCGGGCTAATTCAAATACTGGACATTGTTTTCGGGAGCCAAGCAGGGTCACTACAATAGGGAAATAATAGGAAGATTTAACCACTGATTTCACTGATTACGCTGATTTTCAGAAATCATCCGTGGCGAATGGGTGCCAAATTTCATCGTAAGAAGTTTTGTGTTTTTTCTTTTCAAATCAATCAGTGGAATCAGTGAATTCAGTGGAATTTGACACATTTTTTGATGGCCAGTTCGTCCATCTCCGCTGCGCTCCGATTGTGGTTGCTCTTCTTGGTTCGGAATAAAACCTCCCTAGTTGTAGGGATCTTGGAGAAACCCAGCGCTTGCCGTGCGGGAGAATTCTGGTCATGTTGAAGGCATGGATGGATATACCAGTGGATTCATGCGTAGCCTGGAAGTGGTGGAAACCCGCGTGAGAAACCTCGTCGTCATGTTTTCCTTGCTACTGGTACCGATGATTTCAGCAGGGGAAGAGAAAAACCTGTTGCCGAATGGCTCCTTCGCGGGCACAGAACCCTTGAAAGGCTGGTTGACGGATTTTCCGGACGAGGAGTTTTACAAGGGTAACGCGCCGTATATCAAAATGGCTCCGGCAGGGGAGGTTGGCGGGCGCAAGGCGGTGGTGTTTGATCTGCCCGCCGGCATCGCGGGGAATCAGGGTGGCAAGATCGAGAGTGTGCCGGTGCCGGTGGTGGCCGGCGCGACGTATCGGGTGGAGGTGGATTGCATGACCTGGGATTTTTCCGCGAAGATCCACGCGGAGGCATGGAGCACCGACACGAATCCCGCCCAAAAACGCACGATTTTCCGCAGGGCTCCTGCGGACGGCAGACCGGCGCTCATCATGTGCTACCGCGCGCAGGTGCCATCGCCGCCTGGGAAATCGAAAACATGGACGACCGCAGGGCGGGAATTCAAGGTGCCGGAAAAAGTGGTGGTTGCAGGGAAGGACCAGAAGCCCGAGTATATTTCGGTGAAGGTGGTCGCTTATGAAGCCACGCAGAATGCCGGAAAATCGTATTTTTCCAATTTCAGGTTATTTCGCGTGGAAGCGAAATCCGGAGAACAAAAAGACCCGTCGAAACCGTAAACGAAACCGGTGAGCACCCAACCCACATCCGCCGAAGGCCAGTCACCGCACCAGATCCTCAGGCGCGCGGGGCGGGCTTTGCGGGTCGGTCGCGGACTGACATCGCTGGCGATGGGACTGGTCGCCGCGGGTTTGGTGCTTGGCGTTTGGTTGGTGGTGGATTCGCGGGTGCGCTTCGGTGCGATCGGCAGGTGGGCGGGATTTCTGGCATTCGCGTTACCACCCGCGGCGGCGCTGGCTCACACCGCGCGGACCTTTTTGCGCCGCATGGATGATGCCGCGCTGGCCCGCCGCCTGGAAACCGCGACGGGCCGAACGGACAACGCGCTGGTCAATGCGGTGCAACTCGACCGCACGCTGGAGGGGAGTTCGCAATGGCGTGCTGTTTTGTTAGGCGAGCTTGCGGTCCTGTGGCACGGAATTGCCTGGAAGAGGATTTACGACTGGCGTCTGCTCCGGAGGTGGGCGTCGGGTGCGGGGGTATTCGTTTTGTTAGGTCTGGTGTTTTTCCTGGTGAAACCGTCGGAGTTCCGCCAGCGCGTGGGCCGGGTGTTGATGCCGGCCAGTGAAATCGCGCCGATCACCCGGACGCGGGTGGTGGATGTCATTCCGGGCGACCAGGTGGTTTCACGTGGCACGGTGCTGACGATGAAGGTGACCTTGGCTGGAGAGGCTCCGGACAAGGTTTGGCTGGTGGTTTCTAACGATGGAGGAGTGGTGCGTCACTCGGCGCGGCGCGATGGCGCGGAAATGGCGTGGTCGGTCGATTGCAAGTGGACGGAGAGCGGAACATACCGGTTTGAGGCAGGCGACGCGCGATCATTCGAACGTCGCGTCAGCGTCAAACTTCCCGCCAAGGTCATTGCGCGGCAACTCACAATCGTGCCGCCCGCCTACACGAAGTTGCAAACCGTGCGGGTGCCGGATGGCACATCGTGGCCGGCGGTTCCGCAAGGTGCCGATGTGACCCTGGACTGGACCTTCGATCACGGGTTGAAGGAATTGTTAGTGGATCACGATGACGCGAAGGCGGTCATGTCCGGAAAGCCGGAGGAGTGGAGGATCACGGGCAGACCGGTATCTAACCGTTCTTGGTCCGCGCACTGGACGGATGTGTCCGGTTTGGCCGACGAGGCTCGTGTGAATTTCAATGTGAAGGCTGACGAAGCGCCGAGGGTGCGCCTGATCCAACCGACAGGTGAGGAGGAACTTCTTCTAACACGGGATGCGTGGTTGCGCCTGACATTCGAAGCGACGGACGATTACGGACTCGCCGAGGTGGCGGTTTGCCGTGGAACGCCGGATAAACCCGATGCTCGGGCGATCCAGTCGTGGAAACCGGGTGTGCCATTGCTCAAGGAAACCGTGGACATCCAGTTGTCACGCTGGGTGGGAAAAGAAGAGAGCGAGGCATGGTTCTGTGTGTCGGCTATCGATGGCAATGATGTCACCGGCCCGGGGCGGACGCTCTCGCGGATGTTGGTGGTGCGCATCGTGACACCGGAGGAACTTCAACGCGCCACGGAAAACCGCCAGGGCGAAGTGGTGGGGAGCCTGGACGACCTGATCAGACTCCAGCAGACCAATCTGGATGCCACCCGCACGGTTTTAAAAACGACGGACGCCGGTGATTCGGTTGCGGTGGCGACGCTGGCAGAGCGGCAGTTGCGCATCGAGGAGTCTGCAAAAGTGTTGGTGGCGGGAACACCCGCAGGATCTGCTGCATGGCGGGATGTGTTGGGCACGTTGTTAGTCGGGGAAATGCCGCAAGCGGTGCTTGCCCTGCGTGATGCGGATTCCACCAAGGGTGCCGACCGGAGGAAACCACTCGCCAAAGGAGAGGCGCTGGAAACCTCGATCCTTGCGCGCTTGAAAAACCTGCCTGCCGACCTGCGGAATGAAACGGCGGGCGCGGCGGTGCGAGATCTGATAGGCCGGGTGGAGGCGTTGTTCAATCGTGAGAAGGCATTGCACGAACGGGTCCTGAAAGCCGCCAAGGGCGAAGGCGCGGCGATCGCTGCCGACCAGGATGCTTTGGCCGATGAGTCGCGGGTGGTCCGCAAGGCGCTGGAGGATGGAGCGCAGAATGCATCGATCGGCGATGTGGCATTCCGCGCGGTGCTGACCAAGGCTGCCGCATTGATGGGTCAGGTGAAAATTTACGAACAAATGATCCGCAGTGCGGAGCAGATCGAAGCCGAAAAATTTCCTGAAGCGGCGCCGCTCTGCAAGCAGGTGTTGGTGGATCTCGCGAAGGTTCTGGAACTGCTCAATACCTCACAGCGGAGTAACGCAGGAGAGAAGGCTGAAGCGATCAAGGAATCCGCCGCCGACATCCGCGAAAAGCTCGATGCCTTGGTGGAACAACAGCGCGCGGTGGTCGAGAAGAGCAAGGAACTGGCATCCAAGGATGAGTTCAGCAAGGAGGATGTGGCGCAGGCGAAGGAGCTTGCTGCGAAGAAGGAGGAGATCGCGAAGTTGATCGAGCAGATGCTGACAGACGCCCACGCATTGCCCGATTTGCGGCCGATGAACGAGCTGCGCGAAGAGCTGACGAAGATTTACGAGGATGTGATCCAGCAGGATGCGGAAAAGGCGGCCGCGGGCGAGTTGAAGCCGTCGGAAATCGCCGTTCAAAAAGAGGAAAGCCTGCTCGAAGCGCTGGAAAAAGCCGCAAAAACCGCCGAGGACATGGAGATGTGGCTGCCGGACAAAAACGAGACCACCAAGTGGCTGATGGAAAATTTCGATCTCACCGAGATGCCGGAGATTCCCAACCTGCCGTTGCCGGATTCGTTCACCGATCTCGTCGGCGATTTGCTCAAGAAACAGGAGGGGCTCGACGAGGAAGTGCAGGACGCGGCTTCTAACAACGCATTCGCAGTCAATCCCGCCAATGGCTGGGAGGTGGCCGACGGGCCGATGCCGGGTTTCAACGCGCAGGGAAAATCCGGCAACACCCCGCCTAACAAGAACGAGCAGACCGGACGTTCGAGCGGTGGCCGGGAAGGAATGTCCAGCGGGGAAATGGTCAATAAGCGCGCCGACAAGTTGGAAGGCAGTTCCATCGATGCCCGCCGCACCAATGATCCGCTCCAGAAAGGTCATGTGGAAGATGATGGTCCACCCTCCGATGCCAAGGCGACGGGTGGCGGTAAGGCCGGTGGTGCAAGCCAGCGCCTCGGCATGACCGGTGAGGCACCATTGCGTCCGGTCAACACGCCGAACCAGATGCTCAACAACGCGTTGGCCGCCGAGCAGGCTTTGCTGGCGCAGCAGGCGGCGAAGAGTTATGCCACCGCGCGCTTGTTCTATCTGCGCACCGGTCCGATGCCTGAAGTGGCACGGTTGATGGATGAATCCCGCGAGGCACTCAAAAGCGGGCGCATGGCGGATTACGAAGCCCTGCACCGCAAGATCGTGGCGAACCTTCAGAAACTCGGCGAGGGAGGAACCACCCGCGACGTGAAGGTGATAGGTGGGAACAGCGGCCGATATGTCGGTGAAAAACGCCTGCCCGGTGGTGCGGATGTTGTGGTGCCCGCAGGGTTCCAGCAACCGGTGGACGATTATTTCCGAGCACTCGACAAGCCATGATCCGGAAACTCTTCATGCCGCTGTTAGTTTTTGTCTCCGGGACGGCTATTGCCGCACCTGCGAAGGACGGTAGTGCTTGGGCGGTCGATGGCGCGCCATACCGCGTCGTCCTCCACGCGGAGGCCGCTCCAGACGCACCGGAGGCGGGTTGGGAAATCCGTCTGCCGGATTTCGGCGGCGGTCTTGCCAACATGCGGGATGTTGTTTTGTTAGATAATGAAGGAAAAGAAATAGCACTCGATGGTGTCTGGTGCGCCCCGGGCCGTTCCCTGCTGATGCTTGCGGAATCAATGCCGACTAACGGCGCTGCGGCGACGTTGTATTTCGGTGGAAATATCTCTCGGCGTATGAAGTCGTGGTCGGCGAAACGCAGTCTTTTGCTGGAAACACGACGACTCCCGGATGGCGCGGACATCACCACTTACTCGGGTTGGCAGGATGCTTGGAAGAAATCTCCATCGATCGACGGTGCGGCATTTGTTCCCTTGATTTTTCACGGTGACAATCCGTTCGGTGAAACCAGCCGATTCATGAGCCGTTACACCGGCCTGGTGAAAACCGGGGAGGGGGGCGAGATGAAATTTTACACACTATCAGACGATGTTTCCTATGTGACCATCGACGGGCGATCCACGCTCAAATGGCTGAAGAATCAACCGCCGCCGCTTGATCCCACCAAGATGCCGACAGTGAATGTCCGCGTTCCCAAGGGATTCGCGCCGGTGGAATACTGCCATGCGGCGGTTGATCCGCCAGGTGTGATGGTGCTCGGATGGGAGCGTGGTGGAAAGCTTGGCAACGTGCCGCCGGACGCATGGGTGCACCCGGGCAAGGTGACTGCCGGAGCGGTGGAATCCCATGACGGTGCACCGGTCCCACTCGCGGTGATGCGCGCGGAGCGATACATCGGCTACGCTGGCGAGTGGTATGTGAGCGTGAGCGGAACGGCACCCAAACCACCGGATGGATGGCAGGTCGAGTGGCTCTGGCCGGATGGACATGTGGATGCAGGGCCGGAAATCCGGCGATTGTACATGAGTCTCGATCCGGTGCGGGTGGTCCTGCGTTTCCGTAACGGTCCGCGTGTTATCGAAGGCCGCCGCGTGCTGATGGTCCCACGGGATATGGAGGCAGCTTCCGTCAATAATGAAAGACAGTTGGCCGATTTTCTTGATTTATTGAAAGCGGAAGATCCATCAAAACTGGCGGAGTCTGATAGAAGAGTGGGTTTCCTGCTGGCCAAGGATTTCCTGCCGTCTGCCGAGGCGGTGAAGTGGGCCGAGGCGTGGTTGAAAACGGCAAAACCCCAGGGTGGTCCATGGGTTGCAGCGATGGCAATGGCCATCTGTGAAATCGGTAAAACCCAGCCGCAGGCGGCGCTGGAACGGCTAACAAATTTTGCGGCTGCGGAACGGGCGGCGATGGGCAAGGATGCGGATCTGTTGGAACTCGACCTGCGGGTGTTCGGACTCAAGGATCCGATGGTCGTCGGCTTGGTCGCGAAGTTGGACAAGGGTGGAGATAAGGCGCTGGCCCGCATGGCCAAGATTCGGTTAGGAGACTATCATCTTCTGAACGGACGCATTGAGGATGCTCTCCGTTGTTTTGATGAGGCCGTCGCCGACAAGAAGGAGGCGGAACGCAAGGCCCCGGTGATCGACCGCTCCCACTCGCTGGCGATCGAGGATCTGATCCGCGACAAGAGGCTTGATGAGGCGCGCGCCAAGTTGGAATCCTGGGAGCGCCAGCGGCCGGCCGCGAGGATCGAGGGCGATCAATTGTTGTGGCGGGCCCGCGTGATGTTTCTGGCGGGTGAGTGGAACCGCGCATTGCAGGATCTGGAAACCAGCCTCAAAATTCGTCCCGGTTCTCCAGAGGAAATCGATGTGTTGTTCTGGCAGGGTAGGGCGCTCTATGAACTCGGGCGCAAGGATGAGGCACGAAAAATCTGGAACAAACTGGTCAAAGACTATCCAAAACACGAACGCGCGGAAGCGGCGAAATTATGGGCGGAAAAATCCTGATATTGTTAGCTTGGATTATGGCATTCGTCCCGTCGGCCGTCATGGCGGATGGGCCGGGCCGGATTTACACCAAAGTGGACGGGGCCGATAGCGGTCTCATTTCCGGCTCTGTGAATGGAGCCGTGTTGACCCATGCGATCGCTGTGGAGCGCGACCGGACCCGCGTCTATCTGGGGAAACTCGATGCGGCGGCCACAGGTTTCCGATTTGAAAACCTGCCGGTCGGACGCTACGATGTGGTGCTGGTGACGAAGGACAACCGGGTGATTGAAGGAATCGGCCTGGGACCGGCGTCGGATCTTCCGGAAGATCGTGCGAAACATATCGAACAAGGCGTGACCAAGGCGGATTCGTTTTTCAACCGCCACATCCAACACAGGAATGGCGTCGATGGCGAAGTCGCGCTGGTTTTCGCCGAGCGCATCCGCGACGGCAAGATTCTCCGCGGCTCTGGTGAGGAAATCGACGCCTGTCTGCGCCGCCTGGAAATCATCGAACTTCGCGAAGCCGATGACGAGTGGCAGATGGTGAAGACCCGCCATCTCTATCGGGAGGAAACCCCGCGTATCAAAGGCATTCCGTTTCTCCTTCACCAACACCTGCCAGTGCTTGGAGGCTTGCGCATCGGAGGTCTTCCACGCGATCTCGGCATCATCGATCT
>CAIVKO010000057.1 GCA_903906515.1 Akkermansiaceae bacterium
CGCACAGCCGTCACATCAATGATTCCTTTTTCCCGCTCCGCAGGACCGAAGCCGAATGTGGAGTTGAAAAGCGCGTCGGTATTTTTCAGGTGGATCTCGCTGGTATGCGCAAGCGCCGAGCGGAGCAGCTCCATCGGATCGTAGATGACCTCTTTTTGTGCGTTGGCATAGCCGTGCGAAATATCCAGACAGTAACCGGCCCGCGCCACTCCTGGTCCGCCCGGCAGAACCGCTGCCATATAGGCGTCCATTTCTTCGGGAAGCGTCGGCGGTTCCGCCAGACAGGACATCGGTTCAATCGTCAGCCAGTCAATCCCGAGATCGCCGGCTCTACGCTGGAGGTCGCGGAAGTTTCTCAGATACGTTGCCGACCCTTGGGCCTTCGTGCCCATCCGGTCGCGCAGCACGGCCCCGGGATTGGATCCGATAGACCGTGCGCCAAGCAATGCGGACACATCGATGAGCCGCTCGAAATTTTTGCGTGCCACCGCCTCGAAGCCCGGACCGTCGTCACGGAAAAAACCACCCAGTTCGCGGTGTGCGGTAAACACACTCGTGATGGAGACCCCGTGATCCTCCGCTTTGCGGCGCAGGTCGGTAAACCATGCGTCCGGCAGGTGGTAGAGTTCAAAAAAAGTGCCGAGTTGCAGATGAGAGATCTGTTCCTGCTCCATTAACCGGAAGAGCCATTCGTAAGAATAGCGGTATTCCACGGGATCGCTTTTAATACCAATTTCAAATTGCACGCCCTCAAAAAGACGCCATTTTGATCATTTGTAAACAAAAAAATGCTAAATAAAGCAATTTTTCAATCATTTATTGAGCATTTCTGATCATTTTATGGGAGTTGGGTTCCGAATGGCCGACCCATTATGATCAATCTGCAAAGGCCTCCAACTCGGCGCACGAGACGTAGACCTGATTTTTTTGATCGTTACCGCATGATGGAGCGCCCAACACACGCAATGCCGCTGTTGTCGCCTTATTCGATTCAGGCCGCCTTAGCGATGACCTATGCCTACGCAGCCGGTGACACCCGCGCCGAGAGGGCCAAGGTGCTGCACCCGTTTGTCACCCGTTTGTCACCCTTTCTTGTTGTTGGCGGTCCGCCGCCACAGGGCTATGAACTCTCAAAGGTTTTGAACCTATTCGCTAAACTCATAAAAAAACTAACCCTTGAATCCAGTTGGCTGTATCCATCTATCGGCCTGATATTGAACCTATTTCCATTGCAACCGCTTGGTGCCGTGGAAGACCTCCCGAAAAATGGCGAAGCCGTCCTTCGGTCCGGCCACCGGCTCTTTCAACGGCCTCCACCCCAAAAGCAATTTCTTAGCAATCCCCATTGAAAAAGTCTCACATGAATCGACGCACATCTTTTATATTCGCCACCCTGCTGCTGACCACGCTCTCAGTTAGCGCAAATGATCTGGATGCCGGCTTCCGGAATCCGCCGGAAACGACCAAGCCGTATTGTTACTGGTACTGGTTGAATAGTGATATCACGGCCGATGGCATCACTAAGGATCTTGAAGCCATGGCCAGGGTTGGAATCAAGCAGGCCATGATCGGAAATATCGAGGGTGGCGGACCGGTCAAAATGTTTTCGCCGGAATGGTATGCACTGACGCGCCACGCCTTGAAAGAGGCGTCGCGCGTCGGGGTGGAAATCATGATGTTCAATGCTCCGGGCTGGAGCCAGAGTGGCGGACCTTGGATCAAGTCGGAGCAATCCATGCGCCGGATCGATTGGAACGAGGTTGAGGCCAAGGGCGGGCAGTTTTCACAGATGGTCCGCCCCGCCAATCGCCAAATCCAGGATGTGGCCGTGCTTGCGATTCCTAGGAAAAAAACGGTGTCGCTTCATGGTTCGGTGCCGCCGGGCGAGGACAAGGGGAACTCCGGGGTTCTCTGTTTCCGGCACACGGAACCATTCAAGGCCCGCGCGCTGGTTGTGAAAGGCTCTGTCGCCGCCAAGCTGTATGCACTGAAGGACGGCAAGAAGGAGTTAGTGACAGAAATCCAGCCTAGCGGGCGCAATCCGGAAACGGATTTTCTACCAGACGGTGACAGGACCTACAGCTTCAAGGAAGTGACGGCGCAGGAGTTTGTTCTCGAACCATGCAATCTGCCGCTTGATGCGGTGACGTTGACCTCGGAGCCGATGGTCGCGCAGGTCATTGAGAAGCAGATGGGCCGGATGCACCCGACCCCGAACCCAACCTGGGAGTCCTATAAGTTCAAGGATTCAGTGGAGCCAGATGATGCTTCCACGGTTGTGCATCAAAAGGATATCCTCAATCTGACAGACAAGCTCTCCACCGATGGACTGCTGACCTGTGAGCTGCCGGCCGGCAACTGGACGGTGATCTATTTCGGCATGGTTTCCACCGGGAAGCAAAATGGTCCAGCCCCCCCGGAAGGCGCGGGCCTGGAGGTGGACAAGATGAGTAAGGCTCTCATTGAATATCATTTCAATTCGATGTTCGGCACGTTGCTCAAGGAAATCACGCCGGAAGAGAAGAAGGCGTGGAAGGGCGTGACGATCGACAGTTACGAGAAGGGTGCGCAGAACTGGACGGACGGGTTTGACAAAGAGTTCAAGAAGCGCGCAGGATATGATCCTATCAAGCTGCTTCCGGTGATGACCGGCAGGGTCATTGACAGTGCAAAAGCGTCGGACCAGTTTCTCTGGGACCTGCGTAGAAATGTGGCGGATATGATTGGGGAGAATTATGTTGGCGGGCTCAGTGCTGCTGCTCACAAGAATGGGCTAACAACCTGGTGCGAGAACTACGGACATTGGGGATTCCCCGGTGACTTCACGATTTATGGCCGGTATTCCGATGAGATTGGCGGCGAGTTCTGGAGCACAGGCGATCTGGGAAAGATCGAGTGCCGAGCGGCAAGTTCCACGGCACATATTTACGGAAGACGGCGAGTCTTTGCCGAGGCCTTTACCAGCGGGCTGGATCTAGGGCATCATCCCTATCTCATCAAGCGGCGGGGCGAGGAAATGTTCTGTGAAGGGATCAACCACTTTGTCCTGCATGTGATGGCCCATCAGCCCAAGGATGGGGTGCCGGGCAAGAATTTGGCTTATTTTGGTACGGCATTCCACCGCAACACCCCGTGGTTCAATGAGTGTCGCGACTGGGTGCGCTACCTGCAGCGGATTCACTTCATGCTGCAGCAGGGCAATCCGGTTGCTGACGTGGCGGTGTACATCGGCGACTTCGCACCGCAGATGACCGGGCCGGCCAATCCAGTTCCCGCTGGTTACGATTATGACTTCATGGGGTCGGACGCGATCCTGAGCAACCTGAATGTCGTGAATGGCAAATGGGTGGTTTACGACGAGAAGGACCGGAAGCGCGTGGCCGCCAGTTATGAGTTACTGGCGATACCGGAATGCGGGTACACCCGGCCGCAGGTGTTCAAGCGCCTGGAAGCACTCAAGAAGGCCGGCGGCAAGGTCGTTACCTCGTCTCCGGTACCGGTCAAGTCCCTGCAGGATCTTGGCGTCGCGCCGATTGTCTCGGAGGCCACCTGCGCGCTGCGCTGGAAAGCGCGCCAGCTTGACGACGGCATGCTCTTCTTCCTGTCCAACTTCGGGGCGGTCGGCACCTTTGAGGCCAAGCTGCGGGTGACCGGCAAGGTGCCCGAATTGTTCAACCCGGTTACCGGCGAGATCCGGAAAATCGCGCGCTACAAAGCCGAAAAAGACGGAACGCGGATATGCATTAATGTGAATGACGGTTCCGATTCCTTCTTCGTCATCTTCCGTGAAAAGCAGCAAGCGGCGTCGGTCGTCAAGGTCCAGGCTGAAGGCAAGGATGTAGGACCTGGCGCTCTGGCGCTTTACTATGACGCGAAGAATACGCTGACCGCCGAATCCGGAAGCAAGGGTGTTTATACGCTAACCCTGAGTGACGGCACGGAAAAGACGGTTCGGATGGATAAGGATTCCGAAAGTCTGCCGGTCAGCGGCGCCTGGACGACGTCAAATAAGGATGCGCAAGGGTTTTCGGTGTTCAATGAGATCACCTTCACGGTGCCGGCCGATTTCGGCAAGGGACAAAAGATCCTGCTGGATTTGGGTTCCGTCGAGGTGATGGCGAAGGTGACGTTGAACGGCAAGGAATTTGAGACGCTCTGGATGCCGCCTTTTGCGCTGGACGTTACGGATGCAGTGAAGAGCGGTGATAACAAACTCAAGGTCCTTGTGACATCGACATCAAAGGGCAAGCCGAAGTTGGGAGATGTGAAGCTGAGGACAGTGCCAAGGCAATCTGCAAAATGAGGGGATACCCCCCATTTCCCCGCCCTTCGGTCCGGCCACCGGCTCTTTCAACGGCCTTCGCCCCAAAAGCAATTTCTTAGCAATGGTGATCAAGATCGTCCTCAAGGACTGATCCCGTGAGGAAACCATAAAGTCATTCCACCCTATGAAAAAACACCTCATCCACATATTGTTAGCCAGCATCCCGCTCACCGCCATCGCAGTTGCCCAAGCCGGACCGAAAGCCGGTGAGGCGGGACCGCCGTTGCCAACTGTCGTCGCAGCACAGTATGATGGAAAACCGGTCACCGCTCCACACGGTGCCATGATTCTACTCGGCGGCAAGGACGTCTCCGCATGGCTCCAGCTCCCGTCCAAGGACAAGCCGAACCAACCTGCCGAGCCCGTGCTTTGGAAAATCGAGGATGACTATCTAGAAGTCGTTCCCCGCAGTGGAATGATTTGCACCCGGGATAAGGCCATCACCAGCGGTCACCTCCACATCGAGTGGGCCACTCCCGCCATTGTCAAAGGCAATGGCCAGGGCAGGGGAAATAGCGGGATCATGATCGAGGGTTTACCGGAAATCCAGGTGCTCGATTCATTCAACAACACCACCTATCCGGACGGACAGGCAGCCGCGTTCTATAAGACACATCCGCCTCTGGTTAATGCCTCGCGCGGTCCGGGACTCTGGCAGAGTTACGACATCCATATCCAACGCGCCAAGGTCGTGGAACGTAAAATCACCAAACCCGCCACCGTCACCGTCTATCACAACAACGTGCTCGTTCAGGATCGTGTCGAATTCGCCAATCCCCTGCAGGCAGGAACCCTCCGCTTGCAGGATCATCTCAATCCGGTCCGCTTCCGCAACATCTGGTTCCTCCCGAAGCCTGACCAACGCTCAACCGAATCATCTATAAAACCATGATCACCACCCGCCGCAGATTTCTCGCCACCTCCGCCGGAGCGTTCGCCGGTTTCCAGATCCTACCAAGCTCCGCTGTGGGCGCCAATGAACGCCTCAACATCGCCTTCATCGGTGCGGGCGGCAAAGGCTGGCACGCCATCAGGAGCCTGCAGAATAATGCGATGGTCAATTTCGTTGCGTTTGCCGATGTGGACGAACGGCAGGTGACCCAGGCGCGCAAGACGAATCCAGAAGTTCCGTTCTATCGGGACTTCCGCGTCATGCTCGAAAAGCATGGGAAGGCTATTGACGGGGTTATCATTTCCACCCCCGATCACACGCACCATTATTGCGCCAAGACTTGTATGCTTGCGGGCAAGCACGTGTATCTCGAAAAGCCGCTCACCCACAGCATCGCCGAAGCACGCGACCTGATGGCCCTGGAGAAAAAAACCGGTTTGGCCTGCCAGATGGGCAATCAGGGACATTCCGGGGGTGGCATCCTCATGCTCGAAGCATGGGTGAAAGCCGGTATTCTCGGCGACGTGACCGAGGCACATGCGTGGCAGAATATCGCCTGGACCAATCCGGACGCACTGCCCGCTGCCGAACCGGTGCCTGATGGCTTGGATTGGGAACAATGGATCGGTCCCGCCCCGATGACGCCCTATAGTTCCAAATATCTTCCTGGCAGATGGCGGGGCTGGTTTGATTTCGGCGTCGGCACCTTGGGCGATTGGTTTTGCCACAACGCTGACGCACCCTACACCGTGTGGCAACTCGACTGTCCCAGCCGCGTCGAGATTGAATCCTCCGGGCCAAACAAATTATCTTTTCCAACCAGTGCGAAAGTCACCTTCACCTTTCCCTCCAGCGCCACGGGCCGCGAGTTCAAGATTCACTGGTATCACGGCAAGGATAAATCCCTCTCCCGCCCCTCGGAACTGGATGAGGAATATGCCATGCCCGCTGGCGGCACTTTCGTGCGCGGCAGCAAGACAAGCGTGCTCATGGACACTCACGCCGGCACGCCCCGGATCATTCCCAAAGCCAGGATGATGGAACTCGCAGCAACCGTGCCCAAGGTGGATATGAAGCGCTCCAGCCATTGGGACAACTGGCTGCTGGCCATCAAGGGCGAGGAAACCTGTCGCTCGAACTTCGCCTATGGCGGTCGCCTCACCGAGACGATGTTGTTTGCCAACATCGCCCTCCACTTGAACCGCAACCTAAAGATTGATCCGAAAACTCGCACGATCGTCGGCGATACCGAAGCCACCGCCCTCATAGAACGCATGGGGGATGGACCGTATGTTCGTTTGTTCGCACAACACGCAAATCCATGAAACTCACATCCTTCACCACTTTGGCCGCGTTGATTCTCATCGGGGCGGGCGGATTTATGGCGGGCAGGATCTCCTCGCCGCAAACGTCCGCCACCTCCCAGGACAGCCCGGCCAGCACGAAATCATCGCGTGCATCCAGCCAAACCTTCAGGGACGCGTCCGGTAATTCCGGCAGGAAATCCGCGCATCCCGACAGGCCGGCCCGCGTCCCTGCGGAATCCTCCATCAACCGCCTGGCCCGACTCGAAACGATCGTGCGCGGTGAAAACCCGTTAGATCGCAACCGGGCGCTGCTCGCGTTCATCGATCAACTCGGACCGGGTGATTTTGAGGCGGCGGTTGCTTATTTCCGAAGTCTGGGCATCACCGACAGTCGCTCCGGTGAATACGCCTTGCTGCTTTCCGCCTGGGCAAAGGCCGACCCGCTCGCCGCGCTCACATACGCCCAAGCCAATACCAGCAATCCCTTCGCCACCAACACGATCCTCACCTCCTGGGCCTCCATCGATCCCGAAGCCGCCATCCGCTGGGCCGAGACGAATCATACAGGGGACGGCGCGAATCCCTATCTCGCAGGCATCATCCGCAGCCTTGGCGCATCGGATCCCGCGCGTGCCACGCAGCTTCTCACGGGCATGCCCCGCAGCAATAAACGCGACGAGGCGCTGAATGCCATGCTGCCCCACGTGCTCAGCCAGGGGAGCGATGCGGCACGCACCTGGATCACGGCTCTCACGGACGCCTCGCTGCGCAACGGCGCCATCATGTCGGCGGCCATCCCACTCGCGACCACCGATCCGGCGGGCACCGTGGCATGGTTGGTCGCCAATCCCGGCTACGGCACCCAGCGCCGCCTGGACGATGTTTACGACATTTGGGCAAAACAAGACGCCCAAGCCGCCTCGAGTTCGATCGCCACCCTGGACAGCAGTGAAAACCGCAGCAACGCCTTGCGCGGCGTGGTCACCAACATGGCCATCAACGACCCGAATGCGGCGCTTTCATTGATGAACCGTTTCCCTAACGATGTGACCGATCCGGTGGTGAAACAGTTCGTCTGGCATGCATTGGGCAGCGAGCCTTCCGTCGCCATGAATCAAATCGTTCGCATCACCAACGAGAATGAGCGCAACCAGACCTATGTCAGGACGGTGGAGACATGGCTTCAGAAGGATGCCGCCGCCGCAACCGCGTGGATGCAAACCAATCCGTTGCCGCCAGCCGTGCAGAAACAACTCAACAAGCCCCACTGATAACAACACCCACTTCTTTTGATTATGGCTCTTGAAACCTCTGTGATTTTGTTCAAACCCGATGCGATTGAGAAAAACCTGACAGGCAAGGTTCTGGCGCGTTTCCAAGAGGCGGGTTTTGCCATTCGTGGCATCAAGATGATGCAACTCGATGAGGCGATCCTGCGCGAACATTACGCGCACATCGTCCACATCCCGATCTTCCCGGATATCCTCGCCTTCATGAGTCGCACCCCGGTCAACCCCCTTTTTCCCTTCCTCTACCGGCTCCTCAGGGTATTCTCCGTGGCAGGTGAAAAAGCAATTTCTTAGCAATAGGATACAAACCGAACGATGGACGCTATCATTACGAATATGACCGCATCCGCGCCATGCGGCGGGAGATTAAACCATGAAGGGAACGAACACGATCAAATATATCCTCCAACTCCTCATCACCATGAAACGCACACTCCCACTCCTCACCGCACTGCTGCTGGGGGCGCTGGCCGCGCTCCACGCCGCCGAAGCACCCGCACCCAAACCGGATGTCCCAGACTCGCGCCAGACTCAGGCGCAAAACACAGAACCAGCCAAAGCGAAGAAACGCGCTCGACAAGGAAAAGCTGCGGACGCGAAAACTCCGACGAAGAGCATCGCTGCATCGTTCCCTGATTTCGATTATGCCTCCAACGTGGTCTATAAGCAGGTCGGGGATCAAGCGCTGCAAATGGACATCTTGACCCCGAAAGGGCTGAAAGCCGTTTCAGCGCCCGTGTTGATCTATATCCATGGTGGCGGATGGGGCGGAGGCGACCGTTACCGAATGCAGAGGCCGGATATCTCCGGCGTATTCAACCGCTGCGGAAAGGCTGGCATCATCTGCGTCAGCATCGAATACCGTCTGAACAGCGAGAAAGCCACCGCCTTCGACAGCGCAGTGGACTGCAAGGACGCGCTGCGGTTTCTGGTCAAGAATGCCACGCAGTATCGCATCGATCCCGCTCGCATGGGCACGATTGGCGGTTCCGCCGGCGGGCATTTGTCTTTGGTGACCGCGCTGGGCGACCCGAAGGATTTTCCCGGCGACCCCGCGCTGGCCGGCCACGATCCTGTATCGATCCGCTGCGAAGTGGCCCACTACCCAGCCACCGATTTCACCGACAGCACGCTGGCGGGACGCTTCCTGGGTCCGAGGGCGGAAAGGATGTTCGGAGGCCCACCGGAAAAGAAAGCCGATGTGATCCGCCTCCTCAGCCCCGTGGCCCTGATCCAAAAAGGGTCCACGCCCGTTTACTGTTTTCACGGCGACAAGGACACGACGTTGTCGGTTGAGAATTCGCGCCGCCTCTACGCCAAGGGGAAAGCGGTCGGCGCGGACATCCAATACACCGAAGTCAAAAACGGCTCTCACGGCTTCGGGCGGGACTGCACGCCCACGGTCGATAAAATCTGCTCCCTAGCCGCGCAGTTCGTGATTGAGCGGTTGACGCGATGAAGGCTTTGATCACGGATAATCCATTTTCATCACCGCTCATGAAACACACCCGAACACTCTTCGCTGCCCTGCTGCTGGCACCACTGGCCATTTACGGGGCCGATGTCGCGCCGGCACCGGACGTGGCGCAAACTCAGCCGCGGAACAAAACGGCGCATCGGGAGTATCCCGCGCCGCCGCCGGTGGTGGTGAATATCACCTCGTCGGAATGGTATAAAAAGGGGTCGCATGGGTCGGTGGCCGATCCGAAGCTGCAGGCCAAGCGCGAGGAAATGATTCGCCCGGTCAAGCAGTTCTGGAACAAGACCAGCGAGATGTCCGACTGGTACGTCGCCGACGGGGACGCCAAGGCCGCCGCATGTGCGATCAGTTGGCTGCGAAGCTGGGCGGACGGCGGCGGCGTGCTGGGAAAGCTCATCAGCCTGCAGGGGGATGGGACTCCCGGCGGAAAAGCCGCGGAGCATATCCTGGGTGTTTTTTTGGTGGATGTTGGATTCACCTGGATCAAACTGCAACCCGCAGCCAGCCCGGAGGATCAGGCGGCGATCAACACCTGGCTGCGGAAGATCGCAGCGCGCGTGCGTGATTGCGCCCACGCCATCAAACCGGAAACCCGCAACAACATTTATTACGGATACGGCCTGGGGATGATGGCCGCCGGCGTGGGAACCAAAGACCCAAGCTATATAGCCGAGGCGGCCAAGGTCTATGACTTTGCCCTGTCGGCGATCCGTGACGACGGCACATTGCCGCGGGAAATGAGCCGGGAAATCAAGGCGCTGACCTACCACAATCGCGCCTCCTGGCAGTTAATCATGATGGCGGAGCTGGCGCGCTTTCAGGGACTGGACTGGTTCGGTCACCAGAAGAGCCGGCTTTCGTTGCTGGTCAATCGCGTGGTCGAGGGCATCAAGGATCCCTCATTTTTCAACGCCAAATCCGGCCACAAACAGACACCCGTACACCATCCGTGCTGGCTACTTTACTGGCGAAAGCAAACCACCCGCCCGGCGGATGTGGATGCGGTGCTCAAGACCTTGGCGCTGGATGATTTCAGCGACCCGGACTACGGCGGCGACGTGCAGGTGATGATCGAAAAGAACTTTTTTGAGCCCAAAACTCGACGGTGAATTGAGGCGCAGAGAAGAGGCTTTTTAACCGGGGGCTGCGGATCAGTTGTTGAATGCGCCGTAGAAGATCGGCTGCGGGCCTTGCTCGATCTCTAGCGGCCTACTGAGCCAGGACCGTCTGGAAAACTGTTAGCGGTAAGCATTTGGGGAAATGGGGACAGGGTGGAATGGCGCTAACTTAAGAGTCATTTGGGATGAGTGATGAATATAATACGGAGCGCCGTCATTCTGCACGCTGTTGGACTGCGGACATTCTGTCCGGCGATGCGCTCTCTTGAAAAAGCGGGGGACAGAATGTTCCCAGGCCAACAGCCGAAAGAATGTCGGCGCTCCAGTCGGCCAAAACAATACTTGGCAAAACAAGCCGGAAAGCCATCTTAACGGCCTACGAAATAAAGATATGAATCTATGAATACCCCTCCGTCCGGAACCACCGAATGTGTCATTGTGATCAACTGCGGCAGCTCGTCGTTGAAATTCGCTGTTTTCCCCGTGACGGGTGAGAGTGTTCTCGTAAAAGGCCTCGCGGAACGTCTTGGCTCACCCGAGGCCGTGCTCAAGATCGAAAGGGACGGGGAAACCATCAGCATCCAGATTCCCTCGGCGACTCACCACGACGCGTTGCAAGCGGCGGTCGGCAGGATGTCCAGCCTGAATCCCCGCGGCGTCGGTCACCGGATGGTGCATGGCGGCGAGGAGTTCACCGGATCGGTGGTGATCGATGACAATGTGATGGCAGCTGTGGAGCGTTGCAGCAGCCTGGCCCCGCTCCACAATCCCGCAAACCTCGTCGGTGTGAGAACCGCCCGCGAGCTTTTTCCGGAGCTTCCACAGGTCGCCGTGTTCGACACCGCTTTTCACCAGACGCTACCGCGCAAGGCATTTCTCTATGCCATTCCCTATTCCTATTACGAGGAACTGAAGGTGCGCCGCTATGGTTTCCACGGCACCAGCCACCACTTCGTCTCTCTCGAAACCGCCAGGTTGTTAGGAAAGCAGCCGGAACAAACCAGTCTGATCACCATGCACCTCGGCAACGGCGGCAGCGCCTGCGCGATTCAAAACGGCCACAGCGTGGACTCGACGATGGGACTCACGCCAAGTGAGGGTCTTGTCATGGGAACCCGCAGCGGCGATGTGGACCCAGCCCTCCATCAGTTTCTCCAGGACCAGACTGGAATGCGCTTGAGCGAGATCACCGCGATGTTGAACTCCCAAAGCGGGCTGCTGGGCATCTCCGGCTTGAGCAACGACATGAGGACTCTGGCCGAAGCCGCGCGCAATGGCCACGAGCGGGCCGCGCTCGCCATCGAAGTGTTCTGTTACCGCCTCGCGAAATCCGTGTGCGGTCTGGTGGCGGCGCTCGATACCATCGATGCGTTCGTTTTCACCGGTGGCATCGGCGAGAACTCAGCGGACGTGCGGGCACGTACCGCGGCCCATTTGAAAATCCTCGGTGTCGATCTCGATGAAAACCGGAATGCCTGTCACGGCCGTAACGACGGCGGATGGATCAGTTCCGACCGCAGCCGGGTTCCCTGCCTGGTGGTACCCACCAATGAAGAGCTGATGATCGCCCGCGAAACACTGCGTCTGATTTACTAACAAGAAACTCCTCCCATGAAACACACCTTTTTTCTAGCAGCCTCCGGTGGCGGAGCCGGACTTACATCGGTCAGCCTCGGCGTCGTCCGCGCGCTCGACCGCCGCGGTATCCGCGTGGGATTCTGCAAACCGATCACCCAGAACCACACCACAGACGGAGAGATGGAACCGTCCGCTCTCTTCATCCAGACAACGATGGGAATCGCCCCACCGGAATCGATCCCGATCCAGCAGGCGGATGATTACGTTCGTGAGGAACACATCGGCGATCTCATGGAGCGGGTGGTGGAGAAAGTCAGTCAGGCGGGAGAGGACGCCGATATCGTCATCGTCGAGGGACTATTGCCGGCGGCAGGCCGCACCTTCAACAACCGCTTGAACCGCATGATGGCCAGCAGCTTGGACGCGGAGGTCATTCTTGTCACGACATTGGGAGAAGAGAGCCCGCAGGAATTTGATAGAAAAGTGGAAACCCTGGCCGCTCTCTACGGTGGCATCGACAACCCGAAACTCATCGGCTGCATCATCAACAAGATCGGCAAGCCGCTCGAAGAATCCTTGACCGGCTTTACTCCGATCGTCGATTCACCCACCGACGGAAATGGATTGGAGGTCATCTCCGCCGAAGTGGCGGCTGCTGCCGTGGAACGGTTGCTCGCCGGTTGCTCGCTCTTCAAGAGCGGTCGCTTCGAACTCCTGGGTGCCATTCCATCCAACAGCAGGCTGCAATCGTTCCGCACCTGTGATGTCGCCAGACATCTGAATGCGGAGATCATTTCCGCCGGGGAAATGAATCACCGCCGGGTATATTCCATGGCGCTTTGCGCCCGCACCGTTTCACACATCCACGATGTCTTCGCACCCGGAGCGCTGCTCATCATGCCGTCCGACCGCGAGGATGTGATCATCGCCGCAGCACTCACCGCACTCAATGGAGTGCCGCTCGCGGGAATCGTCCTGACTGGCGACGCGCCGCTGGATGACACCCTGCTCGACCTCTGCCGGCGCTCGTTGGAAACCGGCCTTCCCATTCTCAAAGTCCACACGGGGAGCTATCAGACCGCGCTCAATCTGTCACGATTGAACCTTGAGGTTCCGTCCGATGACACCGAGCGCATGAACCATGTCATGGACTTCATCGCCCGCAACATCGATGTCCAGAAACTGGAAAACCGCAGCAAGGTAGAGCTCGCCGTGCGCATGTCCCCCGCTGCATTCCGCCACAAGCTTTCCTCGTGGGCGCGCGAACTGAACCGCCGCATCATCCTGCCGGAAGGCGACGAACCGCGCACCATCCTTGCCGCCGTCGCATGCCACCAGCGCAAAATCGCCCGCTGTGTTTTGTTAGGAAACCCGGACGAGATCCACCGCGTGGCCGCCGCCAACGGTGTCACCCTGCCGGATGAGATCGAGATCCTCGACGCCGCCGCGCTGCGCCAGCGCTATGTCGCCCCGCTGATGGAAATGCGCAAGAGCAAGAACCTGAATCAATACGACGCGCTCGAAGCCCTTGAGGACAACGTGATGTTAGGAACGACGATGCTCGCCTTGGGTGAAGTCGATGGCCTCGTCTCCGGCGCCGTGCATTCCTCCGCCAACACGATTCGTCCGGCGCTCCAACTCATCAAGACCCACGATAAAGCGCGCGTCGTTTCCTCCGTCTTCTTCATGTGCCTGCCCGAGCAGGTGCTGGTTTATGGCGACTGTGCAGTGAACCCGAATCCCGATGCCGAGGCGCTCGCCGACATCGCCATCCAGAGTGCAGAGACCGCGGAACAATTCGGCATCGATGCCCGCGTGGCCCTCATCAGCTACAGCACCGGAGAGTCCGGCAGCGGCGCGGATGTGGAAAAAGTTAGAAAAGCCACCGAGATCGCCAAATCACTGCGTCCTGACATCCCGTTGGATGGCCCGCTCCAATACGACGCCGCCGCGATCTCCGAGGTGGCCGCCGCCAAGGCCCCGGACAGTCCCGTGGCCGGAAACGCGACGATTTTCATCTTCCCCGACCTCAACACCGGCAACACCACCTACAAGGCGGTCCAGCGCAGCGCAAACCTGGTCAGCATCGGCCCCGTGCTCCAGGGCCTGCGCAAACCTGTCAACGACCTCTCCCGCGGAGCACTCGTCGATGACATCATCTACACCATCGCCGTCACGGCCATCCAGTCTGCCGCCTCGACGAAGTGATTTATCCCAGCGCGTAAAGATAGCGCGTGCATTCTGCACGCTTCAGCCAGCGGACATGTTGTCCGCTGGTTGAAACGGGCGACAACATGTCGCCTTCCCGCCAGCCGACAGCATGTCGGCGTTCCTAAAATCAGTTCCCTCCCACGCGTGAGAGGTCTTTCTGATTCTCATTGAAGGCGGCCATCGCAGCTTCGTCGCCGGTAAGTCCTTGTTCCTCGACCTTGCGGAAGCATTGAAGCATGCGCTCGTAGTCGCGTGGGAAGACCTTGAAGAACTTCGGCAACTCCGTCTTCCAATTGTCCAGCAGCCATTGGCCACGCGCGGATCCGGTGAGGGCGGTGTGCTTCACGATTTCGGCCTTCACGTTGGCGATGTCTGCATCGTCGCACTCGATGAGCGGATAGAGGTTGACCATCTCCTTGTTGAGGCGTTTTTCGAAAAGCCCGTCGATGTCATAGACGTAGGCGATGCCGCCGGACATGCCTGCGGCGAAATTGCGCCCGGTCTCGCCGATGACGATAACCTGGCCGCCGGTCATGTATTCGCAGCCGTGGTCACCCACGCCTTCGACCACGGTTTTGACGCCGGAGTTTCTCACACAGAAGCGTTCGCCGGCGATGCCGTTGATGTAGGCCTCACCGGAGGTAGCGCCGTAGAAGGCGACATTGCCGATAAGAATGTTTTTCTCCGCGGAGAAGAGCGATCCCTTGGGGGGATAGACGACGATCTTCGCGCCAGACAGGCCTTTTCCGAGGTAGTCGTTGGCATCGCCCTCCAGCACGAAAGACATGCCGGGTGGTGTGAATGCGGCGAACGATTGTCCGGCGCTGCCGTTGAACTTGAGCTGGATGGTGTCCTCCGGGAGTCCGGCACCGCCGTGTTTGCGGGTCAATTCGCTGCCGGTGATGGTCCCCACGACGCGGTTGACATTGGTGATGGGAAGTTCGGCACGCACTTTTTCCCCGCGCTCGATGGCGGGTTTGCACAGGGCTAACAAATGGGTGTTGTCGAGCGCGTTCTTGATTCCGTGGTCCTGCGTGATTTGGCAGAAGGTGCCGACGTCGTCACCGACATCCGGTTTGTGGAAGATGGTCGTGAGATCCACGCCTTTTGCCTTCCAGTGTTCGGTGGCTTCGGCGGTTTCCAGACATTCCGCGTGACCGACCATTTCATTGATGGTGCGGAAACCGGTCTCTGCCATGATTTCGCGGAGTTCCATGGCGACGTAGCGCATGAAATTGACGGTATGCTCGGGTTTGCCCTCGAAGTTCTTGCGAAGTTCCGGGTCCTGGGTGGCGATGCCAACCGGGCAGGTGTTCTTCTGGCAAACACGCATCATGAGGCAGCCGACGGTGACGAGCGGCGCGGTGGCGAAACCGAATTCCTCGGCACCTAACAACGTGGCGATCGCGACATCGCGGCCCGTCTTGAGCTGGCCGTCGGTTTCGAGCACCACACGGCTGCGCAGGTCGTTGAGCAACAGGATCTGATTGGTTTCGGCAAGTCCGAGCTCCCATGGCGCGCCGGCGTTGTAGATCGACGACGAGGGCGATGCGCCGGTGCCACCATCGTGACCGGAGATCAGGATCACGTCCGCGTGTGCCTTGGCCACGCCTGCGGCGATGGTGCCCACACCGACTTCCGCGACGAGTTTCACGTTGATGCGGGCCTGGGTGTTGGCATTCTTCAAGTCGTGGATCAACTCGGCGAGGTCTTCGATCGAGTAGATGTCATGGTGAGGCGGCGGAGAAACGAGACCCACGCCGGGTGTCGAGTGGCGGGTTTTGGCAACCCATGGATAGACTTTCGAACCCGGGAGCTCGCCGCCTTCGCCGGGCTTGGCACCCTGCGAGATCTTGATCTGGATTTCATCCGCATTGACCAGGTATTCGCTGGTGACGCCGAAACGACCGGAGGCGACCTGTTTGATGGCGGAACGCTTGCTATCGCCGTTAGGCAGGGTCTTGAAACGTTCCGGGTCCTCGCCGCCCTCGCCGGTATTGGATTTCCCGCCGATGCGGTTCATCGCGATGGCCAGCGTTTCGTGGGCTTCCTGGGAGATCGAACCGTATGACATCGCACCGGTCTTGAAGCGGCGGGTGATGCTTTCGATCGACTCCACCTCCTCGATGGAGACCGGTTTGCGATTGAAGCGGAACTTCATCAGACCGCGCAGGGTGGAGAGATTCTCGCTCTGGTTATTCACCTTGCGGGCATACTCCTTGTAAACCTCGTAGCTGCCGGTGCGCACCGCTTTCTGGAGCAGGTGGATGGTTTCCGGATTGAACAAGTGGTATTCCCCATCGCTGCGCCATTGATACATGCCGCCGGATTCGAGCGCCTTGTCCGAGGCGTCGATGTGGCGGTCCGGGAAGGCGGCGCGGTGACGAATGAGTGTTTCCTCGGCGATTTCCTCGATCCCCGAGCCTTCGCAACGGTTAGAGGTGCCGTAGAAGAATTTGTTCACCAGTTCCGCGCCCAAGCCGATGATTTCGAAGATCTGGGCACCGCGGTAGGAAGCGACGGTGGAGATCCCCATCTTGGCCATGGTCTTGACCACACCCTTGATAGAGCCTTTCAGGAAGTTATACACCGCCTTGTCGAAATCCATGGTGAGCATTTCATCACGGATCATCTGGTGGAGGGTATCGAACACCATGTAGGGATTGATGGCATCCGCACCGTAGCCGATGAGGGTGGAGAAATGGTGGACCTCACGAGCCTCACCGGTTTCCAGGATGATGGAAACCAAGGTGCGCGTGCCGGAACGCACGAGGTGGTGGTGAAGGCCGCCCATGACCAACAGGGTGGGAATCGCCGCGTTTCCAGCATCGATGTTGCGGTCCGATACGATCAGGATGTTAGAACCATCGGCGATCGCCCAATCCGCAGCCGCACAGAGCCGGTCGAAAGATTTTTGCAGGCCTTTGCCACCCTGCGTGATCGGGAAGACGGCATCCAGCGTGGTGGACTTGAATCCATCCAGATCGACCTCGCGGAGTTTCGCGAGTTGTTTATTATCGATGAGCGGGTTGTCCAGGCGGATCATGCGGCAGCTCTTGGGGCCGGGGTCGAGCAGGTTGCCTTCCGATCCGATGAAGGTCTCGGTGGCGGTGACGAGTTCCTCGCGGATGCAATCGAGCGCAGGATTGGTGACCTGGGCGAAGATCTGTTTGAAATATTGATAGATGAGCTTCGGTTTTTCCGAGAGCACGGCAAGCGGCGTGTCGTTGCCCATTGAGGAGATAGGCTGGACACCGGTGGACGCCGTAGGTCCTAACAAAACACGGAGGTCTTCATAGGTGTAGCCGAATGCGAGCTGGCGTTCGAGGATGCGGGACTCCTCGACGGTTTTCGGGGCCTTGGGTTCCGGGAGCTGGCTGAGGAAGACGCGGTTTTCATCGAGCCACTTTTTGTAGGGCTTCGCGGAATAGACGCGTTTTTTGACTTCGTCGTCAGGGACAATGCGGCCTTCCTCCATGTCCACGAGGAACATGCGGCCGGGGCGGAGGCGGCCTTTTTCGACCACTGTGAGCGGATCAAGATCCGGGATGACACCGACTTCCGACGCCATGATGACGAGATCGTCCTGGGTGACGTAGTAGCGGCTGGGGCGCAGACCGTTACGGTCGAGCACGGCACCGATTTGACGGCCATCCGAGAAGGTGATGGAAGCGGGTCCGTCCCATGGTTCCATCATGCAGGCGTGGAACTCGTAGAAGGCCTTCTTTTCCTCATCCATCATGGTGTGGCGCTCCCAAGGTTCCGGGATCATCATCATCATGGCGTGGACGAGATCATAGCCGCCGTAGTGCATGAACTCGAGCGCGTTGTCGAAGCGAGCGGAGTCCGATCCGTCTTCGTTGATGACCGGGAAAATCCGCGAGATGTCACCATGGAACTTGTCACTCTGGCAAAGCGCCTGGCGGGCCTTCATGAAGTTGGCATTGCCCATCACCGTATTGATTTCACCGTTGTGGGCGATAAAACGGTTAGGATGCGCGCGGGACCAACTCGGGAAGGTATTGGTCGAGAAACGGGTGTGCATCAGCGCCAGCGCGGACTCGAAATCCGGATCGTGAAAATCCGGGAAATACTCGGCCAATTGGCAGGGAGTGAGCATTCCCTTGTAAATCATCGTGCGTGCCGAGAGACCCGGAACGTAGTGGTAAGAGGCACCCGGGAACGAGTTGGACTTGTTGCCATGCACGTCGCCGAACTTGAACGGCATCTCGTTGTTGCGGATCCAGTATGCCACACGCTTGCGGATGACGTAGAGCTTGCGCTCGAACTCCAGCGGATCGGTGAGGTCAGCACTTCTCTCAATGAAAACCTGCTTGATCGAGGGTTCGTAGCGCCCGGACGTCCTGCCGAGGATTTCGCTTTTGGTGGGCACCGTGCGCCAACCGATGAATTTCTGACCCTCCTCGCGGACGACATGTTCGAAAACCTGCATCGCGGCCTCACGCTCACTGGTTTCCGGGGAAAGAAATACCAGACCCGCCCCATAATGACCTTCCGGCGGAAGCTCGATGCCTTTTTTCGCCATTTCCTTGCGCAGGAACTTGTCCGGCATCTGGATGAAAATCCCCGCGCCGTCGCCGGTCGCAGGATCCGATCCGCTGGCACCACGGTGGTCCATCTGCGCATTCATCGTCAACGTCTTGAGGATGATGTCATGAGTGCGTTTCCCTTTGAGGTGTGCGATAAAGCCGACTCCGCAGGCATCTTTTTCATGCGACGGATGCCAAAGCCCTTGTGGTTCGGGCCAGCCAAGCGGGGAGTTCTGCGAAACGGACATGGAGTTGTTTGGGTGGTGTATAGGGGTGAAAATCAGGAATTCATCGAAAAGCTGTCGAAAATACCATTAAAATGAGAGCAAAGCATGTGCCATAACCCGTCGAATCAAGGAAAACCAGAACCTTCGGACATAGCGCGCGCGAATCTGATAATCCCACCAGAGCCTGTCAATCGAAATGCTGCCGAATCCCCTTGTGCTTCATTTCCTTAGGAGCTGCAAAAAAAGACCCGCCGACGGATGATCCGCGGCGGGTTGATTGAGAAGCACTGAAGCACCACCCAGAGGACACTCAGTATTTCTGAGTGCGGGTGTGCTGGTAGTAAGATTCAAAGCCGAGTTCGGGTGGAAACTCGGAGAGTCCGTCATGAGGATTCATTTGGATGCGATTGTCCTCACCGCAACGCTCGTAGGGTGGTTTGAATGTGCCGCGATAAGTTGGGCACGTGAAAGTAAAGAGTTCGTAGAAACCGTAACCGAGACGACGAAGAGCGCGGTTGGTTCCATCCACCGCACCGTAGCTCCATCCGGCTTTGCGCCCGTATGACTCGTTCTTGCGGACGATCTGTTCGGGGATTTCAACAATCCCATAAAGAATGTTGCTGATGGCGCGTCCCAACTTGCGGCTGGAGGTGTAAGTTGATCCGGGAGGTGCCTGGATATCGGCGGAAACCACAGCGGTGAATGTTGCGAATGCGCTAGCGATGATGAAGAGTTTTTTCATGCTGGGAGGAAAGTAATGACTGCCGAGCTGCCTTGGCAATGGGAAAATTCAGAAATTTATTAGGATCGTTGTAAATTAAGGGAGCTCAGAGTTCAAAGCTGAGAACCCGGATGATTCCCGCGGTGGAGCGCAGTTTTTCAAGCAATTCCACGGGTGGTTCGGTATCCACTTCGATCACGGTGACGGCGCGGGACCGATCCGCCGCACGGCTGAGCGCCATGTTTGCGATGTTGACCGACGCGCTGCCGAGGGATGTGCCGATCAATCCGACGATACCGGGGCGGTCGTCGTTCTCCACAAACAGGAATCGGCCTTGCGGGCTGGTTTCCACATTGTGTCCCGAGATATGGACGATGCGCGGGGCCTTGCCGAAGAATGTTCCGGCGACGGTGCAAACTTCCTGCCCTTTGATCGCGGAGACCTCGATGAGTTCGGTGCAGTTGGTGGCGAGGGCCACGGTGGACTCGGAGATGCCGATTCCGAGAGCCTTGGCGACTGCCGGGGCATTCACGAGATTGACCTGGGAGTCGCAATGGGCGCTGGCCAAATAGCCGGTGAGGGTCATGCGGGTGATGAGTTCGGTGTCCAGTTCGGAAACCGGCCCGAGATAGGAAACACGGATCGAGTCGCACTGGGCGGGGGCGATTTTTGACAGCAGTTTGCCCAGCGAGTTGGCGAGATTGAGGTATGGGCCCACGCTCTCGAGCGTGCGGCTGTCGAGATTGGGCATGTTCACCGCATTGCGAATTTCGCCGGTGACGAGGAAGTCACGCACTTGTTCGGCCACTTCGATTCCCACATTTTCCTGGGCTTCCGCAGTGGATGCTCCGAGGTGCGGGGTAAACACCGTTTTTTTGGCGGAAAACAACGCGAAATCTGCCGATGGCGGCTCGGTTTCGTAAACGTCCAGGGCGATCCCTGAGAGGTGACCCGAGTCCAACAGCGCCTTGGCGGCAGCTTCATCGACAAGTCCACCGCGAGCGCAGTTGATCACGAGGGCACCGGAATTCATCAAGCGCATGCTCTCGTCGTTGAGAATGTGTTTGCTGTCCGGCGTGAGCGGGATGTGGAGGGTCACCACGTCTGCTCCGGTGAGAGCCTCGCAGGCGCTTTGCGCGAGATCGACCTTGAGCGATTGGGCGCGAGCGGCGGTGAGGAAGGGATCATAGGCGACCACCGTCATACCGAAGGCTTGTGCTCGCTTGGCAAACTCCGTGCCGATGCGGCCCATGCCGAGGATGGCGAGGCGTTTACCGTTCATTTCCATGCCTTCAAAGGACTTGCGGTCCCATTTTCCAGCAATCATCGAGGCATGGGCTTGCGGAATGTTGCGTGCCAGCGAAAGCATCAGGGTGAACGCGTGTTCGGCTGTGGAGATCGTGTTGCCGCTAGGGGTGTTCATCACCACCACCCCGTGATCCGTGGCGGATGCGCGGTCGATGTTGTCCACCCCGACACCGGCGCGCCCGATGACCTTGAGGTTCTTGGCTGCTGCGAAAACTTCCGGCGTAACCTTGGTTTGGGACCGGACGACAAGACCGTGGTATTCGCCGATGATCTTGAGGAGTTCCTCCGGTTTGAGTCCGGTGTTCACATCCACGGAAACGCCTTCGGCGTTGCGCAGCGCATCCACGCCCTTTTCCGAAATCGGGTCCGATACCAACACACGATAATTTGCCATAGGACGGATGACCTAAATCACCTCCCGAGAAATGGCAAGGCTTTGCGGAAAAACTTTAGGATTTCCCTGCCTCTCAGAAATTCTAATGCGTCATGCGGTTCTGGCGGGAGATGACCAGTGTGGTCGTGATCCCACAGGCGATGATGAATATCAATAGGATGAATCCGCAGTATTTCTGGGTATCAATCTCGTCGTCGGATGCCTCGAACACCTCGGGACGGGAGCTTTTGCTTTTCGCCCATGGCAGCGGTTTGAGCAAGGCGTTGAAAACCACCCTGCGTTCCTTGCTCCGGTAGTCGTTACGGAATGTTTCCGCCTCGCGCACAATCAGATCGATGCGCTCGTTGACGAAAAACTCGGATGCGGGACGGGCTTTGGCTTCGTCGCTCGGCCAGACTTTCATGGTTTCCACTTCGATGCGTGTCCCGCTGCCGGAGATCCGGCGGATCCGGGTGACCAAATCCGCCGCCTCATCCTTGTCCATAGCTCCCGCCGCAAGCAGTCGCCTGAGGCCTTCTTTCGCCATTTCGAAGCTCTCCGCCTCCTGCTGCGTCATCGGCGATTCCAGGTGGCGCACGCGGTCGATCTTGCGTTGCAGGCGCATGCGCTCGATCTCGAACGGATTTCTAACAGCCTGACAGACGATCAGTCCCTCGTAGGCGTAGCGCAGAGGCATCATCACTGCGGGTACCGGGACACCGCCGCGCTCGCGGATGTCGGTGGCATTCTGGAACAACCCGCGGTTCATTTCGCGGTAGGGCACGAGCGCGCCGGCCAGGAGCATCTGTGGGACGAGAAGCAAGGGCACCGCGGTAAGCGCCGCACGCTCGGTCTTGACCAGCGACGAGATCAACAATGCCAGCGCGGTGCCGGTCCAGGCGGTGAGAGTCATCCAAATCCAGTGGTAATAAACCATGCCCTCGATTTCCAGGAAGTAATTGCCTACAATCAGATAGATCAGGCATTGGATGGCGGCGACGATCGCTAGCGCGGCGAACTTGGCCATGACATAGGATGCGGCACCGGGTTGGCAATTTCGCTCCCGCCGGAGCGTGGGGCGGTCGCGCAGCACCTCGGTGGCGGAGTTGGTGAGACCGAGGAACATCGCCACCGTGGCGCTGAGGAAAAGATAGGCGGGAATGTGAAGGGCTGTCGCGAACTCGTAGGGTCCGGAGGGTGACGAACGCAAGGTGCTGGCAATGAGTCCCGCGAGGACGGGTGCCTCGAGACACGTGCTATAAATCGTGCCTCGATTCCGGATTTTTGATAGAAACGAACGCAGGAAATGCGTGGCGAACACGGCGATCACCGCACGCAATCTGCGGGCAGGTTTCGGAGGGACAGGCAGGCGGTCGTCGGTCTTGGGGTCCCCCATCCGCGAACTCGGGCCGCCACTGGTCTCCAATGCGTGCATCAAATCCGCGCTTTCGAATCGTTCCTGCCAGAACGTCGATGGGAAGCGTCGTGCGGCTCCGGTGTTGGATCCTCCGCCAATGGTGCTGAGCGGGGTTTCCAGCACATCAAACACAAAGTCCGCGCCAAGCGGGGATTTCGCTGTCACCGACGGGTGGGCGATGCCGAGTTCTTCGCAGGCATCCCTGAAGTACCCGACCATTCCTGCGGTGCTGCCGAAGTAGGCGAGGCGGCCGCCACTATCTAACAAAAGAACCTTATCGAAAAGGCGCAGGACCCGGGCACCCGGCCGGTGCAGGGAGGCGATGACGATTTTCTCGCGGGCGAGCGAACGAAGGGTTTCCGCGACGTGTTCTGAGTCCTTCGATGACAGACCGGATATCGGTTCATCGAAAAGAAAGACTTCGGCCCGGCTGCCAAGGTCCAACCCGAGATTGAGCCGGCTGCGCTCACCGCCGGAAATGGTTTTATCACCGGCGGATCCAATCCTGCGGCGGGCGATGGACTGAAGGCCGAGTTCGGCGAGCATGCTGTCCACGCGCCGTTCGTGTTCCGCGAGCGACAGCGCGGGACGGCGGATGGTGACCGCGTGGCGAAGATGTTCGCGCACACTGAGTTGCGGATTGAGCGCCTCCTCCTGAGGCATGTGGGCGATGAAAGGCACCAGATGTTCGCGCCTTTCATAGAGTGAGATGCCGTTGAGTTTGACTTCACCACGAGTGGGTTTTCTTTGGCCGGAGAGAGTGGCTAACAATGTGCTCTTGCCACTGCCGCTGGGGCCGATGATGCAGAGCATCTCACCGCGCTTGACCTCGAAATTGATATGGTCGAGTGCGCGCGCTCCGGGCGCGAAATCATGGATTAAATCCTCCACCCGCAACGATTCGATGAGCGTCCTTTCCTCATCGAGAAATCCCTCGCTGAATCGGCAGCGCACCGATTGACTGCCGGACAAGCGGATCAATGATCCATCTTTCAGCACCGCCGTCTGGCGCACGGGCACGCCATCGACCATGATCGGCCCGTGGCTCTCGCGGACTTGCAGTTCTCCCTCGGCACGCTGCGCGTCGTAGCGGATGAAGAGCACGGTTTTCGGCGAAAGCTTGGGACCTAACAAAAGATCACCCCGTGATAGAGCGGCGGCCTCGTTAGAAACGAGGTATTCCTGGCGGTCACCGGCCAGGCGGAAGCGTCTGCCGGATTGGGTGGCCTTGCGGCGCAGTTCGTTGATCGAGAGACTGAAGCCGGACTCGTCACCGAGGCGTTCGTGGTTCTGGCAGGAAACGATATCCCCTTTTTTTAGCGGACCACGGCTGCCGGCGTGAAGATCGGTGTCACGCAAGGCCTCGACTTCCGCGATGAGTCCGAATCGAACGCGCAAGGCGCTTTGGCGGCTGAGAGTGCGTTCCGCAGTCAACCCGGATTCGCCCGCCTGGAGATAAATGGCCGGAGTGTTTCCCGTACGTTTCACATCGAGAAAAAACACCAGATCCTCAAAACTCAGAGTCCATCCGGGGACGACCACGGGTTGGCGTTCTCTCATGCGGAGGAACGATCCGGCCTCCACCGATCTGCCGCGCAACCAGAGGGGGGCCCTCCCGGTATTTCTGACCAACACGAGGTCTCCCGCACGGTAAACCCGGAACTCGTGGTCGAGTGCCGCCGGTGGCAGCATGACATCAGCGCCGTCCCTGCCGAAAATCAGGCGTTCGAAGGGAAGTTCGCGGTCTTGGGGTTGCGCGGGATCCCCACGCATCTCGCGCAGGATGGCCGTGCCATACTCCGGTTTTCCCAAGCGCCTCATGAACACCTCAAAACTCGCACGGTTCCGCTCCGAGCGGCCTGCTGCATCCACCAACGTGAACAATTGCAACCCAAGCGCCAGCTTTCCCGCATCGTCGTAACTCTCTCTCAACTGCACCGCCAGGCTTTGCAATGGCTGCGGATTGCGCACCGCCCGCTGGAGACGACGCCCCAACCAACCATGGTCCACCTGCGGAAATGCACTCCTCAGCAAGTCCAATATCAAATCCGCCTCCAACGGGCTGATCACCCCGTCCAACGTCGCAAATGCGGCGAAAGCATCGACCAGCACCCCAACCTGAGCGTCCGCCCCCGGGCGTAGCGCCCGCAACCGACCCACTCCCGGAATTGCCTGCAACCAGCCCATAACACGATCCTTCGCCGCCTGCCGGGCAGCGGTTAAATACGGATCTTTGGACGGTCTGGGTGTTTCCACGTGGATGTTTTAGGCAGATCGAGAAGCCGCCCGCAAGACTGGTGAAAAAAAGGGGTTTGCTTTTCGGCATCATCGGTTATCTTCCCGCGCTCACGGATGACTTGGCGGTTGTGGCGTTTTTTGCGCTCCGCAAGCCTTCCGGGCCTTTTCCAGCAGCCATGTCAGACTCACCGACTCCCAATCCTCCACCCGAAAACCCGAACCGACCATCAACCGAACCCGGTGGTTTCAACTGGCGTCTGCTCATCCTGCTTTCCGTGGCCTCGGCCGCCCTGCTTCTGGCATTCTTCGGCCCTTCGATGAATAAATCGCCGAAAGTGCTGACTTATTCCCAGTTCCGCCAGGCATGGGACCAGGACCTGATCATCACGGATGACGCGGAAAAACCGCTCAAGGTTATCACCAGCGACAATCCTTACAATGCGGTCATCGTCGGTTGGCAAAAACCGAAAATGGTGGAGCCCAAGGACGCCCAGAAAAAACGCGGCGATTTCCAAGTGCGCGTGAACCTCGACCTCCAAGGCAATCAAATCCGCGAGTTGCTCGGTGAAAACGTCAAATTGCAACAGATCGCTTCGTCCAACGAGTCACCGCTTGAATCCGATGTGGAAACCCTCTCGGTCGGAGATTTCCGCAAAGCCTACGCCCTCGGCCAAATCAAGACCGATGACCCCGTCAACCCCCTCCGCATCCAAACCACTGCCGGATCTTCCAACGCGGTGATCGTCGGCACCCGCGAAGTAGTTACCAATCTGGTCACCCAGAAAGACGCCAAGGGAAAACCGCAGGACCCCACCCCATTCCGTGTCGAAGCCTCCACCATCATCCAGGGAGATGAGCTCAAGGACCTGATCAAGGACAAGGCGGTTTACGAACCCACCACGGACTACCTGAAAAGCGCGCTTTTCACCTTCCTGCCGTTTCTCTTGGTCATCGCCATCCTGTTTTTCCTGTTCCGCCAGCAAATGAAATCCGCCGGCCGCGGCGCGATGTCCTTCGGCAAGAGCAAGGCCCGCCTGCTCACCATGGATCGCAACAAGGTGACCTTCAAGGACGTCGCCGGCATCCAGGAGGCCAAGGAGGAACTCATCGAAATCGTGGAATTCCTACGCGACCCCCGCAAATTCCAGAAACTCGGCGGCTCCATCCCCAAAGGCGTGCTCATGGTCGGCGCTCCCGGCACCGGCAAAACCCTGCTCGCCCGCGCCATCGCTGGCGAGGCCGATGTCCCGTTCTTCTCGATCTCCGGCTCGGACTTTGTCGAAATGTTCGTCGGCGTCGGCGCATCCCGCGTCCGCGATATGTTCGAACAAGGGAAAAAACACGCGCCCTGCCTGATTTTCATCGATGAAATCGACGCCGTCGGTCGCCATCGCGGCCATGGCATGGGCGGCGGTCACGACGAACGCGAGCAAACGCTCAACCAATTGCTGGTCGAAATGGACGGCTTCGATACCACCGAAGGCGTCATCATCATCGCTGCCACCAACCGACCCGATGTGCTCGACCCCGCCCTACTCCGGCCCGGCCGATTCGACCGCCAGGTCACCATCAATCTGCCCGATGTGAATGGCCGCGAGGAAATCCTCCGCGTCCACGTAAAACGCGTCAAAATGGCCGCCGGTGTGGATCTATCGAAAATCGCCCGTGGCACTCCCGGATTCTCCGGTGCCGAACTCGCCAACCTCGTCAACGAATCCGCCCTGCTCGCCGCACGCCGCGGATTAAATGCCGTCACCCTCGACGAAATGGAAGAGGCACGCGACAAAGTCCGCTGGGGCCGCGAACGCCGCAGCCTCGCCATGTCCGACAAGGAGAAAATCGGTACCGCCTGGCACGAGGCCGGCCACGCCTACCTCAACATGGTGATACCTAACACCAACCCGCTTCACAAGGTGACCATCATCCCCCGCGGCCCGTATCTCGGTGCCACGATGTACTTGCCGGAAGGTGACAAATACTCGACCCAGAAAAAAGAAGCCCTCGCCAGCCTGATCGTCGCCATGGGCGGCCGCATCGCCGAGTCCTTCCACAGCGACGACGTCTCCAACGGCGCCTCCGGCGATATCCGCCAAGCCACCTCACTCGCCCGCCACATGGTCTGCGAATGGGGCATGAGCGATCAACTCGGCATGGTCGAATACGGCGAAGGCGACGGTCCGGTCTTCCTCGCCCGCGAAATGGCCCGCCCACGCAACTACTCGGAGGAAACCGCCCGCGTGATCGACGCCGAAATCAAGCGCTTCATTGATGACGCCTACAACACCGCCACACGCATCCTAACCGATGGCCGTGACAAGGTGGAACTCATTGCCAAAGCCCTCCTGGAATTCGAAACCCTCGATGCCAGCCACGTCCGCGACATCATCGAATTCGGGGAAATGAAGGATCCTCCCACCGCTCCCAAGCCGCCTCCCGTGCCCGAGGAGTTCAAGAAGAAACCCGCCTCCAAAACATCGGAAGAAAACCAACCCGATGACAACGGCCCCATCCCGGGTACCATCGGCGCCACTGCTTGATGCGACAGGATCGTGGCCCTCTACCAACGAATCGATTGACGATTGATGAACGACGATTGTTGATTTTTGAATTGTCGGGCCAGAGTTCCAGCTCTCCCTCTTTCGCGGATCTCCGAGAACTCTTCATTCGCTATTCTTCGCGGTTGAAAAAATGCCTACCATGACTCCGCCAGGCTGGCTCGTCCCCGTTCAAATCCCTGACAGCACCTCACCAAACACGGTCAAGGTGTCATCCAGATCCGCCTCGGTGTGGGCCAATGAGATAAAGCCGGTTTCGTAGGGGCTGGGTGCGAGGTAAATGCCTTTTTCGAGGCAGCCCCAGAAGAACTTTTTGAAGAAGCCGATGTCCTGCTTCATCACGTCGGTCACATTCACGATTTCGCGATCAGTGAAAAACAGGCAGAACATCGAGCCCACGCGGTTGAGGCGGTGGGGCACGCCTTTTTCGGTGAGCAGGGTGCGCAGGCCCGCTTCGAAGTGCGCACCGAGTTGATCGAGCCGCGGGAAACCCGAAGGCTTGGCGAGTTCCCGGAGTTGGGCGAGGCCGGCGGCCATGGCCAGCGGATTGCCGGAAAGCGTGCCCGCCTGATAGACCGGACCGACCGGGGCAAGCATGTCCATGACATCCGCACGTCCGCCGAAAGC